>CAZOQQ010000027.1:0-15348 GCA_964582075.1 uncultured bacterium | reverse complement strand
GTTTTCCCTGGCCAGGAAAGCAACAAGTACCAGCAGGAGAACAGAAACGGCAAGGATGATTTTTTTCATTGTCTGCCGGAAGATCTGCCTGATCCGGTAGATTCTTTGAACAGATCGCCCAAATTAAGACCGGTTCCGCTTATCATCAATCCCCATTCCCTGGCGGTATTCTCTCCACCCAGGCGGTAATAAACCTCCGCTTTCAGATTAAGGTTTTCATTGTTGATTGAAAATCCGGCTCTGATGTCCTGCTGGTTGAAAGCGCTCCATCTATCGTTCATCCAGATTCCGTTTATTTCCGCTTCGGTTTCACCTCTGGTCGCCACTTCTCCCCCCAGCCTGAGGCTAAGCTCGGGGTTGACCGGAAGAACAAAGAAACCGGTCAGTCGTAATTCGATAGGAGGCTTGGTTTCAGCGGAATCACTTCTGTCATGCAGCATATCCCAGGCTGAAAGGTAATATCGTAACCCGGCTGTTGCTTCGAAATCTATACCCGAACCCGCTGAAATGGGGGTGACAATTGTCATTGCACCGTCAAAGGCGAAATGCCTGTTGCTTTCAGAATAATCACCGGATTCAAGAGCTCTTTTAAGAGGGATTCTTATGGCTCCCCTTGCAAAAAGTCTTGGTTCTCTGGTAAGCCATCCATCAAGGGATATCCATGGATCTGTAATACCCATTCCCTTTTTGGCTCCGGAACCCTTTAGCTGCAGAAACCCGGGGATAATAAGAGATAAGGTGTGGCTGTTCGTAAGTCCGTACCTGCCGATAAACTGAAATCTTATGACACCAAGACCGGTCTGATATTCGTACTCCTGACTGTTTCCAAGTGTATCCGTGCTCCAGTAGTGGCTGGCTCCGAAATATCCGAATGCAATGTCGCCGCCCGCCTGCATAGATTGCAGAGCCTCGGTAAGATTACAGTAATAAAGAGGATCGTAAGCCAGGGCAATACCACTGGCAAAAAGCATGATAGAAATAAGAATTCGATAAACAGACATTTTAAGTTCCTTTCCCTGAATTATTCATGTTTACGAGAAGAAACGGGTTTACCTAACGGTTGACATATACACGTTATGCTTTTCTAATAGTATAATTGTTTTTGCGCAAGTCATAATCGATAGTTTTCAAAAGGGAGGTACGATGAAAATCAGAGGCTTATTAATAATCCTGACACTTTTGGTGGCAGGGTCGGCATTCTCTCTGCCCTCGATTTTGGGGTTCAGAGGCGTGAACAGGGTTGTGGATGCCAGGACAATCGGGTCAAATCAAATGGCATTCAGTATCGTCGCAAGATACTGGAGCAGTTCTGACAAAAACAATGATCTCCATTACCGTCCGGCAGGAAGCCTCTCGGACACCGTTCTCAGTGTGGAAGATACCGAGCATCTGGCTCAGGGTTACTTCGTTCTTGATTACGGACTTACAAGCTTTATGGAAATCGCTGCCCGGATCAGTTATATAGCCACCTATTACGAATATGACCTTAAACCACCCAGGAATCAGACCATAGGCCAGTGGGATGGTATTCACGGTATGGGTGATGTAATGCTTGGTTACAAGGCTGGTTTCACTCCCACTCCGTCCAGCCGGGTTCTCTGGTTGGGACTGGACAACTGGTTCTCTTTTGCTCCGTCCAGCAACCAGACAGTCGAGTGTGAAGAATATGACGGCAAGTATGACAGGGGAACTCCTCTATATTCCATGCGTACTCCGAGTCTTTCAACAGGGCACACCAGCATGGGTTTTGACGGACTGATATCTGCCGATATGGCGAGTGTATGGCCGGGAACACCCCTGAGACTGCATGTTAATGTCGGCTACTCGATGTACAAACAGACAATAACACTGAACGATTACAGACTGCACTTTGACAGTACGGGACACAGATCCAGAACGGATGAAATTCTGGTAAGTTCTGTTATCGATGATAACGCACTTGATTTCGGTGCAGCACTTGAATTCCCCACCCAGTTCGCTGTAATCTATACCGAGTTTTCAATGAAGAAATATCTTGACAGAGACAACTACAATACAGTTGCATACTTTACGCCGGGAATCCGCGTTTTCTCGGGTGGTGGCGTAATAATGGACTTCTGCTTCAATATGGGTCTTACCGACTTCAATACGGACTACTTTGATTTCGGACACAACCTTTACCAGAGCGGCTCCGTTTCCATTGAAGAGAGAGATCAGAGAGCTCCACTGCCTGAAGGTGGAACACAGGATTGGGGAGTGTCGGGAAGTATTGCCTTCTCAAGTGACCTCCTGAAGGAAGGCCCCGCAATCACAACCGGAACCGTATCAGGTATGATCACAGAAGTGGAAGAAGGAGAAGCCGTTGAGGCTACTGTATCTTTCCCTGGTACGGCTGTAGCTTCCGTTGTGTCAGATCCTGTAACGGGATTTTACACTGCCACACTTCCAGCCGGCAGTATCCCGGTAACGGTAGCAGCCAATGGTTACAAAGCAGCTTCGTCAACGGTTGTGCTTGAAGCCGGCCAGGATGTTGTTGTTGATTTCAGCCTCGAACCGCAGGCCGGTCTTGGTCAAATTGCCGGTACCGTAACCGAATTTGAAAACGGAGATCCGCTTCAGGCAACTATTTCGGTGGAACTGGACGATACCACAATAACCTACGAATCCACTGAAAACGGTATTTTCCAGTTCGATGTTCCCGAAGGAACCTGGACTGTAAATGCTGATGCGGAAGATTACAAAACATCGTCGGATATAGTAGTAATACAGGCTGACCAGACTTCAATAACTGACTTTATCCTTAAGCCAGAACTGCAAACGGGACAGGTTATATCGTTCAATAATATCTACTTCGACAGTGGAAGCGCGAATATCAAAGCTGAATCCTACTATGTTCTTGACAACATGGTTGAGATTCTGAAAGCCAATCCGAACGCAATGGTTCAGATAGCAGGACACACGGATTCGGATGGAAGCACAGGTTACAACCAGACCCTCAGTGAACAGAGGGCGACATCGGTGTTCAATTACCTTGTGCAGAGAGGTGTGTCTGCCAGCATGCTTACAACAATGGGATTCGGTGAAAGCCAGCCCGTTGTTCCCAATACTTCCGCATCGAACAAAGCGATGAACAGAAGAATCGAATTCACGGTTCTATCTACAAGGTAGTATTACCCTGCAGGGGGCGGCTTCGCCGCCCCCTGCCTGTTTCCGGTACGAAGTCAAAGTATTCTGTTTACCCGATACAGTATTGACTGCAAATTTCACGGCAAAATACTTAATTGACATCACTTTTCAACGCTGATAGTATAAAAAGTGCAAGTACGTTTTGATGTGGCTTTCAATCGGGAGGGGAATCATGCTCAGTCGAAATCCGGTCCAGAATTTCATAAGAAATCTTGTTCGGCTTATCATTCTTGTACCGCTGTGGCTTCTGCTCGTCTGGCCGGATCTGGCAGGCTGGAAATCCCAGCTGGATTCCATGTTCATCTGGATAGCGGTAAAAACTGTCGCGCTGCTTTGGTTCTCTAATGTATTCGCGAAAATGTTCTTTATAATTCCGGAGTGGCAGAAGATAGTACTGCTCAGGCTGGGAAAATCAGTGGGCGCCAAGGGACCCGGATTGGTAGTTGTTCCTCCTTTCATTTACTCCACTGCCAGAACAATAGATGTCCGTATAACAACGTACGAAGTCAAAGCTACGAAAACACTCACAAAGGATAACATTCCAATAGATGTAACCGCCGCGGTTGAACTTGAGGTTGAAGATCCAGTAAAAGCGGCAATAGATGTTCAGAATTACTGGAAGACCACCGAATGGGCATCGATGGAAGCCCTGAAGAGTACTATCGGGGGGAATAACCTCAGACCACTGTTGAGCGAAACCGAACGAATCGCCACGGACCTTAAGAAGATAATAGACTCCGCAGCCGCGGATTACGGCGTTAACGTAAGAGCTGTACGTATTACCGATGTGGGAACGCCACCATCACTGGTCGAGGAACTTGCGGTTATCGCCCGTGCCGAACGCGCGGCGAAAGCCAAAAAAATACAGGCGGAGGCGGAAAAGGCAGTTGCAATGTCTCTTAAAGAAGCGTCAGATATGCTTGCTCAGCAGCCTGACGCCATGGAATTAAGGCAAATACAGGCACTGCTTGATATTTCAAAGGAAGAAAGTTCCATGATCATCGTTTATCCTATGAACAGCATGATGGGACAGCAGATTGCGGCCGCGACAGCAGGGAAACAGGTGAGCAAACCATAAACCTCAGCGTCTCCTTAAACTTACAGCTCCACTGACGGCGTAGCCCCGGTTTTTTTCCATTCAAGGAATTGATTGAGTATCATGTTGTGGTCAAATGCCATGTTTTCCGGAAACCTGTCCGGGGGGAAAGCAACCGCTTCAGCGGCATCATCCCCGCCGCCGGGTTTTCCCGCAGCCCTGCAGTAATAAACCACGCTGACGGTATCTCCTCGAGGGTCACGCCAGGGTTTTGAATAAACATGGAACATGCTGATAACCTCTATGTGCAGTGAGGTTTCCTCCAGGGCTTCTCTGCGCACCGCGTCAGCGAGGCTTTCTCCGGGATTCACAAATCCACCTGGAATCGCCCATCCCCCGGGGGGATACTTTCTCTTTACAAGAACTATACCTCCGCCTTCAAGCTCAATTATCGCGTCAACAGTCAGAAGCGGTGTAACAGGTCTCATTGTTATCTCCATTTGTTACGTTTGGAACAAATAGTTTATATTATCCTATATATACGAACAAGTACGGTTGAGAACACATCGTGAAAGGATGAAAATGAAGAAGTACATAACAGTACTGATGATTGCAGGATTGATAACCAGTGCGTGTGGTAATTCCGGGAGCACTTCGAACCAGGAGAGCAACGGACAGCAGCAGGAATCAAGCGGAGAACTCAGCTGGTTCATGGACGATTTTGAAGCCGCCAGTGCCGAAGCGGAATCATCCGGCAAACCCCTCCTTATCGACATGTACGCTGACTGGTGCGGTCCCTGCGTAACACTTGGAGAGCAATATTTCACGAGCGATGAAATGTACCCGATCCTTTCCAGATTTGTCCTGCTCAGGCTGGACGTAGACAATCCCAGCGTGGCTTCATACGCCCGTCGCTACAATGTCTCCGCTATACCGTGTGTCGTAATCGCAAAGGCTGATGGAACGGAAATAGACCGGATAGTTGGAACAACAAGAACCATTGGTGCGTATGTAAGCGCCCTTGAAGCGATATACGAACAGATCTAAAAAGCCTTCTTAAAAAGCGGGGGGATTTCTCCCCCCGTTTTCTATGTCAATATAGTGTTTAGAACTTGACCGCTCGAGCCGTTTCCATAATTTCACCCGCGGTGAATCTTACGATGTATACTCCAGAAGCAAGTTTTTCCGTATCCCAGATAACGCTGTGTTGGCCCGCCGCGAGTTCGTCGCTCAGCAAGTTGTCCACAACGTGACCGCTCATATCGTAGATGACGATATCAACCGCACCGGAGCTGCTGAGACCGAAGAGGACAGTTGAAACCGATGATACCGGGTTGCCGGAAACGGAAAGACCAACAGCGGAAGGAACGGAAGTGTTCCTCGAATCTCCTGTTGAGGTACTGATAAGTCCTCCAAGATAGTACGTGTCACCGCAGTTGTTCGGAGTGTCATCCCACAGCGGATGCTCCTGGCCGCTTACGGCGTAAGAGTCCCAGGCTTTTGCGCGGTCGTATGCTTCCCAGAAGGAGACTTTACCATCGCTGTTCTGGTCAGGGTTTCCCGGGAGGTTCCCGCCGGAGACGCTTGTGGTTGGAGGGATGGAGCCGTGCATGGCTCCCGTCCAGTAGTAACAGTACTCATCGTATTCCGGGAACGTTGCACCCGCCCAGCTTGACTCGGTGGCGTTCGCTGCGCTTGCGAATGTTCGGGGCTGGGTTGCGCCGGTATTTACAACTTCTTCAAGGAAGCCGCCGGAATAACACTGCTCCATAATAACGTGCGTTGAGGCTGAGGAAATCGAATCGATGTATCCTTTGAATGTATCGTCATCCAATGTTCCGTTCCACAGGTTAAGGATAACTTCCGGAGGAGTGTCAGTACCACCCTTTCCGGGGCCGCCGTGATCCGTTGTGAAGATAAAGAGGTGATCGGAAGAGCCAACCATGGCGTAAATATCGTTGAAACCGCTGGTTATACCTGCTGATGTTGCGTCGTAGATGATGTCACTGTCGCCGTCATCGTCGAAATCAGGATTGGAATTCAAACCGCCGGACTGGTCAGGAGCGGGGTTAAGTCCGTCAGCGAAGCAGACAACGATGTGATCATCGGGAAGCAGGTAGTCATGCGCCAGTACATTGTAGATAAACTGCACATCACCGTAATACCTGATATGATTGTTATAGTTGTCAAACCCTCCGGAGATTATCCAGGCGTACATATGCTCAGCATTTGCCGAAGTTGATTGCACATTCGGCACGAACCAGGCGATGAAATCTTCGTACTGACCTCTTCCATCACTCTGCGGAAGACAGGTGTGCGTGACGGTCATAGCGCCCAGCGCGTTTGGAGGAGTCATCATGTTTATGATTTGCATTTCTCCGTCAAGACCGACAAACACCCAGCGGCACGGATGTTCCCAGTTGGCGCAGGCAAAATCATCGATGAGGACAAGATAACCGTCCAGGGGAGCGGTTACTGTATCGTGCCACGATTCAACGGCAGTTCCTTCAGGGATAATCCTGTCGAGAACCATAACCGATTTGCCGGAAATATTCTGACCCAGAACTTCGCTTAGAACCAGATCCGCGGCTGAATTGGCGTTCATGGTGCCGTCGGGAGCCGCCAATCCCGTAATCAGTACAACAATAGCAAACATTGTTCCCATTATACCTCCAGTTTGTAATATACCAGTACAATCCGAACTGGTTTGAATAATTCTTTTCAGGTTTTCCGGAAGGTTTCAGTGCTTTCGGAAATCCCAGGTAATTCTACCAGTTCAGAAGATCTTCGGGGGTGGTGAAGACCAGCCAGGAGTTGAATATCCTGTTTTCCGCAGTTTGAGTTCTTCCCGCGAAGAGCAGATTTCCCATGGAACTTATGGAGAGACCACTGCCGGTATTCCACAGGCTGTCCCCCGCAGTTATCTGCCAGATGATATTTCCCCAGGGATCAATTCTGTATAGGACGGCATCGTAATTGCCACTACCGGAGGACATTGTATTTCCAAGGACAATGTAACCGCCGGTTTCCGGCTCAATCGCGTCCCACGCGGAGTCATTATCATCACCACCTATTTCGAAGGACCATATCTCATTTCCTTCAGTATCAGTTCTTAGAAGCCAGATATTACTTTGATAGCTGCCGTTTTCCATAGTTGAACCGGTAAGAAAAAAGCCTCCTTCGGAAGATTCAAGAAGCGTTCTCGCAATCTCATGCCCGCCATGATCAAAGGTCTTAGCGTATTTTCCAAGCCCATCCGCATCGGTAACAACTATATAAAAATTACCTTCACTTCCCCCGGCAAGCGCAAAACCTCCATTACTGAGTGATTTCACAGAGTAGGCTATTTCTTCTCCTGCAGTTCCAAACGATCTTGTCCATATAAGATTGCCATTTGTATCAAAAAGAACAAGCAGGGCGTCTTTTTTCCCGGCTCCGGTGGATTCGGTATACCCGGCGGCAACGTAACAGCTGTCGCCAGCCCGGGCAATATCGTAAAGAACCTCATCATCCGGGTTTTCGAGTCGATTGAACCAGAGGATGTTGCCGAAATAATCGAACATCGCAGCGAACCCGTCGAAATTCGAACCTGAGCTGATTTTGCCGCAGACAATGTATCCTCCAGGGACCTGCAACACATCCTGTCCTGAAGTGCCAGGGTTCCAGCCTTCAATTACTTTCCACTGAAGGGTTCCCTGGGGAGTATACTTGGCCAGAAGAAGTGAAGTTATTTCATCTGATGCTGTTTCTCCTGTACAGACAGCCCCACCATCGTCCGTGGCATCAACTCCCCAGAAGCGGCAGTCCAATCCCGTAGTAAAAGTTCTTTCCCAGATGATTTCCGGAGGGCCGGAGAGAACTGGAAAAGCAATAATCAGAATTGTCAGTGAAAAGAGGCAACGAGAGAAAAATACAGCAGAACTACCCTTCTCCGGCTCCGATTGAAACATTTATTCAATATCTCCCATCCAAATACAGTATATAGTTGAAGTTTCTCCCTGATATGTCAAGCCCCCTGCCATATTTACAATAACTAGGACAAGAAAATTCAATTCTCCGGGTTTCCGGAACATAGCATGAAAATTACTTACAAATACATCTGCAAATGGAATAGATGTTATTTAACATGGCGCTCCCACGGGGAATCGAACCCCGGTTTCCGGCGTGAGAGGCCAGCGTCCTGACCGCTAGACGATGGGAGCGCGTTGAGGCGGCAAATATCAGGTATATCGGTTGTTCAGTCAAGTCCGGCTGGAATTTAGTGTTGGGGATAGAACTTATTGTGTGCTGCCGTTAATGTATCTGATCGAGAGCATGGCTACCCAGGCAGCACCCAGTATCACCGCTGCCATTGTGGCAAGAGCAGCACCGAACCCTCCGTACATGGGTATAAGATAGATGTTCAAGGCAACGTTAACTACTGCCGATACGATAACGCTGTACAAAGCATACTGGGGCTTTCCGATGGCGGACGCTGCGGTAGCAAAGAAACTCCCCAGGGGTCTTACAACCGCGAGACAACCAAGAACGAGAAGGATGTTCCAGTTATCCGTGTACTTTCCGCTGTAGACAAAATCAAGTACCTGACGGGGAAACAACATATACAGTAAAACGAATGGCAGAATAAGAATTTCCGCGAGCAGAACGGTACTCCATACTCTGGGGATTACATTTTTCTTTCTGCCCTGGCTCCATATTCTTGAAATGTACGGAAGAAGGATCATGTTGGCTGCGCTGATGATCATCAATGTCAATCCCGAAAGAGATCGT
The DNA here is from genome assembly GCA_964582075.1 of uncultured bacterium. Classification (GTDB taxonomy): domain Bacteria; phylum Fermentibacterota; class Fermentibacteria; order Fermentibacterales; family JCC-6; genus Aegiribacteria. The sequence continues at coordinate 6,377 of CAZOQQ010000027.1, read as the reverse complement.
GATGCACCGTAAGCCGCGACATCATCGGGAGCGATCTTGCCCAGCATCAGAATGTCGGTTCTTGTATACACAAAATTGGCCATTGAAGCTCCGAGGAAGATAGCCGAAAAAGTCATGACATTACGAATACGGTCGATCCTGATACCGGCTGCGGGAAAGAAGAGGCGTCTTGCTATCCACGCACACACAAAGAATGAAACAGTGTTTGCTATTATCATTGCAGTGAATATCTGGTGCGCGGTTTTAAGTGTTCCCGTTAGAAGCAGTGTACCGATTATTCCACTTTTGATGATGAACTGAACGATATCGGTGATCATAACGTCCCCGGTACGGTGTCTGGTGAGCAGCAGGAGCCTGGGCAAACCGTTTAGCGTTCCCGTAATTACAACTCCGGCAAGCAGCAGTGGAATACCGGACAGGTCAAGAGGTTCGTAGAAAGAGCCGATTAACCCGCCCCCGGCAACAAGCAGGATACCGGATAAAAGTGAAAATATCAGGGCCATGAACATACCCGAATTGGCAAGCTGCTTTTCCCTCAGCCCGTCACCCTCGGAAGCGAGTTTCAGTATCGCCTGCTGGATGAAGCCTCCGCCCAGGAGAACTCCGAACATCTCCAGACTTTTAGCGACTGCGTAAATGGCATAAGCCCCGGGAGGAAGTACTCTTATAATGAAGATGGTCAACACACCCCAGATGGCAAGGGTTCCTCGACTGACAAGAGCCGGAAGCCCCAGTTTGATCAATCTGTTCCTTGTATCGTACAGATACTTGAAATAGATCATATCATTATCCGGTTAAACTCCGGCGACGGCGATGTTCCTTCAGTGCCAAAACTGTCAGATACGGATGGATTGCAGTTTGCCACACCAGACCCGGAATCGCCGCAGGGTTCGGGCGGTAGGTGGAAAATCTGCCGGTTACTGTGAGAAACCTGAAGTACAGAGCGTTTCGAAAGATATTCGCGATCCGGCTTTCTGAAAGGTTTTCACGAACAGACCACTTGAAAAGATTTTCCCACATCATCATTTTGGTGCGGTTGATGTTGTAATCCGAAAGATATCTGTTTCCGGAATGAACTCTTCGCATAGCCACAGGTTCGCTCAGTCTGCCAGGCAGGAGTTTTGCGTAATAGGACAGCTGTATCATCATAACGGTATCCTGGTGCAGCTTGAGTTCTTCCGGGAAAGGATCTTCTTTCCAGAAAGAGGATTTTCTGACTGTAAGCCCATCAAGAGTAAAACTGCCGTAGCTGTACTCTATCAGAACGTCAAAAAGTTTCTCCGGAGGGACTTTTCCGTGCATTGCAGATAGTTTGCCATCCCCTCTTTCATCCCATTTCCTGCGGGAAGCATCATCCTGACAATGTACTCCTATGGCCTCGTAGACCCCATCGATTTCGTTGTGTTTTTCCAGCAATTTCCGAGCCTCGCCGAAGCGGTTGGAGAGATAGAAATCGTCTGCATCCAGAAACGCGATAAAAGGAGCGTTCGACATCCGTATTCCAAGGTTTCGCGAAGCACCAGCCCCATGGTTGCCTCCATCGTTGTGTTGAACCAGGGATACAGAAGGGTATTGGCTTTCCAGCTGCCGACAGATTTCAAGGCTTCCGTCCGAGGAACCGTCTTCCACCAGGACAACCTGTACTGTCTGTTCCTGTTCGAGTGCTGATTCCACTGCTTTCCGTACAAACCCGGAAGCGTTATAGACAGGTATTACAACACTGACCTTCATGAAATGTCCTCTGATGCTTCGGAATAAATGCATTCAAGCCGTCGTACCTGGATTGTGATATTGTAATTATCCTCTACACGCTCTCTTGCTGCTTTTTCCATGGCGGCCCAGCTGTCCGGATTGGAGATCAAGTCATACAGGGCATCCTCAAGGGCTTTCGAATTCCGGGGGGGTACAAGTATTCCGGATATGGTGTTATCCACAAGTTCAGGGATGCCGCTGTGAAATGTGGAAACAACGGGCAGGCCCATGGCCATGGCTTCCATCAGAACCACAGGTATTCCTTCCTGATCTCCGCTGGCGGATGTTACGCTGGGTGTTAGAAGTATATGTGAATTGTTCATGGCTGTAATAACTTCCTCCTGCTGCTTCCATCCGTCCAGCTTTATTCGATCGCGTGCACCAAGTTTATCGATAAGCTTCTCAAGATCCGGGCGGAGCATACCATCGCCGATTATAGTATACCGAAGGTCCACCCCCTTATTAAGCAGTGCTGCAACAGCGGATATGGCATATTCCAGTCCTTTTTTCTCAACAAGTCTGGCAACACTCAGCACTTCAGTGGTTTCGCCGGAAGAGAGTTTTCTTGGAGTATACCGGAACCGGTTGCAATCAACTGCCATCCTGTGAACTACAATACGTTCCGGCGGACAGCCGAGTTCTATTAACCTGCGTTTCCATTTTTCGCTTATAGGTAAAAATCTGTCACCCTTCTCGAAAATGTTTCGATAATAATCATCACCATGTTCCTGAAGATATGTTGTTATGTCGAAGCCGTGAAAGGAAGTCAGAACAGGGCCTGTTCTTGCATGCATGTCCTTTAGCAGTACGCCGATATCTCCAAGCATTCCGAAGTGGCAATGAACTGCGTCATAAGAGCCTGTAAAACAGGAGGCGAGAAAAAGATTACGTAGTGAAGCAGCTTCTTTTCCATACTTAAAGATATTCAGTGCGTTGAACATAAGGACGGGGTTTCTGAAAAGTCCGGATACAAGCATACGCAAACCGGAAAGAATGCGTTTTAGCACTCCTGTTGGTACGGGAATAAGCCTGGTATGCTTCATGAGCCCGTACTTCCGGGCGATCGGGTTTGTATCGGTCTGTTCGGGTGGCATAGTACTGAAGATATCCACAGAATGTCCCATATCCATAAGGCCGGTGATCTGATTCAGTATGAAAGTTTCGGATAAAGTTGGAAAACTTCGTACAATGAAAGCAAGTTTCAAAACGCCCCCATGAATTACAAACGTATATTGTTGTGTAGCATGAATATCACGGCTGAAGACCAGCGTAATCAATTTGAACAGGATAATAATGCCAGAGCAAGAACCGGTCAACTTGGCGAACCACGGTTTCCGTTGTTAGTAGTCGGCATCCTGTTGCTCATTATGAATGTCAACACCGGTTTTGGTGCGACACTTTTCAGTGCTTATCCTCCTTATTCCCCGCATCCGGGACACGTGCAGCAGGTACAGGGAAGATGGTTTGTTACCGTCATTTATGAGTTTATATCCTGACTGCTATCATCATAAAGAGACTTGACCCCGGGGACTTCAGTCTTTACAATAAGCTACAGGTTATATTGTTACACCGTATTGTCTTGATGAATTCTAACAACTGTTTCTGAATAAAGGTTTACAATTCGAAGACAATACAATTTGTAACCAGTTGTCACTCAATGAATTATAACGGAACACCAGTGACATAACTTTGTGGATAAATAGCGTTAGTGTTTACAAAGTGGTGCTATAAATCATGACTGCTTTGATATGTAATCAGCTTTTCCCGGAAATGCGGTCAGTTTACCTATTTCAGGAGGTCTGTGTTTATGAAACACCATGTTACAGTACAGTTGTCAGCACTGTTTGTACTTGTATTCACCACCCTGACTGTAGCACAAACTCAGATAAGCGGCCCCCAGTCGGGAACGCTGGGCCCGGGAAACTACATTGTTATCGGGGATATCACTGTGGCCTCCGGTGACAGTTTAACAATTGTACCGGGTACCACATTTATGCATCCCGGCAGCAACTCAAATATCAAATGGCTTATCTCCGGTAAGTTCACTGCAGCTGGTGTCGAAGGAGACAGCATCTATTTCTGCAGTCAGGACAGTGTTGGTGTATGGGAACGCTGGGGTGGTCTTCTGTTTCTAAGTGGTGCTCCCGCAGCAGTTATCGACTACTGTGTGATAGATGGTGGTATGGCATACTGTGTGGGTTCTGAAGAATACCATGCTGTTGTAAATATCGATTCCGGTTCTTCATTAACACTTACCCATACCCGGGTTTCCAACAACAACAGTAATTTTGAAGGTGGTGGAGTCGCAGCGTACAATACGATTATTCATATAGACAGCTGCTTGATTTGCAACAACTACCAGCTTGGCAAGGGAAAAGGTGTAGGAGTAGAGATACTGCAATGCTCTGATTCCAGTATTCTGAATTCGATAATAGCTTACAACGAATCCGCACTTCTTGGCGGTTGAGCTTCATGCGGAGGCGGTGGGGTCCACTGCAATCAATCAAATACTCTGATTTCGAATTGCCTTATATACAGGAATGTTTCTCTTGAAGCCGGTGGTGGTGTTATGGCAGAAGGTAATTGCAATGTTACTCTGAACAACAACACCATAGTATATAACAGCACTGCGAAAGCTGCAGGCGGCGGCATCTGCACCCATGGATACGGTGGGGCTGCAACTTTTTCAGGCGTAAACAACATAATCTGTTTCAACACCTGTATTGGCAGTAGTTCCCAATATGGTTCAGTGTACGGTGGAGGTTCAAGTAACCTTACTTATTCCTGTATTTTACAGGACATGCCTGGAACAGGGAACATCAACGACACTCCAATGTTTGTAAATGCGACAACAGACAACTACAATCTTCAGTATGGATCGCCCTGCATTGATACGGGAGACCCTTCATCTCCTCCTGACCCGGATGGAACAAGGGCAGACATGGGCGCTCTGTATTTCGATCAGCTGGGCTTTGCCAGTGCTGCTGATCCACTTTCCATGTTCGAGGTATTCCCGGTTTCTCCTAACCCGTTCAATACTATTGTCAGCATCTCCTGCAATCTTCCATCTTACGGAAATCTGCGTGCCACCATCTATGACATTTCCGGTCGTGAGGTGTACACCCTGACTGATCGATGTTTTCCTTCCGGATTTCACAGTGAGGTATGGGATGGCCGGGATGAAACAGGGCAGAGAATGCGGAACGGTATCTACTTCTGCAGATGTGAATTCGATGGTGCTGCACAGACAAAGAAACTGATTCTGATAGGGGATTGCCCTTAAGGGAACTGCAATTGTCACCACCGGTATCAGATACTGCACATTCATCGGAATAGATGTTGCACTTCTTTGAGAACCTTTGGTAAAGGTCTTCGCCGCAACCACTTGTTTGCCAGCAAGTTGTTGGATTGAAGAAAATCTATTGTTCTGTTGCTTCAAATATTCTGTGTGCTGCTGCCATTTCTGTACCGTCAAAGAAAATGTATTCAAATTTCCGATCCCACGGAAAGCCGTAAGCTGAATCAGACAGAATCAGGTAGAGGGAATCCTGAGTAAATTCCATTGAGTAACGGTCGGACAGATTATTGATTCCATGGAAGTGCAGTACTTTCCAGGAATCCTCTGTTCTGTTGCTTCCCTGGAATACTGTTGATGCCATATCAATACCGTTTCTTAGCACGTAGACTCCACGGTAATGATCGGGAAGGTTCACGATAACCGAGGAAGCAGGATCGAATTGCGAAACCTGTTCGGAAATCCTTTGCGACATCTCCCCTGCCACACTCCATCTTCTGTTAGCAGTATAGAGCCCCAGGGCTGATGCGGCAAGCAGAATCACCATAAATACTTTCCTCAACCGCGTATCAACTATTACCACCTTTACAAGTACAGCAATGGTTATACAGGCAAAAACTCCCGGCAAATACAGATATCTTTCGGACTGTGAGTCAAAGACTCCTATTTTCAGGGAGAGTACCGGGAGCAGAGCTGTAAGAAAGCAGAACAGCGAAACCAGGGACAACCTGAGTTCCTTTGAGACGAATTTCCTGTAGAGTTTTTTCCGGAAGGTGATCACGGCAAGAGCAGCAAACAGAGAGAATGAAATTGCAGCTGTCCATATTTGGTTCAGTGGTGGAATGAAGACCCTGAAACAGTACCTGGCCAGATTGACAAAAACATCTGGATTGAGAGTGCCCGTATGTTTATCGAAACCAATACTTCCAATGAAACTTCCAAACAGGATTTTTCTTATGATTAAATACACTGTCATTACAGCGATCCCGGCGGAAATGACTATCGCTCCCTGCCTTGAAAACGTATTTTTCTTTGTTTTCCTGCAGACAAATGCCGGAATAAGCCATATCAGGGGAAGCATTACGACACTTTCCTTAGCTGCCAGGCCAAGAGCGAAAAGCAGAACTGATAATGCACCGCGCCACAGGGAACCGTTTTCAAGCATTTTCAGAAAGACTATGGTTGAGAAAACAGCGAAGAGAGTTGCCAGAAGATCTGCCCTGGCGGATATCCAAACCACAGGTTCGCTGTGGGAGGGGAGCAGGAGGAACAGAAATCCTGCGAAGAGTGCTGTGTTTCTTCCCATGTCATGATGAAGAACGCGAGATAT
>CAZOQQ010000026.1:0-15538 GCA_964582075.1 uncultured bacterium | reverse complement strand
GGCTTGTCAGCCCGGGGTCTGTTGTTGTCGGCAGTGACAGCCATACCTGCACGTATGGCGCTTTCAACTGTTTCGCTACCGGTATAGACAGAACCGAAGCCGCAGGCATCTGGATTACCGGTCGTACATGGTTCAGAGTGCCGCAGACCATGAATATCGAACTTACCGGTTCATTTGACGCTGGAATTTCAGCGAAAGATCTGATCCTCACTGTAATCGGTGATGTCGGAGCCGGCGGAGCCAACTACATGGCGGTTGAGTTCAACGGTCCCGCGGTTGGCGGTTTGAGAATTTGTGACAGGATGACCATCGCGAATATGGGAATTGAGATGGGTGCCAAGATCGCGGCGTTTCCAGCCAATATCGTGACGAGCAAATACTTCGAGGCACTGGATATCAAAGTAACTGATGCCGTGTGGAGTGATTATGACGCTGAATACGCGAAATCACTTGAGTACGATCTGTCGGATATCGTTCCGGTTATCGCCCGGCCGCATCAGGTGGATAATGTTGTCCCGGTCGAAGAACTGGCCGGTTTGAAGATCGACCAGGTATTTCTTGGAACCTGTACCAATGGCAGAGTGGAAGATCTTATAGCGGCAGCGGACATTCTCCGGGGAAACAGGGTGCATCCCGATGTGAGGATGATAGTGGGGCCGGCTTCCAGAAAAGAATACTTGAAAGCGGTTAAAATTGGCGTTATACAGGATCTTGTAGAATCCGGAGCGGTTGTTCTTCCGCCCGGTTGCGGCCCCTGCCTGGGCGCGCACCTGGGTGTTCTGGCTCCGGGTGAGAAGTGCCTTTCCACCGCAAACAGAAATTTCAAGGGTAGAATGGGGGAGAAAGATGCTGAGATATATCTGTCCAGCCCGGAAACAGCAGCCGCTTCAGCCATCACGGGCAGGATACAGGATCCCAGAGGTGTAATGAAATGACCGTATTTTACTACCCTCAGAATGATATCAATACCGACCTGCTTTTCCCGGGGAAGTACACCTATACATGTGCCACGGGTCCCGAGATAAAGGAACATCTTCTGGAAGATCTCGACAGATCGTTTTCAAAATCCGTCCGACCGGGAGATATTATCGTAGCGGGTGAGAACTTCGGATGCGGATCCAGCCGGGAGCAGCCCTCTCTCGGCTTGAAATATGTCGGCGTGAAAGCCGTCATCGCGAAATCGTTCGCCAGAATATTCTATAGAAGCGCGATCAACCAGGGCCTGCTCCTGGTTCAAAGTCCCGAAGCAGTAGAATTTTACACCGAGGGAGATGTAATTACGCTCGATCCTGCAGCGGGAGAGGTGCGCGTCGGCAGCAGGGCGTTCAGTTTTCCTCCGCTTCCCCATGAGATGCTTGATGTTCTGAAGGATGGCGGATTACTCAATCACATCAAGAAGAAGTATACGCCGGGAGATAAAACATGAGATTCAATACCGCTTCTACGGTTCTTGCGCTTGTATTGCTTGCCGTATCACTGAGTTCTGCGTCTGAAGGAATTTCCGTCAGCGTGGGACCGATGATTTCAAATCTTGCCCCGATGGATTCGGTTTACGAGAACAGGTTTCTTACGCCCGGAACATCGGCAGGCCTTGCCGTGGATATAGACGCTCCCGGATTGCTTGATTTCAGGATTTCGGGCGAGTATTTCTGGAAGAAATCGTCCCCCACGGGATGGGACGGCGAAGTGAGCGCGTTTCTTATTTCCATTATGCCGGTTGTCGAATACAATATATTCAGGAAATTCTCCGTATTCGCCGGGGCGGGAGGAGTGTTCATAACGGGAAAGTACAAAGGAACAGATGATTTTGGAGAGTACGTGGAAGCACAGGGGAACTCCGCCGGTTTCACATTTACCGTAGGGACAGAGGTTGTTCTTGCCGGTCCATTCTCCGGGAGACTGGAGTACAGAAGATCCTTTGCCGATATAAAGACGGACAAGGCGGTAATTGACGGAAGTGTGTCTTCGGTATATCCTGCGAATGAAACCGATCTCGGAAGCTCTCAGTTCAGCGTAACTTTTCCGGTGAACCTGCTCGGTGGTGAGGGGTCACTTTTCTGATAATATTGACGGGGTTCGTAGTTTTCAATAATATCGATGGCTAAAGGAGCCGGCGTAGCTCAGCTGGCAGAGCAGCGCATTCGTAATGCGCAGGTCAACGGTTCGATTCCGTTCGCCGGCTCCATATTCCCTTTCAAGGACGATTTATGAAACCTATAATCAGTGGTTCCGGGATAAGGGGTATATTTGGCAAATCCCTTACAGTAGCCAACGCCTCCGAATTTGCGGCCGCATTTGGAACTCTGGCCGGCGGTGGCCCTGTCGTAGTCGGCAGGGATACAAGAAGGAGCGGACCCGCAGTTGAAGCCGCGGTATCCGCCGGTCTCATGTCAGCGGGTTGCAGCCCTGTTCTTCTTGGAGTTGTACCTACTCCCACCGTTCAGCTTGAAGCCATGAAGGATGGAATACGCGGTGGAATAGCAATAACCTCCAGCCACAATCCCGGTGAATGGAACGCTTTGAAACTCATCGGTAACGATGGCGTGTTTCTGAGGTCAGGTGACAGGAAACGTTTAATTGAAATACTTGGGATGGAAATAAGGCATTCGGATTACAGGGAAGTAGGGGTATCCGGGGAACTGGGCGGTTCCATCGAAAGGCATATTGAAGGTCTTCTTGCCATACCATGGCTTGTCCGGGAAGGAAAACCGCTGAAAGCAGTGCTCGATGTTACAGGTGGCGCTGCTGCTTCATTCGCTCCAATGCTTATGGAGAGGCTGGGGGTTGATTACAGGGTGATTAATCCCGAGATAACTGCCTCGGGTGATTTTCCGCGCGTTGCCGAACCAACAGTTGAAAGTCTCGGGGAGCTTTCCAAAGCGGTTGTCGCAGAGAAAGCTGATATCGGTTTTGCCTTCGACCCCGATGGAGACAGACTCGCTCTGGTAGATGAGAACGGCAGGATCATAGGTGAGGATTATACCGTAGCCCTGGCAATAGACTTCGTTCTAGCGGGCAGACCTGGCCCCGTAGTCGTGAATCTTTCAACGTCCGCGCTGGCTGAGGACGCTGCCGCAAGACATGGATGCCGTTTGTACCGGAGTCCCGTTGGCGAAGTGAACGTGGTTGAGGAAATGGAGAAACGGGAAGCTCTCCTTGGCGGAGAGGGTAACGGTGGCGTAATTGACCGGCTTTTTCACGCGGGAAGGGACAGCGGCGTGGGCATGGCCTGCGCGGTTTCATTTCTAAGAAGCAATCCCGGTTCCACTCTGGGAAGCTGGGCTGACACCTTTCCATCTTACGTCATGTTCAAAAAGAAGTTGCCGTTTGAATCCGATTTCGAAGTTTTAAAGTCTCTCCTGGTAAAGGAGTACGGCCCCGCGGATGACACTAGAGATGGCCTGTGGTTCTCGAGATCCGGAGGATGGATGCATATAAGACCGTCGGGCACAGAGCCCGTTATCAGGTTCATTGCCGAGAACAGGGATAATAGTTACATTGATAAGGACTTCAGAATATTCGATAGAGTTATGGAGAGTTTATGTGTGGAATAGTTGGTTACGTAGGCAAAAAGCCTGCGAGGGAGATTCTGCTTGCCGGGCTGAAGCGTCTTGAATACAGAGGTTACGATTCCGCTGGATACGCTCTTCAGAACGGAGGCGAATTGTTCGTCAGAAAGTGTGAAGGCCGGGTCAGCGATCTGGAGAAAATCGATCCGGGAGACGCAGAATCATCAACAGTTGGAATTGCTCATACCCGCTGGGCGACACACGGAGAGCCTTCCTTCAACAACGCTCATCCTCATATTGACCAGGCCGGCAGAATCGCGGTGGTTCATAACGGAATCATAGAGAATTTTAAAGTACTCAAGCAGGAACTCATTGATTCGGGAATCGACTTTGAATCCGAAACAGATTCCGAAATCCTGCCTAAGCTGATAAGTCTTGAAGTGCGAAAAGGAAAAAAACTGTTCAACGCAGTCAAAGATGCCCTGCTGAGGGTTCACGGTGCATACGGCATAGCTGTTCTTTCTTCTGATGAACCGGATACTCTGGTGGCAGCACGCTACGGGAGTCCGCTTGTAGCAGGTATAGGTGATAATGAATATTTTGTTGCCAGCGATGTGGCGGCCATCGTGTCGTACACAAGAGACGTTATCTACCTTGAAGAGGGTGAGGTTATTGAGGTAAATCTCAGGGGTATTCTGTCCGATAACGGTCATCCGGCACTTATTCGCGGGCGTATGGAACATGTTGACTGGGATATCACGGATATCGAAAAAGACGGCTACCCGCATTTCATGCTGAAAGAAATCTACAGCCAGCCCGAATCACTTACCAACGCTTTCAGGGGAAGACTGGATCTTGTCAACGGCACTGCGCACCTCGGAGGACTTCAGATGTCTGATGAAGATATGAGGTCCATAAGCAGGATTGTGATTACCGCGTGTGGAACATCCTGGCATGCCGCTTCCATAGGTAAGTACCTTATCGAGGCGTATTCAAGAATACCCGTACAGGTGGAATACGCTTCCGAATTCCGATACAGGGATCCCGTACTGTCTCCCGATACCCTGATGATCGTTATTAGCCAGAGTGGTGAAACGGCGGATACGCTGGCAGCCCTGAATCTGGCCAAAGAGAAAAAGTGTCGTACTCTCGGTATAGTCAATGTGGTGGGCTCAACCATTGCCCGCGAGACGGACGCCGGGGTCTATATTCACGCGGGGCCGGAAATCGGAGTCGCTTCAACGAAAGCTTTCACATCCCAGGTAATGGTTCTTACACTCATCGCTCTCGCGTTTGGGAGGGCAAGACGGATTCTAGATCATGATCAGGGTCTTGCGCTTGCCCGTGAGATAATGTCCATTCCTGACAAGGTTGGAAGGATTCTGGAGAATTCCAGCAGTATAGCGGAGATAGCAAAGGAGTTCACGTACGTCCGGAATTTTCTTTACCTCGGCAGGGGAGTTAACTTTCCCGTGGCTCTTGAAGGAGCTCTGAAACTGAAGGAGATATCGTACATTCACGCGGAGGGCTATCCCGCCGCGGAGATGAAACACGGTCCAATAGCGCTTATAGATGAGATGATGCCAATCGCTGTTATTGCTGTGAAGGGTGCGGCTTACGACAAGGTTATATCCAATATACAGGAAGTCAGGGCCAGAAAAGGCAGAGTCCTTGCAATAGCTACCGAGGGAGATACAGACATAGAATCTGTCTCGGACTGGATTATCAGGGTTCCCGAAACTTCCGATATGCTTGTCCCTCTGCTGAGCGTGATTCCACTTCAGCTTTTATCCTATCATATCGCTGTAGCCAGGGGCTGTGATGTTGATAAACCCAGAAACCTCGCAAAAAGTGTGACAGTGGAGTAGTCCTGACTGATAACAAAGGGCCGTGGCACAAGCTGTTTTACATCGGAGCCGGGTCGCTGAGAACCTATCTTCACAGATTCTGGATTGTTTTCAGATTTTTCGGAATCAGATTGTACAACAGGTGGAACGATGACAGCGTCTTTTTTTCCGCCGCGGCAATTTCTTTCAATGTTCTGATAACCGTTATTCCCCTCGGTCTCATGATACTTACATTCAGTGGTATTGCCCTGCACGAGGATGAGGGTCTTCAAAGAGGATTGACGAACTGGCTTGACGCCGCCAACCCCCTTATTCCGGAGACCACGAGAAATGAAATAGAAAGCACAATCCTTACAGGTAATGCCGGGATACCCGGTATCATCGGTTTTGCTTTTCTTCTGTGGCTCGTCAGCAGGTTGTTTGGAACCATAAGAACGGCGTTCGACAGGATATTTGAAGTGGCCAGGGGAAGAAATATCGTCCTTGGGAAGCTGTACGATTTTTTCCTTGCCCTTCTTGTCGCATTCTGTTTTGTGTCTTCATTGATATTTTCTACCATGGCTAGACTGGTTGTTAACAGTCCATTAGGTGATCTGGTTTCACAGTGGCCGGTAATAGGTCGTCTTACCGGAGGTGGTCTTGCCCGGGTCCTGGGAATTACGTTTACCATGCTGCTGTTTTTCACGCTTTTCAAGGCAGCTCCAAACAGGAAAGTTGGCTTCGGGCAGGCTCTCCTTGCTACCGTTGTGGCGATGGTTTTCACCGCTCTGGGTACACAGGTTTATATCTGGGCTATCGATCATCCGGGGTGGGGAGTGGTGTACGGTTCGCTGGCAAGGCTCATGGCCACATTCTTTCTGCTGTACTGGGAGTGCGTGATACTGCTGGGCGCGGCCGAGATAAGTCAGATTACGCACGAATGGCGCAAGGTAGCAAGAACAATGCGCAGCATACGCTGAAACTGCCGCCGATCGGGATACAGTATTTCTGAAGAATATTCCAGGGGTCAGACGTTGAATCGGATTTCTATGATATCACCGTCTTTGACCACGTAATCCTTACCTTCGATCATGAGCTGTCCCTTTTCTTTCAGCAGTGTTTTATCGGGGGACTCGTGGTATTGCTCCCAGTGGATAACAACCGCGCGGATGAAACCTCTCGCGAGGTCGGAATGAATTGTTCCGGCCGCTTCAAGAGCTGTAGCACCTTTCCGAATGGGCCACGCCCTTGTTTCATCTTTGCCCATAGTAAAGAAAACTATAAGATCAAGTGCTGAATAGGATGCTCTGACAAGTCTTGACAGTCCACTGGAAGAGTATCCCATGGATTCAAGGAATGGCTTCTGTTCACTTTCATCGATTTCTGTCAGTTCCAGTTCGAAACCGGTGTCAATGGCAAGCATGGTTCCCTTGTGTTCCTCCACTGCTTTGGACAGTTCGTCATCGGGAGTCACGGGTTCGCCCATTCTGTTCGAAACGACAATAAGCGATTTCAGGGAAAGAAGCGCGTAGGGAGCAAGTAAAGCCCTCTCTCCATCGTCAAGATCAAGAACTCGCAGCGGGGCGCCGTATTCCATGTGTCTTAGAAGTTTACCGACAAGTACCGCTTCTCTGGATTTCCCTTTGCTTTCTTTCCTAAGACGTGCCAGCCTTTTTTCGCATAAAGCCATATCGTTCAGAATAAGTTCCGATTCTATTTCGTTGAAATCGTTCACGGTATCACCAAGGGCGTAGTTATCAAGGACGACAGTTAAAACCGCTGCGTTTTTTATCAGAGCCAGATTCTTCGGCGAGAATGATGGTGATGGGACATCAAAAAAAACGACTGTAGCGTTGGTTTTCTTGTCCGGCTTGTGGATACTCTCGAGGAAATCCAGCCGGTAGTCGGGAACTTTTACCGTGAGTGGTTTTCCTGTATCGGCATCGGTGGAGCCGGCAAGAGCGCGGAACAAAGTTGACCTGCCGCAGCCGGGTTTTCCAGCAAGGGCGATTTTCATTCTATTTCCTTTCCCATGTTAATAAGAGGGAAAATATACTATGGAAGACGGGAATTCTCTATTCGGTAAAATCTTCAGCGTTCATAAACACCAGGCAGATCTGTTCTTCTGTTCATTTAGGGAAGTAGTGTGCTTGATTCCTCGAATTCCAGCGTAGGCCTCCTTCATCTGACTTGGAAATCCGTCTACCGAAGTCAGTAAATTTCCGCATTAGCGGTATCCACGCGTACTTGACTCCACCGCAGCCCGCGGTTCTATTTAATAAAGAGTAGCAGGGAGGATAATGAGAAGGATAATCGCTGTAATTCTCGGTGGTGGAAGGGGAACAAGGCTGTTTCCCCTTACCCGTGACAGAAGTAAACCTGCGGTTCCGATAGGCGGCAAATACAGGCTGATTGATATTCCGATTTCAAACTGCATCAATGACCATATCCGGCATATGCTGGTTCTTACTCAGTACAACAGCGAGAGTCTTAACAGGCATGTCGCACGTACCTACAGATTTGACAGGTTCACCAGCGGCTTCATATCCATCCTTGCAGCAGAACAGACCGATGAAAACCGGGAATGGTTCCAGGGCACGGCTGATGCCGTAAGACAGAGTCTGAAGTACATAAGCAGCTACTATCCCGATCTTGTTCTGGTACTGTCCGGTGACCAGCTGTACCGGATGGATTTCAATAAATTCGCCGAATATCACGAAAACAGCAAAGCTGACATAACGATAGCTACCAAACCTGTAACCGCGGAAGAGGCTCCTTCTCTGGGGATCATGAAAGTGGGCGGAGACGGCATAGTAACCGAGTTCAGGGAGAAGCCTGCCGGGAACGATCTTCACGGGCTGAGAAGTACCCAGGAAGGCATCACCGATTCAGCACCCTATCTTGGAAGTATGGGAATTTACATGTTCTCTCCGGATATTCTTCGTGAAGTTCTTGAAGCGGAACCTGATGTAACCGATTTCGGAAAGGAGATAATACCCCATTCCATAGGAAAGTACAGAGTAGCTTCACATACGTTCAACGGATACTGGTCGGACATAGGTACAATAGCCAGTTTTTTCAAAGCTAATCTGGATATGGCCGCACCACACCCTGATTTCGACATGTACACGAGCTTTTCGCCCCTGTATACCCGCGCGCGAGCGCTCCCCGGAGCACGGATAGACAAGTGCGAAATAAACGATACGATTATCTGTGATGCTTCCGATGTAAGTGGAGTATCGTTCAGTCAGTGTATCGTGGGGTTGAGGGGGAAGGTAAGAAAAGGTACCGTTATGGAGAGATGTGTATTCATGGGCTCGGATTACTGGGAAGGTTATTACCTTGATCCCAGGAACATGAACAGTGAAATTTTGCCGCTGGGGATAGGTGAGAACTGCGTGATAAAGAATGCTATCATCGATAAGAATGCCAGGATCGGTGATGGATGCAGGCTTGAAAACAGAGAGGGTGTCCGGGAATACTCTTCGAATCTGTATTCTATCCGCGACGGTATAATCGTCATCCCAAAGGACACGATACTTGAACCGGGCTTCGTAATCTGAAAACCGTCATATTCAGTTGAACAACATACCTGCCTGGTAAACAATCGTCGCAACAACAGCGGCTATTCCTGTAGTGTATACAATGGCAAACCCGGCCCATTTCCAGGAACGGGTTTCCCGCTTGATAACGGCTATTGTGGCTATACACGGGATGTACAGCATTGTGAACATGATGAGGGCGAATGCCATTACTGGGTTCCAGTTTTCCTCGTTCGCCAGTCTGCCGGAAAGGGATGAGGATTCTTCGGAATCCACCTCGCCCATCGAATAAGCAGTGCCGAGAGTGGATACAACTATCTCCTTTGCCGCGAATCCTCCTATCAGTGCCACATCTGTTTTCCAGTCAAATCCCATGAGCGGTTCGGTAACGGTTTCGAATGCTCTGCCTGCTCTTCCGGCAAATGAATAGGAAAGCTTAACCTGCGCCAGCTCGTTTCCGGCAAGTGATGATGCCTGATCGTCAGGCAGGGTAGGGAATGTCATGAGAGCCCACATGACGATCGAAGCGAAAAGGATTACGGTTCCGGCCTTCCGCAGGTAAAGCCAGGTTCGTTCCCACATATGTACGAGAAGATTTCTGAAGGCTGGAAGTCTGTAAGGCGGGAGTTCAAGGACGAATGATGTTGATTCACCCCTGAGTATAGTGGAACGCAGCAATTTCGCTGAAATCATCGCGAATGACCATGAAATGACCGTCAGGAGGAACAGCATTATACCTTCATGCGCGGAGAAGAAAGCAGCTATCAGGAGGGCGTATATAGGGAGCTTGGCACCGCAGTTCATAAAAGGGACAGAGAGAATGGTGGCGAATCGTTCCTTCGGGTCTCTGAGTGTTCTGGCGGCCATTATACCCGGTACAGCGCAACCTCCGGTTATTCCGCCTGATATTATGAAAGGGACTATGGAATTCCCGTGAAGTCCGAATTTGCGGAATATCCTGTCCATTAAAAACGCGACTCTTGCCATGTAACCGGTGTCCTCCAGAATAGCTATAAAAAAGAACATGAACATTATCAGAGGGACAAAGCCGACTACGCCTCCAACTCCGTCGATGGCTCCGCTTACGACCATCGATTTAAGGAAACCATCGGGCAGAGCGCTCCACGCGATATTGTGAAGCCAGCTGAAGAATCCTTCCATCCATGATATAGGTACGTTACTTATGAAAAATGTAAACTGAAACAGGGCGAAAAGTACGGCAGCCATTACGATCGGGCCAAGAACAGGATTTGTCAGGAAAGTATCTATTCTGTCCGAGATGTAAACTCTTTTGATTCTGGGTTTGCTTTTAACGCGCTTAACCACACCCGCTACGAACCCGTACCTGTGATCGGCAATAACGCCTTCGGTTTCGTCGTTCATCTCCCTGTATACCCTGTCTGCCAGGTCAGCGGAGAGTTTCAGCAGCTCATCTCCTTCAGGGGAATGAAGTCTTTCCACCCTGCTGATTGTATGGGAATCCTGCTCGAGCAATCGGAGGGCCAGCCATCCGGGGGGAACCAGATCGGCCAGAAGTTTCGTTTCCGTTATTCTTTTCTTCAGAATCTTCAGAGCCTCATCCGAAGCTTGTCCGTAGAACAGGTTTATCGGAATCCAGCTTGCCTTTTCCCCCGCGATACTTACAGCCTTCAGAAACAGTTCGTCCGTGCCTGTTCCCCTGTTGGCCACTGTTGGTATTACCGGTATCCCAAGGATTCGTGAAAGACCTTCTGAATCTATCTTGATTCCTCTTGATTCGGCAATATCGATCATGTTCAAAGCGATTATCACGGGTACGCCAAGTTCCATAAGCTGGGTTGTGAGATACAGGTTGCGTTCGAGGTTGGATGAATCCACCACATGAATCACAACATCCGGGTGCTGTTCGAGAAGGTAATCTCTTGCCGCTACCTCATCAGGGGAGTACGGAGTAAGACTGTAAGTCCCGGGTAAATCTATTACCCTGGCGGACAGCTCGTTCGATATGGCCTTTCCCTCTTTAATCTCAACGGTTATTCCGGGATAATTCGCAACATGCTGTCTCGCGCCGGTGAGCGCGTTGAATATCGAAGTCTTGCCGGAATTGGGGTTTCCGGCAAGCGCGATCACGGGTATGCTGTCACTCATCGATTTACCGTCAGGATTATGTGCAACGCGTCCCAGCCTTCAACCTGTACCTGTTTACCCTGAACGTCAGCCAGAAGGGAATCGGAATTGTGTTCCTTTCTTAGCAATCTTACGGATACCCCCTTTGCGAAACCCATTTTCATCAGCCTGTTAACCGTTAATCCTCTGCCTCTTATGGCGGATACTGTTCCTGTTTCTCCTTCGTTCAGGCCATCCAGCGTAACGCTTTCTCCGTACTCGGCTCTCATCATTTCGGTTCGGTAGGAACATCCCCTGCAGTTATCATCGCAGAAAACACTGTAAGCCGTGTTCAATGCTTCGCGGGAAGCCGGTACAACCCTTACATGCCATGCGGTCTTCCAGTCAATTCCAAACCGTGTTTCATCCCTGGCCACAACGATGGGGCCGCCTCCTCCGGAGGAGATGATATGAAGAAGGGCGCCGGGATTGATGCCCATACTAATAAGTCTGCTTTCCGCGGCATGGTTGGTGGTTATCGTTACAACCCTGACGTATTCATCCGGGGATGCCATGGTAAGCGGGTAACCCGGCCTTGCACCGCTGTGGCTTTCCGAACCTCTGCCCCTGCCTCCTCCGCGGATCCTTCCGCGTCTATTTCGCATATTCATGCCGCCCTTCAATATCCGGATGGAGGAGAACACAGTCAGCAACGTTCAGAGGAAGCTCCTGATCGAACCCGTCAAGCTGAACTATACATGGCAGCTCATCACTTCCGGGGCGATTCAGAACAATACTGGTGCCCTGGATGAAGCCCGCATCGATGAGCTGTCCTCTAATATGTTTCCCGGCGTTTATCCGGGCGATAATGCGCGGTGAACCCGGTTCAATATCGCTGAGACGGACGAGTTCACGTACTTCGTAATCGCAATTATGACCCATAAGAGGGCATATTGACTTACTGCACCTTGATAGTTCTTCAGTTGAACCTTCCAGACATCTGCTGAAACCTATATCAATAAGTAACTGCAGATCCGGGCAGGCCGCGAGGAATTCGAAAAAAGCCGCCAGTCTTTCCATTGAGATTTCGGAAAGGTGGTGTTCCATGGCGCAGGCATCTCTTTCAGCCTGCTTTCTGTCAATTCCGAGAATCTGCGTGAGAAAGCGGGAGAGCAGGTTGTGACGGGTCATGGTGCGGCGGGCTATGAAAAGACCTTTCTCGGTAAGTTCAATGTAGTTGCGTTTCGAGTATCTTACCAGTTCTTTTTCAGCGAGGCGCTTCATTGCAGGCGAAACGGAGGCGGGGTTCACATCCATCTCCCCGGCGATGTCCCTGACCCTTGCGACTGAATTTTTAGCAAGAATCCTGTATATTGTTTCAAGATAGTCTTCCAGCGACCCTGTAATCCCATTAGCACTGTCCGACATATAGACACCTCTGTTTCTGTTAGAGTAACCTAACAAACAGTTCGATAATGTCAATATTCAAACATTTATGAACCGTGGATATTCATTAATGAATACATGACTTGATGGCGGGCAAACGATTACATCATGGAATGCTTGAGTCTGCTTGCCTTGTTCCTGTGAAGAAGATGTTTCTTTGCTGCTTTATCAATCAGGCTTTGAGCCTTGCGCAGGGCCTTTTCCCTGTCTTCGGGATTTTCTGCTTCATTGACGCTTTTAATTGAACTTCTAAGCTCACGCATCTTGCTGCGGTTTCTTTTAGCTTTTATCGCATCGGTCCTGTGACGTTTAAGTGACTGTTTGCTCCTTGCCAAGAGGAGACTCCTTTCACAAATTAGATACTATACAGGTTTGTATTTATATATTGTAAATCAGGAGGTGATTCTAATTCTTCGCATGACGAAAGTCAATCTTGGAGGTTACGATGGGAAAGTACTTCGCGATATTCCTGCTTTTGGTTGTTGCATCTTCCTGCCTTGCGGACAGGCTTGTAAGGTTGTACGATGTTTCAAGAGGTTCGGTAGTTAACTTAATAAAAGACGGGTACGATGTTGCAAATGTCGACATAAGAGGCGGATACGTGGATATCATGCTTCCTGAGAATGCCGTGGATCAGGCTGCTCTTCTTTCCTACGATTACGATGTTCTGCCGAGGGAGTGGGGAGAGCTGTTGCCGGAGAATTCCCGAAATGCCGGTTACTACTACGATCCCGATGAAAACTGGACGTTCTGGTCGTCCCTGTCCGTTAATTACCCGAACCTTGCAAACCCTCCGGTAACAATCGGGCACTCTTATCAGAATCGCGATATATACATGGTTCAATTGACCAGCCAGGCATCGGGCTCCAAACCGGCAATCTATTTTTCATCACTTATACACGCAAGGGAACCGGGCGCTAACTCCGTGCTCATCGATTTCGCGATGTGGCTTACCAGCAATTACGACGGAGGTGATACCAGAGCGGCCTACATACTCGACCACTCGACGGTTTACTTTGTACCGATAGCAAACCCGGACGGTTACGCGGACAATATGCCCAACGGAGGTAACCGCAGGAAGAACATGAATTTCAGCGCGGGAGGTGACGGAGTTGACCTTAACAGGAACTGGGGATACAAGTGGCACTACGATGATATCGGTTCCAGTGGAGATCCTTCCTCTCAGACGTATCGCGGAACCGCGCCTTTCTCCGAACCTGAAACCCGGGCACAAAGAGATTTCATAATGAGTATCAAACCTGTAGGCGCGATGAATTACCATACGTACGGAGGCGATCTGCTGTACCCGTACGGGTACCAGTTCGGTCTTCTGGCTCCCGACAACGAAATTTTCGTCGGCTGGGCTGATGCCATGACGGCCGTGAATCAGTATCATCCTGGCACAGCGTGGCAGATAATGTACACGGTTAACGGTGAACAGGACGACTGGTGCTACAGCGGAGACAGCCTGCCGAAGGTGTTCGCCATGACACCTGAGGTTGCTGACAGCGGTTTCTGGAAATCACAGAACGATACAACGGAAATAGTAAGGATATGCAACGAGTGCCGCCCCATGAATATCCTTTTCTGCTTCGCGGTTCTGGAACAGGTTGGAATCAGTGCCGAAGAGGCAACTGAGATCGGGCAGGCGATCTCTCTTAACGGCGTGTACCCTAACCCTGTTGCATCAAGCGCGTCTTTCAGCATTACCATTTCCGCTGTATCCGGTGTTGACCTGGATATTTACGATATAAGCGGGAGGATAGTTCATTCCTTCACCACAGCGGAACTTGCGGCAGGAACAGGCAGCGTGATCTGGGTTGTTCCCGACGATATACCGGCGGGTATGTATACGGCCAGGGTTTCCGATGCCGCTGGAAACTTTGACTATCAGAGATTCACAGTAATTAAGTAGAACTCAAGTGACAGAGAAAAAAGAAGGTTCCGCGAAAAATCTGTACGAAATCCTGGGTGTCGATCGTAAGGCGACCAAGGACGAGATCGAGGACGCGTACCATGAGATCGCCAGAGTACTTCACCCCGACATGACAGGGAATGATCCGGAACTGACCGAGAGGTATATGGAGGTAAACGGGGCTTATCAGATTCTCTCAAAACCCGATGACCGGGCTGAATACGATGCCTCCATAGGGATTGACAACCTGCCTGACGATTCGGAAAAGAAGAAGGAATCCCGGATAATCAGAAACAGTACCGGATCCGGCGTGGATATGCGACGGCTCGATGCCAGGCTGAAGCGTACGATAAGGCAGGCCGGGGAACTCTGCAGTAAAAGCAGTTTCTGGGAAGCGACCCGTATGCTGGAAAGGTTTCTTAAAACACATCCGGACAACGCTCAGCTCAGGAAAGCTCTTGCTGCCGCGGCCCTTGGAAGGAAAAGGTATCATGAAGCGGTAGACCATATGAAAGTTGCATGTACCGTGGATTACAGTGCTCCGGAGAATTTTGTTCAGCTTGCTCGGATATACATTGAAGCCGGTCAGCTGGTTCTTGCGGAGAAGGCTCTTCGCGAAGCACTTGGATGGAACGCGGAGAATGAAAATGCCCTGAGAATGATGAAGGAAATCGGAGAACTCAGAAACGCTGAAAAGCCGCTGATTCAGCGAATATTCATATCGGCGTCAAAGGTTTTTAAACGCAAGGAGTGATAATTGAATTCCGGTAGCGAGAAGCTGTACTATTCCATAAGTGAGGTCTGCAGCATCACAGGTCTCAAACCTCACGTACTCCGGTATTGGGAAACTGCGTTTCCAATGCTGAAACCTTCCAAGAATCAGTCCGGCAACAGGGTGTACACGCAGGAGGATATCGTACTGATCAAATTGATAAGCAGGCTGCTTTACCAGGAGCGCTATACGATAGACGGAGCCAGACAGAAGATAGAGGACAACGATCTGGATAAGCAGATGGATCCGGGACTTGATTCGGCAACGGTTTCAACCGAACTGATAGATACCATAAAGAAAGAGATTACGGATATTATCGATTTGCTGAACCGTGATCCTATGGCGGTTGACAAACATGACAGTAAGGGGTAATTTTCCCCTCTTCCGGTCGGGGCGTGGCGCAGTCCGGTAGCGCACTTGAATGGGGTTCAAGTGGTCGCTGG
>CAZOQQ010000025.1:0-16608 GCA_964582075.1 uncultured bacterium | reverse complement strand
CGCCAAATCCAGGGAACAATTTCAGGCCCCTGCCACAACATGAATTTTACAGAAAGAATCAGAAGAACAGCGCTTTTATATATCAGGAAAACAGCCCTCTTGAAAAGGCAAAGTCTTTCGCGGGAAAGTATAATCCTGTTCCTTTCGGAAAAAAACAGAGCCAGCTTTGAAAGTTCTCCTCCGCTTGCGGAAGCTACATTGTGAAGCACTGTTTCAAAAGGGAGAACATCAATGGAATAGCCTCTGTCTGCAACCTTGAAGCACAAATCTGCATCTTCGTAGTACATGAAGAAATCTTCTCTGAAGCCTCCAATTTCCCTGAAAAGGTCTGTTCTTATCATAAGAGCGCATCCGGAAACAAAATCAACCTGTATCCCTTTGTTTGCGCTGCTGTTCTTCCCGGGGAGTTTAACCTGTTCGTAACGCATTTTCCATTTAACAAGTCTGCCGCCTGCGCTCCATAACCTGTCAGGCTCAGATTTCCAGTAAACAGCGGGGGCAACTATTCCGGTTTGACTATTTTTCTTCAAATATTCCGCCATATTTCGGATTGTCTCGGGAAAAACTTCAGCATCGTTGTTCAGAAAGAATGTAAATTCTGCATCATCTTCACCGGACATCCGGAAACCTGTGTTATTCCCTCCGGTAAAACCAATATTCTCTTTCATCTGTACGAATCTTATGTCTTTCCTGCGACTTACCCATTCGGGAACCGGTCCGGGAGAGTGGTTATCTACCAGAGTTATTCTTACATCAGTTTCCTTGGAAGCATCAAGAGAGACAATACATCTTCTGGTCAGCTCCCATTTTCCGTAATTAACAAGAATAACAGCAATCTTCATGGGTTACCTCTGGTTTTCCCGCAATTCAAATCGTATTAGTTTATAGACCAATATATAACAACCGGGGTACAGGTATCCATGCAGTGTTTCAAAGGAGGATAATGACCGATATTGATAAGTCATCCTCAGTGAAGCGGAAACTTGCTGTATTTCACAATCTCCCTTCAGGAGGTGGAATAAACGCTGCTGCGTCGATGATACGAGGTATATCGGACAGGTTTTCAATTACTGTTCACTCTCCCGGAGGCTCCTCTCTTTTCTCCGTACCCGGTTTGATTCAGACCAGAGAATGGCCTTTCCCCTCATCCAGCCGTATAACCGGCATAAGAAGGTTCGCTGCTCCTTTTCTCCTTTCTGCAAGGCTCAGAGCTTTCGACAGGCTGTGCAGAAAAATAGCTGATGAGATCAACCGGACCGCGGATCTGGCCCTGGTCTTCAATTCCATGTATGTAGCTGCTCCTCCGCTGCTGCAGTACCTTGAAGTTCCCTCTTTGTACTTCTGTTACGAGTATCCCCGTCACCTGTACGAACCGGATCTTGTCAGGAGAACCAGCAACAGAATTTATCATTTGCTTCTGCGGCATCTCAGGAAGATTGAAAGGATAAAAGACAGGAAAGCCGTACTGAGCGCCGACAAGGTTGTAACCCTGTCCAGCTGGATGAAAAAGCGACTGCGGGATATTTATGGAATCGAATCATTAATAGTTCGACCCGGAATAGATACAGAATTTTTCCGGGCTGATAAAATTACCGGAAAAAGTAATATGGTTCTGAGTGTCGGGGCTTTATGGCCTTTCAAGGGTCATGAAATGGCAATTGAAACAATCGCTGAAATAGATGCTGACATCCGGCCTTCTCTTACAATCGTCGCTGACAGAAAATACCCCGGTTACGAACAGAAACTTGAACAGCTTGCTGCAAAACTCGGTGTAGTTCTTAACATAATGAAGAACATTTCGAACGAAGATCTTCGGGATACTTACAGAACTAGCATGGCTGTTCTGTGCTGTCAGCACAATGAACCCTATGGTCTTGTTCTGCTTGAGGCCATGTCCTGCGGGATACCTGTTATTGCGGTAAAAGAGGGGGGGTTCCTTGATAATATTAAAAATGGTGAAAACGGAATCTTCGTAAATAGAGATCCTGTCGAAATGGCAGCAGCGTTGAACGATGTTCTGTCCGATGGTGTTCTTCGGGAAAAACTCAGTACCGGCGGCAGATATTTTGCAATCACGAAAAGATCTTCAGCTGAAGCAGCGGCAAGTCTGGCTAAAATTCTTAACAATAACTGACCTGGATCGTACAGCTTCGTTCGCAAAAGCAACTATAAATTTCGACGGTTTTTTATTCAGGTTTGCCGCAGCATTTCCCTTGTTTCATTCCAGACCTTTTCCAGGCTTAGAGACTTAATGCATTCCGCGGTTTCGCAATCATCTATCTCCCTTTCTGGATGACATGGACAGCCGATGGAATATGAAATCAGGTTCCTGTGCAGTTGCTTCTTGGGATATATCCCTATTCGTTCGGGATCGGTTGGTCCAAAAAGCGTGAGAGTGGGGGTAGATACTAAGCCAGCTATATGCATAAGACTGCTGTCGTTGGTAATATGCATCCGGCATCCGGCAAGAACCGCAGCTGCTTCTACAAGAGAAGTTTTGCCTATTAGATTTGTTGAAGTATCGGGCAGGCAGTCAAGAAGATTGCCGATGACCTTTCCGTCTTCCTTACTTCCCAGTACGACAGTTCTGATTCCTTCTCCATGCAGTAAATTGATAAGTTTTCCGAATCTGTCAGAAGGCCATCTTTTGCTGTTCGTATTTCTGATACTGGATCTGCCGCCTCCGGGACTGACTGCGACTGGACTGGTTTTAATAAGAGAGGTTATTGGCCCTGAAATTGTATTCTCTGGAAGGTTTATTCGCGGTGCAGGAAGGGTTTCGCTTCCGTCCCAGCCCAGCAATCTGGCGTAACGCTCCGAATCGTGCTCGACAAGACCGGTTTCAAACGGTACTGTTTTTGTAAGCCCCAGCTTCCTTACGCCCTGACCAATCCGGTTTTGTACTCCCGTAATCAATAAAAACAATCTTAATGGAAGTACTCTGTGAAGCAGGTACGCACTTGTATATCTCCGCTTTCTGAGCCGGAAAGCCAAAGATAACAGCGATAAGTGTCTGCGGTGAGTTGTTAATATCCTCTCATCAACAGGAATTACCCTGTCAACAGGCGCGGAGCATTCTGCAAGAGGAGCTATAATATTACCTGTAAGAAGATGTATTTCTGCTGAAGGGTGATGTTTTCTTAGAAGCTCAAGAAAGGGAAGAGACATTATATAATCGCCGATAGCGTATAGTTTGACAACAAGAATCCGTTCTGAGCTATCTTCGGTTAATCTGGAACCGCTATTTTTTTCCTGGTTCAACGGATGAACCCTTTCTTAATATCCCGAACGGACTTTCGGCAAATAGTGACAGTAGAAACAAATACACACTTTCAATTTTTCATACGGATTAAGTTGTTGTTATATTTGTTTGTACAAAGAACGAATATGACTTTTCTCAACCATCCAACAGGTGAGAGACACTTCATGAAGAATATCGCAGAATCTCAGAATATCGCAAGCCTCAGAATTAACCGGATCGAAGTAACCAGCGATACACTGAAAGGCAGAGCAGTATTTGCGCCATTTGTGCGGTATTTTGAGAAGACTGATATTTACCCTCACCCTGAGTCGATTATTCCATCGCCGGATACGGCAAGATCGTTCATCGTTCCGAAGATATCATTCTAAAAGTACCAGCAGCAGTTATTGAATCATTAAAGCTGTATATTCCGGCGGAGGTGTAATAATCCCCAGGCTGGAGAAAAGATCAGATTGACCGGGAATACTGAGTAATTTACGATGATTCGGGTGTCCCTGAAAGACGTAGAATCAGGCCGGGATAATTCATGAGACTTATACTGGACGCCAGAGCCCTCAGGATACCGCATGATGGTATAAGCAGGTATTCCCCGGGGGTGATAAAAGGTCTCTCCGCTCTGAAACCGGACTGGAAACTCTCGGTTATAGTTAATCCTTCGGCTGTAAAACATTTTGAAAAGTTGCCTGTTGAGCTTATTGAAAGCACTGCCTTGAGATTTCGCGCAGTGGAAAGCAGCCGACTTGTTCCCCTTATTGAATCTTCCGGGGCGGACTGTTACCTGAATTTTTCCATGGCGCTTCCAATGTCTTCAGTTCCCACACTTCTTTTCGTTAATGATATTATGGTATTGAATGTACCGGGTTACTTCGGAAGCAGCGTACTGAAGAATATTATTGCAAGGTTCCTTTTCAGAATCAAACTGAAAAAGTCGATCGCACATGCCTGCAGTATTTCTGTTCCTTCCGAAGCAACCATGAACGATTTGAAAGACAGTTTTCCCGGGTCAGGAAGTAAGGTGTTTATCTCAGGCAAAGGTCAGGATCTGTTCAAGAGTAGAGAATCCTCTTCTTCTGAAAGAGAGAATTTTCTCCTTTACGTTGGAAACGCCAGGGCTCACAAGAATATTACAAGGCTTATCGTGGCTTATTCAAGGTTGAAAGCCATGAATCCAAAATTCCCTGATATGAAGATGGTTGTCCGTAAGGACAGGGCTTTCACGGATTTCATGCGTGATGTTGAGGACTGTTCCGCGAAGGACAGCATAACCATTCTTTCCCGAATTACAGATGATGACTTAAGGCGCCTGTACCGGACGTGTGCCGCTCTTGTTATGCCTTCTATCAAAGAGGGCTTCGGTCTCCCCGCTCTTGAAGCTATGGCTGCGGGTTCTCCCGTAGTTGCTTCCACCGGAACAGCCGTTGAAGAACTGGTCGGAGATGCTGCTGTTCTCGTTGACCCGTTTTCGGTGCATGATATAATGCACGGGATGGCTTTGCTGACCTCCCGGCCGGAACTAAGAAAAGAACTCGCGGTGAAAGCTCTGGAGAGAGCAGGCAACTATTCCTGGAAAAAGACCGCCGGAATAATCGCGGACAGAATCGAGGTAATTACAACTTGAAAACGGCTGTTATCAATCTTCCCTTCATGAATGGCAAGTTTTCCAGAACATCACGCTCTCCCGCCATCAACAAAAGCGGAACACTGTACTGGCCTTTCTGGCTTGCCCATGGTACCGGATCTCTGGAAAAGGCGGGCCATGAAGTTTTATTTCTGGATTGTCCTGCGGAAGGCATTACTGAACATGCTATGCTGAAGATGCTGGTTGAATTTGGTCCCCGACTTGCCGTTGTCGATACTTCCACTCCTTCAATTTACAGCGATCTGAGACTCGCTTCAATGATCAGCATGTACCTGCCTGACTGTTTTGTTCTTCTGGTTGGCACACATGTCAGCGCCCTCCCGCACCAGAGCCTTCGTCTTGCTCCAAAGGTAGATTGCGCCGCAATCGGAGAGTACGACTCAACTATTGTCGATGTAGCCGATTCTCTTGATGGCGGGGGTGATATTTCAAGGGTTCCCGGGTTATGCCTGAATCTTAGAGGTGAGATTGTTGACACAGATACCAGGGAAATGATTGAAGATCTTGATTCACTGCCATTTCTGGCAGACGTTTACAGAAAGCATCTCAAACCGGAGAATTATTTCTTCGCTGCCGCAAGGTTCCCCAGTGTCATGACAATTACAAGTCGCGGATGCCCCTACAAATGTTCCTTCTGTGTCTGGCCTCAGGTCATGCACAGAGAAAAGTACCGCGTCCGGTCAGCCGAGCATGTAGCAGAGGAATTCAATTTATTTCATGCTTATTTTCCCCGTGTTCAGGAAATAGTCATTGAGGATGACACCTTTTCCATTGACAGTAAAAGGGTTGAGGAAATTTCCGATGTTCTTATCGGTAATCGCAATCGAATCCCCTGGACAGCGAATGTCCGGGCTAACCTTTCTCTGGACGCTATGCGGAAAATGAAAGCTGCCGGTTGCAGACTCATTATCGTCGGATACGAATCGGGTTCTCAGAATATTCTGAACGCCGTATCCAAGGGAACTACTGTAAATCAAAATCTTGAATTTGCCGAAAGGGCTCGAAAAGCCGGTCTGCTCGTTCATGGATGCTTCATGGCCGGTAACCCGGGAGAAACAAGAGAAACGCTTGAGAAGACTTTCCGGATGTCGTTGAAACTGGCTCCAGATACTGCCCAATTTTTCCCGATAATGGCTTATCCCGGAACGAGACTGTACAATCGGTACAAAAAAGAAGGGAAACTTAAAACCGGTAACTTTGACCGCTGGGTAACAAGCGAAGGTCTTCACAACTGTGTTGTTAATCTGCCCGGACTTTCTTCCGGAGCCCTGGTCGAATGGTGCAATGAAGCAAGAAAGCGTTTTTACCTCCGCCCGAAATATCTTCTTTACAAAATCGTACAGACAATAAGACACCCTTTCACCGAGGGCAGGAGGACTCTCCGGGCTTTTGGAACCTTCAGAAAGCACCTCTTCAAAAAGGTCTCTTCTCCGGAGAATGAAGGAAAATGAACCTTGTTTTCTTCTGGACAGTTCTTGGTTTATTCCTTCTGTCATGGCTTGTTTATCCGCTTCTTCTTGTTGGCATTTCCGTATTTTTCAGAAAATACTCGGATTCGTGGAGGGAACCCGATGAGTGGCCTTCCGTCAGTATACTTGTAGCGGCGAGGAACGAAGAAAAGACAATAGCAGCCAGAATACGCAATCTCCTTGAACAGGATTATCCGGGCCATTTTGAAATACTCATTGGTTCCGACGGTTCCGATGACGGAACTGAATCCATTGTAAACTCTTTCAGAGAAAACGGGGTAGTGCTTTACGCAAGCAGAGAACGTGTCGGGAAGCCTTCAATTGTGCAAATACTGAAGGATATGTCTTCTGGAAAAATTCTTGTTTTTTCTGATGCTGATACGGTTTTTACACCTCAGACTGTCAAAGAACTTGTTATTCCATATACCGATCCTTCTGTAGGTTGTGTTGACGGTTCCCGCAGAAACAGTCTTGCCGATGATACCTGCGAAAGCATGTACTGGAAATATGAGACAACAATAAAAAAGCTCTCTTCATGTGCCGGAGCCGTTGTTGGTGCCACCGGTGCTGTATTCTCGGTCAGAAAAAAGGTCTTTAAACCACTCACACCGAAAAGGGCGGATGATTTTGAACTGTCGGTAATGACAAGAATCCAGGGTTATTCCTGTGTTTTCAATTCTAAAGCACTGGCCGCTGAACCCTCGCCGGACGATAGATCGCAATATCGGAGAATAGTCAGAATAGCGAGCTGGATGTTCAAAAGTTGTATTCTGCTTATGGGACAGGCTGTAAAAAACAGACGCTATCTGCTCTTCCTGCAGCTGTTCGTTCACAAGATTCTCAGGTGGTTTTCCGGTCTGCTGTTTGCTTCAGCAACTATCTTTGCGGGATTTCTTTCAGGTGAGCGATTTTACTCCATTCTGTTTTTACTCATATGCCTTTTCAATCTGCTTGCCTTTATCGGTTTCCTGCTGAAGCGTCACTTTCCTTCAAAACTTCTTTTCCCATATTATTTCTGGCTTATGAACATAGCTGCTTCTGATGGTATATTACGAACATTGTCAGGACATCCGATCGAAACCTGGGACAATAAGTGAAAGAAGGGAAGCCCTGAAAAAGAAAACCATACTTCTGGGACTGTTATTTGACGGAATAGCCATATTTTTCGCCCTGACATTCTCAGCATGGTTGAAGTTCAACTCAGGCCTGTTTCCGGACGAGGCTTTCATTTCGAACAATGTTATTCTTTCCGGTATACTCCTTTCTCTTCCTTTCTGGTGGCTGATTTTTGCGGTTTCAGGCGCATACAGGCTTCACTGGGATATGAGCTGGGCTGATGAAATGAAGCTTGTCGTTAAACCCGTAACTTCCGGGTTTATCGTACTATTCTTCGGTGCTTTTCTTGTTTCACCTTCGGCCTCAATCGGCAGATGGATAATAGTGTTTTACTACCTGGCGCTTCTCCTTTTTGTTTTTATCGCTCGCAGCTGTACACGCATTCTTGAAAGAAGGCTTGCAAAAAAGGGTATCCTTGTTCGCAGGGCAGCCATTATCGGAACCGGAAGAATGGCTTCAGATCTCATGAATTATCTTTCGAATAACACTGCTCTGGGTTACGATATTGTGGGTTTTATTGACCCTCAAAAGGATAACTCGGCACAGGAAGTTCCTCTGGATAGAATTATAGGAACGGTAGGAAACCTGTCTTCAGTGATAAAGGAATTATCCATACAGGAGTTACTCGTTACTATTGCTTCGAATTTTCATGACGATATACTGTCTCTTCTTCTTCCAGCCACGGGAGAAGGAATCAGAGTAAAAGTTGTACCCGATCTTTTTGATGTTGTAGCGGGGCACGTTCACAGTACCCAGATAATGGGACAACCTTTTATGGAGATTCTTCCCGAGCGTCTTAGTTTCTGGCAGAAAGTCGTAAAAGTTTCTATCGATTACTTCATAAGCTTTTTTATTCTGCTGGCAGGTCTTCCGGTATGGCTTCTTATCTCTCTTCTTATTAAACTGGAATCCCGGGGTCCGATATTTTATCGCCAGGAAAGGGTTGGAAAGGGAGGAAAGCTCTTCAGAGTATTCAAATTCAGAAGCATGGTTAACGATGCCGAAAAGAATAGCGGTCCGGTCTGGGCTGATAAAAATGATTCAAGGGTTACGCGCATCGGCAGAATCCTCAGAAAATCCCGGCTCGATGAAATCCCTCAACTTATAAACGTGCTAAAAGGTGAAATGTCCGTTGTCGGTCCGAGACCCGAGCGACAGGTGTTTGTGGATCAACTTAAAAAAATGTATCCTTTCTATCAGAAAAGGCTCACAATCAAACCCGGTTTGACGGGGTGGGCACAGGTGAAACTCGAATACGATACAGACATGGAAAGTGTAGCGAAAAAACTTAGATACGATTTTTTCTACATTGAAAATCAATCCATTTTTCTGGATCTGGAAATTTTCGTCAGAACATTGAAAGTTGTTCTTTCTGGTTCCGGCGCACATTAGATACTTTGAAAGGAAAGATCAATGGCAGTTCCCCTCCTTGATATTACCAGGCAACATAAACCGATAATCGAAAATCTCAGATCCGTTTTCAACGAAGCACTAGAAACATCACGGTTCATTAAAGGACCCGAAATGGAGCTTTTTGAAAATGAATTTGCCGAATACTGTGGTACTGAAAAGGCGATAGGATGCGCTTCCGGCACCGATGCTCTTATTCTCGCACTTATGGCTGTCGGCATCAGCCCGGGAGAGTATGTGCTTACCTCTCCTTTTACTTTCTTCGCTTCCGCCGGATCCATAGTAAGAGCGGGAGGGATTCCCGTCTACATTGATATTCTTCCGGATTCCTTTAACATCGACCCGGAGATGCTGTCGAACTGGCTGACGAACAACTGTGCCGTCACGGACAGAGGAGTCGTTGACAGGAAAACCGGTTCCCGCGTCGCTGCGGTAATGCCTGTACACCTGTTCGGGCAGGTGTCTGACATGGATAGAATAATGACTGTCTGTAACGACTGGAGGCTTCCGGTTGTGGAGGATGCCTGTCAGGCTGTAGGAGCAAAATGGTCGGATAAAAAAGCGGGATCCTGGGGTGCTGCCGGTTGTTTCAGTTTTTTCCCTTCCAAAAACCTGGGGGCCCTTGGTGACGGCGGCATGGTTACTACGAACAACCCTGAAATAGCCGATAGAATAGTCAGCCTCAGAGAACACGGAGGAAAGGGCTATATGCATGATGAAGTGGGTTTCAATTCCCGCCTTGATGCTATTCAGGCAGGATTTCTAAGGGTGAAACTTGCTCACCTTGAAACCTGGCATCGTGGAAGACGAAAGAACGCGCGTTTCTATAACAGTGCCTTCAGAAATGTCAGCCAGGTAACTTCTCCTGTTATAAAAAAGCCTGCCTGGTCCGTATACAACCAGTATACATTGAAGGTTTCCAGGCGGGACGAACTTCTTAAATATCTCAGGGAACATGATATAGGATGTTCTGTTTATTATCCGCTTCCTCTTCATCTTCAAAGGTGTTTCGCGTCTCTCGGTTACGGCAAGGGCGATTTCCCTGTTTCCGAGGCGGTTTCAAAGGATGTTATTTCCATTCCTGTTTTCGGAGAGCTGACCGAAGGAGAACTGGTTGAAGTAGTTGAAACAATCAAGGCTTTCTATGCCCGAAAGGAATAGACTTATTCCGGGAAGCTGGTTTTTCCTTGTATTGCTGCTTTCACTTATTTCGGCTGCTAATGCAGGTAACTTCCTGTATTTCATGGGAAAGGATTTTCATGAGCTTTTCTCCACCGAATCTCTTCTGGTTACAGGACTGGGAGGAGCCGCGAGTTCAGCCGCTTACATGATAGAGAATAGAAGTGGATACGAAGGTTTCATGGGAAACGGATTTCTAAGGAATTACGCAGAAGTCTGCGATGCGGCGTTCGGCCTGCCTCTTCTCGGAGCGTCTTCAATAATTTGGGCGGGAGGGGCTCTCGTTAATTCAAGCGGGATTGAGAATTCAGGTCAAATGCTTACCGAGGGTCTTCTTATAACGTACGGCATGACGGCTGTTCTTAAGCTTGCGACTGCCAGGACAAGACCTGACGGAAGTGATACCGACAGCTTCCCTTCCGGACATTCTGCCGGAAACGCGTGTGCTGCGGTTATTGTCTGGGACAGATTCGGACCGGCAGCGGGTATCCCGGCTGCCGCGATCGCAACTTTCACTGCACTTTCAAGGGTAACGCTCGGGAAACACTTCCCGTCGGATGTAATTGCCGGAGCGGCAATAGGTATATCGGTAGGACTTGCTGTAACGGAAACTCACAATGATGATGACAATTCCACTAAGCCTGTGCTGACGGCCCCGGGAATACTATGGACCAGTTCCGGAGGTTTTGGAGTATATTTCTAGCATGAAGAACAGATTAAAAAGTTTCAGGTTCGCTTTCAGGGGAACAGGAACCCTGCTTAAAACGCAGATCAATGCCAGGATTCATCTTGTTGCTCTTATTTGCGTTCTTACCGCCGGATTCATTGTAAAACTTGATCCGGGGGAGTGGTCGCTTATCGCCCTTGCCGTTGCTACCGTTATGTCAGCGGAGGCGATGAACAGCGCTCTTGAATTCCTGGCGGACCATACGGCACCGAAGTGGCACGATACAGTGCAGAAAGCAAAGGATATGGCTGCCGCTTCAGTTCTGCTGGCTGCCGCAGGAGCTCTGGCAGTCGGATTACTTGTATTCATTCCTCATTTGTGAACCGAACAGACTTGGAGATATAAATGCTCGACAGGGGGCTTCTTAGAAATGAACCGGATAGAATTCGCGCCGCGGCAAAGAACAAGGGAGAGCCATGTCCTATAGACGAATGGCTCCAGCTGGATGAAAACAGACGCGGGCTCCTTTCCGAAACCGAAAAACTTAGAAGAAGAAGAAATGAACTTTCACAGGAAGTCTCTTCTTTAAAAAGGAATGGAAAACAGGCCGATACTCAAATACTTGAAAGCAAGGAAACCGGGAAAATAATCGGGAATATTGAGAAGGAACTAAAGGAAATCAATTCCCGGATGATCAACCTGGAACTGTATTTTCCCAACATACCTGATCCGGATGTTCCCGTTGGCAGCGACGAATCTTTCAACAGAATAGTCAAAACTAGCGGCACAATACCTTACTTTGATTTTACTCCTCTTACGCACTGGGAGATTCTCGGTGATTTGCTCGATAAAAAATCTTCCGGATCAATAACCGCTTCAAATTTCATACTCCTTCGCGGCTGGGCGGCATGGTTACAGAGAACTCTTATCAACTGGATGATGGATTACCATTCCCAGTCCGGCATGGAAGAGATCTGGCTCCCTTTTATTGCGAATCGCGAAAGTATGACTTCCACCGGGCAAATCCCCAAACTGGAAGATGATATGTATCATATTGAAAAGGATGATCTTTTTCTTGTGCCCACGGGAGAGGTTCCCCTTACGAATATTTACCGTGATTCAATACTGCCCGAGAAGGATCTTCCCGTGAAAATATTCGGTTACTCACCGTGTTTCAGAAGAGAAGCGGGAAGCTACGGCAAGGATACCAGAGGGCTTAACAGGGTTCACCAGTTCGAAAAGGTTGAAATGGTACGTCTTGTTAAACAGGAAGACTCGGAGAATGCTCTCGAGGAAATGACCGCACACGTTGGAAAAATGCTTGAATCTCTGGGTCTGCCATACAGAATTTCCCTCCTTTCTACCGGTGACCTGAGTTTCTCTGCTGCAAAATGCTACGATCTTGAAGTATGGTCCGCCGGGCAGAGAAAATGGCTTGAAGTATCTTCTGTTTCCAATTTCCGTGATTTTCAATCAAGAAGAGGTAAAATACGGTACCGCCCCACTGGAGGAGGAAAACCTCTTTATGTCCATACACTGAATGGTTCCGGACTGGCGCTTCCCAGGATAATGGCCGCACTTATAGAAAATGGTCAAACCGAATCCGGGAAAGTAGTACTGCCTGAAATTCTGGCTGAAAGAACAGGAAAACAAATCCTGGGATAAATGCGGGAAGGGGCGGGCTTAAGGCCCGTCCCCATGCACCAGCGGAATGCTTCAAGTCAGCGAGAACTCACCTGAATCTGCATTGTAGTACATTCCTCCATAAAAGCTCGTGCCATAAGACGACCGGCGAGAGCTTCTGAAGAGTGGGGATCTCTTCTGAGGGCACATTCATACAACGCAAACGCGGTGACGTAGTCTCCGCTTTCCATATCCTCTTTCGCAAGGCTGATATAATTATCAACACTTGCCGGTATATAGGATACGGTTACACTTGCAAGCATTACCGACGGCAGAAGCGCTACCAGTACCAATGGTAATAACTTCATTCTGAGCACCTCCTCAATCTGCCGGAGTTTTCCCTCGGCAGACGTCTGGTGGCCCGGCTGTCCTTTCCGGTTTCCCGGATCTGGGACCCGTGGCTTTGCGTCCCGGAGTCTCCTCCGGTTTGCTTTTAGTCAAACGGTAACCCGGCTGTCCTTCCTCTTTCCCCTGAAGTGGCTGGGACCCGTGGCTTTGCGTCCCGGGGTCTCCCCCGGTTTGCCTGGCGGTGCTCTACCGCCTGTTGATATTCATACAAACAGTTTTGTAAATGTAAAGGCTTGTAACAACCAGTCGTGCGATTTTTCATCGGTAATACGCAGCCATACCGCTTTGACTGAATTGTTTCGAAAATCTATGATTTGTAAACAGAACAAAGGGGGGGTTATCCCCCCCCTCTTCGATCAGAAAGAAGCCTTGATTCCGGCCCAGGTTCCATTCTGGAGTGACTGCGGATCACCCCACATGAACTCAAGAATATTCGTCCAGAGATCAAAACTCTTGTTTGCGAAAGCAAGTGTATATCCGCTGATAACGCTGTGTCCATCGTTCGCAACACATATACCTGCTTCAGATACTGCTTGTGTAGGTGTCCAACCTGTAATTGGAACGGCATCCGAAACGGTCATTCGGATTCCCATGACCCCAACACCCGGTTCTGACCATCCCCAGTCAGTAATTCCGGAAGTAATGGGATGACCGGTATCCCACGGGTAGTGGGTAATAACCGTACTGACATCGCTGAATGCTGAAATTCCCATAGCATTACCGAGAATTGAGGGACCACTCCATTTCCAGCACGAAGCGTATATACGTACAGTCCCGGCATCGTACAGCCCTTTCATAACATCCCATTTAAATTCGTCATAGAAACCACACCAGCAATCTATGATTAAAATGTCAAGGCTGTCACCATAATTATTCATATCGGCATTGAATGCCGTGGGACCAGTGTAGGCATCGTGGTACGCCATGACATTTGCTGATGGCCATAAGCTGTCCGTTGCCTGTACGACCTCTTCTCCGTAACCACCGAACTGATCCGTATAGATCAGGATATTTACGGGATCCTGCACTGCCGAAGCGGAAGCGATAACAATTACAAGTAAAAGAATATATTTCATGAAAATTTCCTCCTGTTCGTTGATACATTGACTGTCTTAGTTCCTTATATCCTTCCTTTCAATATTGAATGAATTTTAACCTTCAAGCCTGGTAATTCTTCTTGCCCTGACATAGCCATCCGCTTCAATAACACAGAAATAGATGCCCTGGTCTATCCTCTGGCCTGCACTGTTTTTCCCGTCCCAGAACCAGCTGTGAAACCCTGAAATTCCCGTTTGATCGCAAATTGTTACAACTTCCCTGCCGGTAATATCGTAAATGGTTACTCTGATGTTGCTGTCGCGTATCAGTCGGCATGAAATTTCCGCTTCGGAACAGAATGGATTCGGAGAAACCGGGTACATCTTGAACACTGCAGCAGGAGCGACCGCTTCGCTTATTCCCGTCTGATCAAAATACAGGGCTCCCATATCAGCCCTCGTTCCATCGGGATCAAGTGGTGATGATGGATCACCGGCATCGATACACGGAGAACCGTACAGAAGATGGTAATCATCCTCAGCCGAATTTACGAACATCGGGGAATCATTGATATTCCCTATTCCAGGCATATCCTGCAGGATGCAGGAATACGTAAGCGTACTGGCACCGCCTCCGTATACTGAGCCGTATTGCGTACCGTCACTTGAATAATTAAAAACAATGATATTGTTTTCTCCGGAAAAAGTAGCCGCGCCTCCACTCCCGTGAGTACAGATACCTCCTCCTGTTAGACGCGCAAAATTGTTCACAATTGTGTTGTTAGTCAAGGTAACGTTACAGTCACCTTTTGCCATTACCCCACCTGCAGCCATTCCGCCCGCGAAGCTGCTTGTGAGTTCATTTGAGTGAATAATGCAATGTGAAATAAGAACATCCGAATCGTTGCAGTGGACCCCACCGCCGCCGCAGGTGCTTCAAGCGCCATCACTGTTATTAGCTGAAATTATCGTATGAAGAATCTGCGAACCATCACAGTGATCCAGAAACACCCCCATTCCTTTTGGGTGATTCACTGCCGAATTATTACGAATCACGCAACTGTCTATAACAACAACAGTGTTGTATGCATATACACCACCATGATCGTTGTTACAGGCCGCGTTGGAAATTCGACTGTGCTTCAAAGTTAAACCAAGACTTCCGTTGACAGTGATACTGGCACTGGGACCATTATAACTTGGCATATAGCAATGATCTATAACACAGTAATCAAGAACCGCCGAGGGGGCTCCTGTCTGAAATCTCAAACCACCCCATCTATGATCCTCAATGGAATCCTGCCGAACGAAATATATGCTGTCCCCCGCAGTTCCCTCCGCTGTAAATTGCCCAGATATCAGCCATTTATGGTTACCGTTATGAAGAATTGTTGTTCCCGGTACTATGGTCAGAGAATCACCTGACGCGACAGTTATTTCTCCTGTTACCAGGTATGTTCCCGGGCCAAGAGTACCGGATTGAGGTCCGCTTATTTCGGTCTGAGCGTTAGCGAATGTCGCGAAACCCACCGCACATAAAACCAGGAGCTTTTTTGCTTCTCTGAATTTCATATTAGTTCACCTCCAGCTCCTTCAGATAGATGTTTAAATCCAGTTAATCCCTGATCAATACCAGACGGTTAGTCCTTGTTGAATTGTTAAATTCACTTCTGCAAAAATAGACACCACTCTTTACTTCTCGTCCCGAATCGTTTCGTCCGTCCCAAATCCGGTTGGACAAACCCGCGTTTTCAAAATCGTTACAAATTGTTACAACTTCCCTGCCCGTAATATCGAAAATAGTAATCTTCAACTTGCCGGATTCCGGAAGGTTGCATAAAATGTTCACTTCATTAACCGAAGGATTAGGATACACGGGAAACAATTCAAACTCAGAGGGTTTTAAGCCTTCTTCCACACCGGTCTGATCGAAATATAAAGCGCCCATGTCAGCCCTTGTTCCGTCAGGATCGTGAGGAGAAGAAGGATCTCCCGCATCTATACATGGCGACCCTTGCTGAAGATGATAATCATCATCGGTCACGTTCACGAACATGGGATCGTCCATGATGTTTCCTGTACCGGGCATACTCTGGGAAATGCAGGAATAATCAAGCGAGCTTCCTCCGCCTCCCTGCTCGTATCCGTACTGCGTGTTGTCGCCGGAAGAATTGAAGAAGATGATATTGTTTTTACCGGTAAAGGATGAACCATCGTATAACGTACAGATCCCCCCACCGGTTCCCCAGGTGCTGTTATAAACGATTGTATTATTCACAAGGTCCACTGTACAATGTTCAGAAGCCATTACACCTCCACCGGGGTCTCGTACGGAATTTCCGTAAATAACGCAATGAGAAATAAGAGTATTTGAGTTCTTGCAGTGGACCCCACCGCCTCCGCAGGAGCTTCAAGATCCATCCAGATCACACGCATTGTGACCTATATAAGAGTGCAAAATCTGTGCGCCGCTACATCCGACAAGGTAAACTCCGGTACCTCTTGCGCTGTTATTCTGAAAGTTATCCGATATCAGACAGCTGTCTATCAGAACCGAAGCGTCTTTAGCATACACTCCTCCTCCATAGTAGGTCATGTCCGCATTTGACACCCTGGAATGCTTAAGAATAAGCCCCTGTCCACCTTTATAGATGTTGATGCTGGCAAAATACTCCATACTGAATTCCAGATGGCAATTATCAATTACGCAATAATCAATTACAGCGGTTGGAGCACCGTCAATAAAATGAAGCCCTCCCCACCGGAGATTGCTTATCGCTTCATTTTGAAGAA
Source organism: uncultured bacterium (assembly GCA_964582075.1). Lineage (GTDB taxonomy): Bacteria > Fermentibacterota > Fermentibacteria > Fermentibacterales > JCC-6 > Aegiribacteria. The sequence continues at coordinate 5 of CAZOQQ010000025.1, read as the reverse complement.
ACAGA
>CAZOQQ010000024.1:0-17286 GCA_964582075.1 uncultured bacterium | reverse complement strand
ACCAAGAGGGATTTTCAGATCAACATTTTTAAGGTTATGAAGGCTGGCGTTTTTTAAATAGATGCAGCCGTTCGCTTTTCCGTTAACCGGTACGGTTCTGTGAATGAATTTCTCTCCCGAAAGGTATTTGCCGGTAAGAGAATCCTTCGATGAAATGATATCTTCCGGGGTTCCCGCGGCAACAACGTGGCCGCCGTGTATTCCCGCTCCGGGGCCGAAGTCCACTATGTGATCAGCAGCAAGAATCGTATCATGATCATGTTCCACTACCAGCACAGTATTGCCAAGATCCCTGAGATCCTTCAATGTTGAAAGTAGCCTTTTGTTGTCTCTCTGATGAAGGCCGATGGTAGGTTCATCCAATACGTAAAGTACTCCCGTAAGGCCACTTCCAATCTGGCTTGCCAGCCTTATTCTCTGAGCTTCTCCACCTGAAAGAGTTGGTGAAGCCCTGTCCAGAGTGAGGTAATGAAGCCCCACATTGACAAGGAAATCAAGCCTGCTGCGGATCTCCCTGAGAATTTCTGCAGCAATTTTCTGTCTCCAGGGGTCAAGCTTGAGATCGAAAAAGAAATCGTGAAGGTCCTGAACGGTCATGGAACTGAGTTCGTGTATTCCCCTGTCACCTATTGTTACAGCCCTGGCTTCCCTTCTGAGCCGGGTACCTCCGCATTCGGAGCAGTCGGACTTGTTGAAGAATCTTTCATAATATTTTCTTGCCGCCTGGCTGTTCGTACTCCGGTAACGCCGTTCAAGCCTTGGAATCACTCCCTCCCAGTTCGTTTCCCATGTTCCGGCGCTGTTCTTCGAAGACCAGGATATACTTATTTTTCGACTGCTTGAACCGTAGAGTATTTCATCCTGCACTTCATGAGAGAGGCTTTGCCATGGAGCTCCGGGGCTGAAATCAAGTTCCCGCGATAATGCCATGACAAGGTTATTCACCTGGCTTGACGGAACTCCCCATGGAGCAACCGCTCCGTCTTTGATGGACAGGGCTTTTCTTGGTACAACCAGCAGGGGGTCGACCTTCAATTCGTACCCAAGTCCGGAACACTTGAGACACATTCCGAGAGGATTATTGAAACTGAAAAGCTGTGGAGTAAGGTCAGGCATACTTATACCGCACCATGCGCATGAGCTGTTTTCGCTCATCAGTGTTTCTTCCCCTGTATCGGCATTTACAACGGACAGTAAACCGTTCCCTTCTTTCAAAGCCGTCTCGACGGAGTCCATGAGCCTGCCTGTGATACCCGTTTCACATACGATCCGGTCAACAACAAGATGAATATCATGTTTCTTCTTGCTGTTCAATGTGATATTCTCATCAAGATTTCTGATTTTTGCGTCGATCAGAACCCGAACGTAACCCTTCTTTCTTAGTTCAGGGAATAAATCCGTATGAGCACCTTTCCTGTTGCGAAACAGAGGGGCGGTTATCAGCAGTCTCGATCCTTCAGGAAATTCTAGGATTCTGTCAACCATCTGCTGTGGTGACTGGCTGGATACTTTCCTGCCGCAAACAGGGCAATGGGGGATACCTACCCTGGCGAAGAGAACACGCATGTAATCTGATATCTCCGTAACGGTTCCAACCGTTGACCTGGGATTATGACTTACCGTTTTCTGTTCAATGGAAATCGCAGGTGACAGGCCCTCGATACTTTCGTAAAGAGGTTTTTCCAGCTGGCCGAGGAATTGTCGTGCGTAAGCGGAAAGCGATTCCACGTACCTCCTCTGTCCCTCCGCGTAGAGGGTGTCAAATGCGAATGAGCTTTTACCGGAACCCGAAACTCCCGTGAGAACTACGAGCCTGTTTCTTGGGAACTCCACCGTTATGTTCTTAAGATTGTGCTCCCGGGCGCCCCTTACGATAATTTTATCCATAACTCCCATTCAAAGATAAACATACATAGCAGGAAGCTTACCTCAACCATATACTATACAACTTTGTTTGAAACGTGGAATGTGCCACAATAGCACGCCCGATATGTACCATGGAAGAAGCGGCGGGCTGGATAAATGGATAAACTACTGCGGCACAATATACTGTAAAATAAGATACTTCTGGCATGATGATTGCTGCGAATAACATTGAATCGAATTCCCGGTTTACCGAATTCTCAGGAAATCGGCTGTCGGGTTAAGGCGCAATACTAATTTACAAACCCGGAAACGGGTGGAAAGAAATATATTTTCTTCACTGAAAGAAGAGAACAGGAGAGGACAATATGGGTAAGATAATTGGAATAGATCTCGGAACGACAAACTCGTGCGTGGCTGTAATGGAAGGTGGTGAGCCCACCGTAATACATAACGCTGAAGGCGCAAGTACCACCCCTTCGGTAGTTGCCTTCAACGATAAGGGTGAAAGACTTGTCGGAGTGGTTGCCCACAGGCAGGCGGTGTCGAATCCCGATAATACGATATCATCAATTAAGAGGCTGATGGGATGCAAGTTCAACGAGATAAAAGCTGAAATTGACAGGGTTCCGTACAAGGTGATCGAAGGTAAGAACGGTGACGCCTGGGTGGAAGTGATGGGCAAGAAATACTCCCCCCCTGAAATATCGGCGATAATACTTCAGAAAATGAGACAGACAGCCGAGGATTATCTCGGCGAAAAAGTCGAAAAAGCGGTTATAACCGTTCCGGCGTATTTCAATGACAGTCAGAGACAGGCAACCAAGGATGCCGGCAAGATTGCCGGTCTTGAAGTGGAAAGAATAGTGAACGAGCCCACGGCCGCGGCTCTGGCGTACGGGCTGGATAAGGAATCTTCCAACAGGACTATCGCTGTATACGACCTTGGCGGAGGAACTTTCGATATCTCGATACTTGAAATCGGTGACGGAGTTTTTGAAGTTCAGTCAACCAACGGAGACACTCACCTGGGTGGAGACGATTTTGATCAGGAAATCATTAACTGGATGGTCGCGGAGTTCAAAAAACAGCAGGGTATAGATCTTTCAAGCGACAAGATGGCTATTCAGAGGCTCAAAGAGGCTGCGGAAACGGCAAAGTGCGAGCTGTCGACAACTCAGAGTACGAATATCAACCTGCCCTTCATTACAGCGGATTCAGCAGGCGCGAAGCATCTTGATATGACTCTTACAAGGGCAAAACTCGAACAGCTGGTTGATTCCCTTGTGGAAAGGACAGTGGCTCCCTGCAGAATTGCGCTTAAAGACGCAGGCATAGAACCGTCGGCAATTGATGACGTTCTCCTGGTCGGTGGACAAACCCGTATGCCGCTTGTCCAGAAGAAAGTCACGGAAATTTTCAAAAAAGAACCTCATAAGGGAGTTAATCCCGACCAGGTGGTTGCCGTGGGCGCGGCCATACAGGGTGGTGTGCTTTCAGGTGATGTCAAGGATGTATTGCTGCTGGATGTTACTCCGCTTACACTTGGCATCGAAACCCTGGGAGGTGTTGCAACCCCTATTATCGAGAAGAACACGACTATTCCCACGAAGAAAAGCCAGGTTTTCAGTACAGCAGCCGACAATCAGCCGCAGGTGGAGATAATAGTACTCCAGGGTGAAAGAAAGATGGCTGCCGATAACAGGACTGTCGGCAGATTCGTACTTGACGGTATCCCACCCGCGCCAAGAGGGATGCCCCAGATAGAAGTAACCTTCGATATTGACGCTAACGGTATTCTGCACGTAACCGCGAAGGACAAGGCAACCGGTAAGGAGCAGAAAATCACTATCGAAGCTTCAAGCGGACTCAGCAAGGAAGAAATAGAGAAAATGATTCGTGACGCCGAGGCACACACGGAAGAGGACGCAAGGAAGAAGGAGATTATCGAAAGGCGCAACCAGGCCGACGGTATGGTTTTCGAAATCGAGAAACAGATGAAGGAATACGGAGAAAAGATTTCTCCCGATGACAAATCCAGGCTTGATTCAGCGGTTTCCGAAATGAAGAAAGCTCTTGAGGGTGATGATGACGATTTGATAAAACAGAAATTCGACAGCCTGCAGGAAACATGGAAACAGTTTGGAGAAGCCTTCTACAAACAACAGCAGGCTGCTGCCGGATCAGCCGGACAGGCGGACGGCGGTGAAACAGCTCCGGATGCGGACAGTGACGAAGGTAATACCGTTGATGCTGATTACGAAGTGGTTGATGATTAATGGCAGATCCAAGAAGAAGCTCTAAAAAGAAGAAAAGCGGGACTTCCGCAAGAAGAATCAAGCTTTCTGAAGTTGAAGAGAAGAAAAGCCCGGTTGAAAACGGGGATACTGATGACGTTAAGGTGGAAGAAACCGAAGACAGGAACCCACCCCCGGATACGCCTGAACCCGATCCCATAAGGCTTCAGCTACAGGACAAGCTTCTTAGACTGCAGGCGGAGTTCGATAACTACAGAAAACGACAGGCAAGGGATTTCCGTAAGTTATGCGACCAGGGGAAAATTGACCTGATAAAAGAACTCCTTGCCGTACTGGACAATTACCACAGGGCGGAGAATCTTGTAAAAGAAGGTGAGCATTCCGTTGAAGAGATAGCAAACGGCCTGATGAAAACTTCTGAGCAGCTGGAAGGGATCTTGAAGCAGGAGGGTCTGCGAGAACTGGATGTCAAGGAAAATGATCCCTTTGACCCTAATATTCATGAAGCCATGATTGCGGAAAACAAAGAGGGACTGAAACGGGACACCGTTCTTGAGATATTTCAGAAAGGATACCGGATAGGTCAGGATCTTCTCCGTCCTGCGCGGGTCAGGGTAGGTAAACCTCTGCAGGAGGCAGGTGTCGGGGAACACGAAGAGGGGAGAGAGTAGAATCCGGTGAACAAAGATCTCTATTCGATTCTCGGAGTTGATGAAAAAGCTTCAGATGAAGAGCTGAAGAAGGCTTACCGCAGGCTGGCGAAGAAGTACCATCCAGACGCGAACCCCGGAGACAGTAAAGCCGAGGAACGCTTCAAGGAAGTATCGGAGGCGTACGATATTCTCAGCAACGGGGAAAAGAGAGAACAGTACGACCAGATGCGAAAAGGTGGTGGAGGCTTTTCGTGGAATCAGACCGGTGGACAGGGAGAAAGTCCGTTCGGGGCCGGCGGTCTGGCGGATATTCTCCGTTCCATGTTCGGCGGCGGCTTCAACAGAAATGGCGGTTTCGGGCAACGAAGATCCTCCAGACCTACCGTTGTTGTAACCGTTCCATTTAAAACGGCAACCCTGGGAGGCACTGTAAGGGCAAACCTTGAAGTACCTTCCACATGTCCCGACTGCATGGGAGCAGGAGGCTCGGGAGAGAAAAGCTGCAGCCAGTGCGGTGGTTCAGGCAGAATTCAGCAGGGCCAGATGGTAATGGTATGTCCGGCCTGCGGGGGCTCGGGCAGAACCTATACCAATGTCTGCTCGAAATGTCACGGGACAGGTGAAATCACATCAACGGAGACTGTGAATCTTAACATTTCGGCAGGTTCTGATGACGGATCAGTGCTTCGCCTCGCAACTCCCTCAAGGAAGACAGTCATGGTGAAGCTGAGGGTAAAGCCGGACAGTTTCTTCAGAAGAGATGGCAGGAACATTCACTGCACGGTAAGAATAACCGCTCCTCAGGCGGTTCTTGGTACAAAATTGAAAATACGAACACTCGACGGGAAAATCGTTCTGAAAATTCATCCCGGAACACAGCCGGAAACGGTATTAAGGATTCCGGGGAAAGGGGTTCCCTACAGAGGCACGAAAGGAGATCAGCTGGTTCACGTTCTGGTTACTTTGCCGGTATCCGTTTCGGAAGAGGAAAAGAGCCTTTGGGAGAAGCTCGCGAGCATAAAGACTTGACGAAACTGATCGAGCATATTATTCCCCACGGGTACATGAATTCACTGCTGAGATGAAAAAGGAGAGCTTTTGAATTACGCTTATCTGGCCCTGTTAATACCAGGGTTCATACTTTCAGTCACCGGATTCGTAATGCTTGGGAAGAAACTTCATTCGGTGGTCACGGGCTTGCTGTTCCTTATCGGAATAACGGCTCTTGTTCTTGGAGTTCTATTGACCTGCGTTCCGGATTTTTTCTCGGGTTAATCTATTAATCCAAGCTTTTTAAAGTTATCAAAGAACTCCGCCAGGAGTTCGTTGTGCGGATGAACGCTGAAAGCCCTGGAAGCAAGAGACGCAGCCCTTTCCAGGAAATTGTCACGCACTAGCTGACGTATCTGTTCAATATATTCTTCACTTGAAGTAACGCCTCTGGTGCTTGAAACCCTGCCAGTTGAGCTGGGAGAAAAATCTGAAGAGATACTCTCGATATCGGACAGAAGTTCGTTAAGTCCGGGAGCATCCGGCATCAGTTCGAAAATTTCGCGGGCAAACTCAACAGTTTCAGTGAACATGCCCGTTTCCAGTTTTTTCCTCGCTATCTGAAGCATGTTGATCGCTTTAATTTTCGTTTTCAGAATATCGATCCTGTTTTGAATATCTGGATTATCAGGGTCGAGTCTCATCGCCCTCTTCAGATAAGCGATTGCCTTTTGCTGATTTCCCCTGTTGTATTCCATCTCAGAGGCTTCAAATAGTTTATCAAGCTGATCGTCCAAAGCCATCGCTGCTTTCCTTTCCTGGTTGTTCTCTACAAAGGTATCTTCCGGTTCGGGGATTGGTGTATCGTCATAAGGTATCTCTATGTCGTTCATTTCAAACATCTGCTCCGGTTCTTCGGAAATATCGTCCAGGATATCCAGTGGTTCCGCTTCAGGTTCCAATGAGGTTTTTCTGCCGCCGATCAGCTGAACAACCTGAACGAGTACTCCGGTGTTATCATCGATAACAACCGCTTTTTTCATGAGTTCGAGAGCTTCATTCCTTTTGCCCTGGAGCAGTTTCTTCCTGGCTTTTTTAACAAGGCTGGCAATAGCCTTTGCGTTTGTCCTCAAAACTACCTCCGGAAATTCAAATACTCTAGCATGAAAGATAATAAAATTTCGAACCTTTCAAAAACCATTGCAGTATATTCTACAAATCAGCGCCACACAAGTGCCGCATTATTGTACGTGGTGCGCTTGAGTGATATTATTACGGGTACAAGGACAGTATACGATTTCAGTATCTTTGAAGTTAAGGAATATTTGAAGGAATTCAGGGGGACTTGATGCCATTTTCCATAAAGCGTATTCTGGGGATTAATGAATCCGGCCCGCGCATGACACACAGGGGATCGGACAGAATTGAGTTCATCGATGTTACATTGAGGGATGGCCAGCAGTCACTGCTGGCAACAAGGATGTCGACCGATCAGGTTCTCCGGCTTATGCCGTTCATACTTGATACCGGCATGAAGACCATGGAAGTCTGGGGTGGCGCGACACTTGACAGCGCAATGAGATACCTCAACGAAGATCCCTTCGATAGACTTCGAAGAATCGCTGATATCGCAGGTTCTTCGGGATGCACGCTGAGAGCGTTGTCCAGGGGAAAGAACCTTTTCGGGTACAACCCCTATCCGGATGATATAGTGAAAGATTTCAACAGGGAAGCAGTTGCAACCGGCGTAGGTATAATGAGGATATTCGACGCTCTTAATTACGTTCCGAATTTCAGTGCTGCTCTTGAGGGAACGAGAGAAGCCGGGGGACTTTTCGACGGCGCGATATGTTACACGACCGGTGATCCCTACGATATTGATCATTTTACAGGAAAAGCCGTTGAGCTTCAGGAGATGGGCGCAGATATGATTTCGGACAAGGACATGGCGGGTCTGAAGGAACCGTCCGTCGCATGGGAGTACTACACAACTCTGAAGGATAAACTGCGCATTCCTGTGGTCAGCCATACACATTGTACCCCCGGTTTCGGGCATATTTCAGCGGTTATCGCCATGCTTGCCGGTGTGGACATGATAGACACATGTTTTCTTCCACTTGCGGGAGGAGCATCCCATCCATCTGTAGAGCTGCTTTCAATATTCGCTGAACTGCTTGGAATTGAAACGGGCCTGGATCTTTCCCGGGAGAAGATTGATCCGCTGCACAAAGAGCTTAGAAAAGTCATCGATGAGGTGAAACAGGTTTTCTCCGTTTCAACCCATGAAACCACCTGGCCGGGAAAGGATATCCTTGTTCCAATGGCGGAGGAAGTACTTCGTCATCTCTCCGGGGGCAGCATAGGTGATGCCGTCGGTATCGTTCATGAAATGGAAAAAAAGTGCGGATTTCCCCCGCCGAACAAAGAAGTCAGAGAAGCGCAGATTCCCGGCGGAATGTACAGCAACTTCAAAACCCAGCTTGCGAAGGATGGCAGGTCGGACAGTCTATTGAAAGCTCTGGAGGCTGTACAATCGGTACGGAAAAGAGCCGGATGGTGTCCCCTTGTTACCCCTACATCACAGATAGTCGGGGTTAAAGCATACCTTGAAACCATTGGCAAGGATGTTAATCCTGTCCAGTACGAAAATCTTATCGCAGGCTACTACGGAGAAACACCATTTCCGATAGACAAGGATTACAGAGAGAAAATATGCGGTTTCAGGAAAGAGAGAAGATACGATTCATCCGAATTCAAAAGGGAGATACCTCTTCTGGAGGGAACGGATCTTCCTCTGGCTGAAACTCCCCGCGAAAAACTTCTGTATTATCTGTTTCCGGACAGTTCCGGCAAAGCTTTTCTTGAAAACAGACGTAAGCTGGAATGGGCGGATAAGGAGAAAAAGAAGCAGGAAAAGATTCTTAAGGAAGCGGAGAAGAGTAAGAGGGAATCGATTGTAAATCGCTTTTATGGAAAGATGGAACAGCTTTCAGAAGAGTTGTCGGATGCTCTTGAGGAAGCCGGAAGCGAGTTCGATGATGATAACCTTGAAGAAATCGCCGACCTTGCCGAACAGTCTGAAAAGGAAAAGAAGGATTCTCGGGATATTGACTTGGTTTGAATTTTTCTTATCATTTATATGAAGTGGATTGATTTGGGGTATATTGCAACCACGTTAAAAAAAGTGCTAAAAAGCCGATAGCTCACCTCAAGCCGCCGGCAGGCGGTTTTTCTTTTCGGCTGCGGAATCGGAGAGGTTCAATTATCATGAGAACAGTATTTACCAGCGAATCGGTTTCAGAAGGACATCCCGATAAAATTTGTGATCAGATATCAGACGCTGTCCTGGACGCTCATCTTAAAAATGATCCGAATGCCCACGTTGCCTGCGAAACCCTTGTAACAACCAATTTCTGTCTTCTGGCGGGGGAAGTGAAGAGTCACTCCGAAGTTGATTACGAAAAAGTGGCGAGAGATACGATCCGCATGATCGGGTACGATATCCCCGATCTTGGCTTTCATTACAACGAGAACACGTACAGAATAAGAATACATTCACAATCACCTGATATCGATCATGGCGTGATAAATAATGAGGGCGCTGGAGACCAGGGATTGATGTTCGGATTCGCTTGCAGTGAAACCGAAGCACTAATGCCTTATCCAATTCAGCTTGCTCACCGGCTGCTGGAAAACCTGCGGAAATCACGTCAGGCCGGAGAACTGAAATGGGCAAGGCCAGATGCCAAGAGCCAGGTAACAGTGCAGTACGAAGGCTACACCCCTGTCGCCATTACTGAAATCCTTCTTTCCATTCATCACGCACCCGATGCTGAAATCGGGGATATGGAAACAGATATTAAAGAAAAAGTCATTTTCCCCGTACTGGAAAATTGTAATCCGGCACTGCAATGGAATGACAGGCTTCTTCTGAATCCTTCCGGACGGTTCGCCATAGGAGGTCCCCATGGGGATGCCGGTCTTACGGGAAGAAAAATCATTGTCGATACTTACGGTGGTACCGGAAGGCACGGCGGAGGAGCATTTTCAGGTAAAGACTCCACGAAGGTTGATCGTTCGGCTGCTTATATGGCAAGGCATATCGCGAAGAACATTGTAAAGGCGGGTATCGCTGAAAGGTGTGAGATACAGCTTGCTTACGCGATTGGAAAACCTGACCCTGTTTCCATAATGTTTGAGACCTTCGGGACGGAAAAAATCAGTAATATCAACGCCCTTGAAAGGGTTGTAAGAAATATTTTCCCTCTCAGTCCCTACCGTATCATCGAGTATCTCGGGCTGAAGAGACCTGTTTTCTCAAGTACCGCCTCTTTCGGGCATTTTGGAAGAGAACCGGGACCGGACGGATCCTTTTCGTGGGAGAAAACGGACAGGGCGGATGAACTGGCTTCAGAACTCCTCTGAACACGTGATTGGAGGAGGTACGATTGACAGCGTTTATTCTCCTGGCAGCTCTGGTTTCCGGCGGATCACTGGATAGTCTTGATGCCTGCATGCAGAACACACAGGAACAGATAGTCAGGCTGGAAGACGAGGAAGCAGCCGTTTCAACCATACTGGATGCCATCCGTCAGCATCTTCAAACCTCCAGGAGTTACTACAACGAACTTGCTCTGGAAGAGGCTGAAATACTCCGGCAGTTAAGCGGGGTATCCGGTGTGTTCACCGCTGAGGATTCGCTGCGCGAGGCTCTTGTTGAAAATCTGTCCTCCCACATGCTATATCTTTATTCTCACCGGAACCTCGGTGGAATTGGAAGCTTTTTCCTTGAGGGAGGAATAAGCAGGATGCTTCACAGGCAGGCGTACATTGATTACCTTGCCTCAAAAGCTGCCAACGAAGTATTCATGCTTTCAATAAGTCAGGACTCGCTGGGCAGCTTCCGGGATTCGCTTGAAGTGCTTCTCATAAACGTACAGGAGCTTCGTCAGCAGATGGTACAGATACAGGAGGGTATTTACGAGGAGGAAGCCCGTCAGGTTACCATGAGAAATCAAATTATGGGAAGAATCGCCGCTGCTGAGGATTCACTTTCGGTACTCGAAGAAAGAAGGCGGAGCAGGGCGGAATTCGTAACCCAGCTCAGCACGCGTTCTAGCCCGGCTTTATCGGGAGTGCCTGTCGCGGTGCCCGACGCTGACAGCTATATGGAGAGGCAGAGGGGAAGTATAAACTGGCCTGCGAACGGCCAGGTTGTAAGAAGGTTCGGAATAGAGACGCATCAGCAGTATGGAACTCAGATCACCAACGATGGAATAACCGTCGTTACACCTCCATCTGAGAATATCCACGCGTCGGCACCGGGTGTGGTATTGTGGGCCAGAGAATTTCTGAGCATGGGTCAGATGGTTGTTCTTGATCACCAGGATGGTTATTACACGGTTTACGGTTATCTTGGCATGGTGGAGGTCAGTCCCGGTGATGAAGTTGAGGCGGGGTCCACTCTTGGCGAAGCGGGATCGGTTCCCGGGGGACAGCCGGGATACTATTTTGAAATCCGAAAAGGTGGAGATCCCGTAAATCCCACGGATTATCTGGAGTAAAATGGGTTTTCTGAAAACGGTAAGGGGACAGAGCAGAGCGGGAGAACTGCTGAGCAGTTCTTTCGCGAAGGGAAGACTTGCCCATGCCTACCTTTTTGCCGGTCCCACAGGTTCTGGGAGGCTTACGGCGGCACTTGAACTGGCCGCTACCTGGATGTGCGATGTTGAAGAGAACGAATACTGCGGAGAGTGCAGAAACTGCAGGAGGATATTCAGATTTCAACATCCTGATGTCAGGCTTACTATTCCACAGGCTGGAGGCACAGACCCCGGTGAAATAGCCAGCCTGCTTCAGTCCAGAGTAGACGATGGTATTACCCCGGTAAGACTGCAGGGGAAAACGAGAATAAGCATAGACCAGATCAGGGAACTGCAGGACAGACTTTCCCGCAAGGCTTTTGAGAACACAGGACATATCGAGATAATTCTTGATGCGGACAGGATGGGGGTGGAAGCTGCCAACGCCCTTTTAAAAACGCTTGAAGAACCCCCTGATGAAACGGTAATTGTACTCATCAGCTCTATCTGGTCCGCTCTTTTACCCACGGTCAGGTCCCGATCACACCTGGTAAGGTTCAGAAGGCTTCCGGGCATCATGGTCAGGGACATTCTGATGGACAGGCTGGGTTTGAACGAGAAGGAAGCTGCTGCTCTTGCGGTATCCGCAGACGGCAGACCGGGGATCGCGCTTTCAAGAGCCGGCAGAGTTGCCGGGACAGACGGTAAATACGGACCGGAGGCTGTTCTTCGCAGATTATCCCGGTGCAGCACAGTCTCGGAAGTGATGTCACTGGCCATCGATGTGTCCAGGAAGCTCGGTGCGGAAGGTACCCTTGAGTTCTGCAGCAACATGATGTCTTTCCTTCATGATCTGAGGAGATGCGCCCTCGGGAAAGAACCACTTGTTCATCCGCGGGATACTGTAAGGGGATTTGATATACGGGATGAGGCGCTAAGCAGCGGTATGAACCTTTTTCAAACGGCTGAAACAAGACTGGCGGGAAATGGTATGCCGAAGATAGTGTTGACGGCAGTCTTTACCGGAATGTGGAGAGTTCTGGTCAGTACAGGAAAGGAACAGATCAATTGAGTTACAGGAATGAGAGCGAAAACGGGAGCGTCAATTACGATAAGGAAAGAGCCGGCGCGACAGAACTTTTCCGTCTTCTGTTCAGTTCCAGAAGACTCGAGACCTTTATAAACCTGACAAGTAAACCTGTTTCGGCCGGAGAGATGGTGGTAGTATCCGTAGACAGGGGAGAAGACATCGGAATGGTAGTCGCGAAATACAATCCGAGAGACCCTGTAGCATCGATCAACGGTCATCTGCAAAGGAAAGCCACGCCTGAAGATCTGCGGAAGGATTTGCAGAACAGGACCTTCGAAGAAAAAGTTCTTAAATTCTGTGAAGACAGAATCCTTACGAGAAGCATGGATATGCAGCTTACCAGCTGCGAAGTCCAGATGGACAGAAGGAAAATAAGAATTTATTTCACGGCCGAGCAGAGGAAGGATTTCAGAGGACTGGTTCGCGATCTGGCAAGTAAATTCCACGCCAGAATAGAAATGAGACAGATAGGTGTAAGGGACGATGCCAGGCAGAAGGATGGCATCGGGATATGTGGCAGAAGGCTCTGCTGCGCTTCCTACCTGTCGCACTTCAGGTCGATTACACTCAAGGCCGCCAGGGAGCAGGAACTTTCACCGAACCCTTCAAAGGTTTCCGGTGTATGCGGACGTTTGATGTGTTGTCTGAACTACGAGTCGGAGTTTTACAGGAAGGCTTCCAAACTGTACCCTCAACTGGGTTCACGTATCAGGATCGGAAAGCGTGAAGGAGAAGTTACGGCCGTGGATATATTCATGGAGACGGTAACCGTTAAGATGGAAGACCAGGAAGAGAGGGTCATGGATATCGAAAAGTATCACAGAAAGAAAAAACCTCTGATTAAGAATCCACGAACAGATTAATCCTGAAAGATGGAGAGATAATGTCAAGATATCTGGTTACGAGCGCGCTGCCTTACGCTAACGGTCCTTCACACCTGGGACATCTTGCAGGAGCATACCTTCCGGCGGATATCTATGTCCGTTTTCTGAGGATGTGTGAGGAGGATGTCGTTTTTATCTCGGGAACTGACGAACACGGCGTTCCCATAACGATCAGGGCGGAGCAGATGAACATAACTCCCAGGGAGGTTGTGGACAGGTACCATGAAATTATCAGACGGGATTTTGAACGTTTCGGAATTTCATTCGACAATTTTTCCAGGACAGAAAGACCGGAACATTACAGATTCGCGCAGGACGTGTTTCTTGACCTGCTTGAAAAGGGATACATCATCGAGAAATCCATGAAGCAGTTCTTCTGTGACAAGTGTAACCGTTTCCTGCCCGACCGTTACGTCAGCGGAACATGTCCCGAGTGCGGATCGGGAAATGCCAGGGGCGATCAGTGTGAAGACTGCGGAACCTGGCTGGATGCTCTTGACCTGCTGGAGCCAGTGTGCGAAATATGCGGTTCCACACCGGTTCCCCGGAATACTACTCACTGGTTTTTAAAACTGAACGCTTTTCAGGAATGGCTTGGGGAATGGCTTGGACAGCATGGCGACTGGAAGAACAATGTACTGAATTACTGCAGGGGATGGCTGAACGACGGACTGCGGGAAAGGGCTATTACAAGGGATCTGAGCTGGGGCATACCTGTTCCTCTCGAGGGGGCCGAAGGGAAAGTACTCTATGTATGGTTCGAGGCTCTTCTGGGCTATGTCAGCAGCACGATGGAACTGTTCGCGAAAAGGGGAAACCCTGACGGGTGGAAGGATTACTGGTTAAATCCTGAAACCCGCCTTGTACAGTTCATCGGAAAGGATAACATAGTCTTCCACGCGGTCATAGAGCCCTCCGTTCTCCATGGTATGGGTAACTTCGTTCTTCCGTGGAATATTCCCGCCAACGAGTACCTGAATATCAGGGGAGAGAAATTCTCCACAAGCAGAGGGACGGCTATCTGGATGAAGGATTATCTTGCGCACTTTCCCCCCGATCCCATGAGATACGCGCTTGCAATAAATGCCCCGGAGAACCGTGACACCGATTTTACGTGGGATGAATTCCGCAAAAGAAACAATGAACTTGCCGATGTTTTCGGTAATTTTATTAACAGGACGATGAAATTCACCTGGAAGACGTTCGATGGTGTTGTGCCCCACCCTGAAAATCCGGGAGAGGCTGAGAAAGCACTCATGAAATCGGCAGTAACGGTCCGTGATGAAATGGAAGAACTGCTGCGTAACTTCAAATTGAAAGCCGCGTGTCTCAAGGTTATGGACCTCGCCAGGGAAGGGAACAGGTATTTCGATCAGAGCCAGCCCTGGAAAACCGCGAAAACAGATAAAGGTAAATGTGCAACAACCCTTTACTACAGTATTCAATTCGCGGATTCGCTCAGAATACTGTTCACGCCTTTCGTACCCCATACATGCCGAAAAACCGGAAAAATGCTCGGAACCGATTCTTTACTGTGGAAAGATGCCGGAGAAGAGAATATTCCCGCCGGACGACAGCTGGGCGAACCGGAAATACTGCTTGAAAAACTCAAGGAAGGTTTTGAGAAAATCATGAAGAGTGAGGAATCCGGGAAGGATAACGAGGAATCCCGGAAACCTGTAATAAAGGATACAATATCCTATGACGATTTCTCGAAGATGGACATAAGAGTCGGCATAATTAAAGAAGTTCACGATATAAAGGGTGCCGACAAACTGTTCAGGCTCATGGTCTTTATGGGTGATCATACGCGCCAGCTGGTTGCGGGAATGAAACCTTTCTATTCAAGGGAAGAGTTGATGAACAGAAAAGTTGTGGTTCTTGTCAACCTTCAGCCGGTTAAAATAAGGGGCGTCAAAAGTAACGGAATGGTTCTTGCGTCCGATGACGGAAAAGGTGGTGTGTATCTCCTTGAGCCGGGAAGCGATTCAGGTCCCGGCGATGGCATTCGCTGATCAGTATGCGAATTTGTGATGTTAACAGCCTGTATTCCCCGACGGGCGGTGGGATAAGAATCTATCATGAAAGAAAACTGAGCTACTTTTCCGGGCGTACGGATCATACCGCTCTACTGGTTATCCCCGGAAAACATGAAGAGCTTGTTGACCGGGGAAAAACAAGAATCTATTCCTTAAAATCAGTCCCACTGTGGAATTCGGGATACCGCATGATAGTCGACAGTGGCGGTCTTAACTCCGCTTTTCTCGATTATCGGCCCGATATAGTTGAGATTGGAAGTCCGTACCTGCTTCCCGCCCTTACCACGAGGGCGATGGGGGATTCACCTGTAGCAACGGTGGGTTTCTACCATTCCGATTTTCCCGACAGCTACGTGAAGCCGTATGCCGGAAAAATATTTCCGTCTGTAATTGCTGAAAGACTGTACGGAGTTGCCAGGAACCATGTACGCAGGTATTACGGCAATATGACTGCCGTTTTTGCCGCTTCCAGATGTATGCTGACGAAGCTTCACGATCTCGGTATCAGAAGACTGTTTTATACTCCTCTGGGCGTTGATACGGATAGATTCTCACCGTCAGCCCGTTCCGAAACGTTTAGAAGAAACGTCGGTGTTTCGGAGAGCGATATTCTCGTTATGTATATGGCCAGGCTTCACTCCGAGAAAGGTCTCGATCTGCTTATGAAGGCGTACCCGCTGTTCAGGAACCCGGGAAGAATCAGGCTTGTCATAGGAGGCCGCGGCCCCCACGAAGGGCTGGTTTCGGAGTTCATGAAAAAGTACCCTGAAGTTCGACTGTTGCCATGGCGAAAAAGCAGGGATGCTGTTGCGCAGGCAATGGCGTCCGCTGATGTATTTCTTGCTCTCGGCAACCACGAGACATTCGGGCTCGCGGGTCTTGAAGCGATCGCTTCAGGAACCGTACCCGTATTCCCCGATGTTGAAGCTTCTGCAGAAATGGCTGCGTCGCTTGATCTTATGCCACCTTACATGGCTGGCAACCCCGAGAGCCTTGCCGAGGCCATATATGAAGCTGTCAGAATATCCGGGAGGGAAACAACGGAATACCTGAGGAACTTTGCCGTCTCAAGATACAGCTGGGTTGATACTTTCAGCAGAATCGAAAAATACTACCGAAGAATTGTTGCCGCTTACGAAGCAGGTAACATCAAAAGTCTTATTCCCCCCGGGATGTGGTGGGAAGATATATGAAGAAGCTCCAACTCACGGTTCACGATGTTTCACCTGTCCACGCGGACACGCTCAAGGAAATTCATACCGTTCTTGGACAGATGGGAGTGGTAAAATACAGTATGCTGGTAGTTCCCGATTATCACGGGAATTGGCCTCTTGGCGAATATCCCGGGTTTTGCAGCTGGCTTGAAGGTCTGGCGGACAGTGGTGTGGAAATGGTGCTTCACGGTTTCAGCCACAAGGGCGGCAGCAAGGATCTGGGAGTTGTGGACAGGGTAAGATCAGCGGTTTTCACAAGGAATGAGGGAGAATTTCTGGGTCTTGACAGGTCCGACGCGGAGAAACTCCTGGAAGATGGCCGTGAAGTGCTGCGGCAGCTTACCGGTGTTGAAGTCAGGGGATTTGTCGCTCCAGCCTGGCTTTACAGCGGAGGAACTGCGGTCGCTTTGAAGAACGCGGGATTCAGCTTTACGGAAAGCAGGTGGAGAATATGGGATCCGCGAACGGGACGTACTATCCTGAGGATACCGATTGTTAACTATGCCGGAGGGATACCTCTGAAAAGATTTCTGGCCGCTTTGTGGGTCAGCCTGTCCGGCAAAGCGTTAGCGGGTTCCGAAACGGTGCGATTCGCGATTCATCCCTTTGATTTCGAGAGCGAACCGGTGAGGAGGAAAGTTCTGAAAATGTTAAAAAGCTTCCTTGGAACTCGAAGCAGTGTACGTTTTCAGGATATTGTCCCGGCACAATGA
>CAZOQQ010000023.1:0-17467 GCA_964582075.1 uncultured bacterium | reverse complement strand
AGCAACCTCGTATTCGTCGGATTCGGGTTTCATTGTCCTGAACTTGAGAAGAACGAATTCACTGCCGGACAAACCCACTCTTTTCTGTCGAAATATAGGTGAACCGTTCCCGGTTACCAGCTCAATAAGATATATCGTAAGCATCAGAGGAGAGAGCAGAAGAAGAAGCAGTAGTGATATGGATATATCCATGAATCTCTTGGTCATTCTGTGTAATGACCCCGGTTGACCGTACCCTATTTCAACGATGGGAAGCTTCGCCAGATCATCCATATCGGTAACTCCCAGGGCTATTTCGAAGAGATCGGTTACCAGTCTGTAATGGATACCGGTATTCTTTACCATGGAAATAATCTCGAGAATCTTCGATCGATCCAGTTCCGGTGCCGCGAAAAATACCTCGTCAACATCAAGCCGCTCTATATTCTCGACTATATCATCAAGTGATGATACGATTTCCACGCCTTCGAACTTCCCTTTTTCTGCAGCATTTACGGACACTACTCCTGCAAGTTCCGGTAAAGTACCGGGAAGCCTCTTCAGGGCTGTAATAACCCGTGCGGCAACCTCGCCCGTGCCGACAATAAGAATTTTCGGAACCTCACTGACAGGAGCAAGTACGTGAGCTATCTTCCTGGCGGTAAACCTTGAGAACGCCGTAACCGGTATGGAAATTATTATGAACATGAACAGCATCACCCTTGAGTATTCCATTCTTACTATGTAGCTTGCGGCCATAAGGGTAACCAGAAGGTACACAAAAGTTTTCATAAGTTGCTGCAGTTCACCCATATTACCAAGATACCTTTTAGGTCTGTAAAGCCCGGATCTGGCAAAAGAATATATCCATAATACGGCAACCACAGGCAAAGCCATAAGATACAGGCTAAGCTTATGATTGAATTCCGGAAGGATGTTAACAAGAACTTCGGTCCTGAAAACCCAGGTTAGAGCGAATACCAGGGGAACCGTCAGAATATCTGCTGAAATCAGAAGCAACATAAGAACCCTGTCTGCTCTTCTTACCGGGGCCAGTTTCATCCATCCACCTCTCAGGGGGTGAATATACCTCTGGAAAGACCCGAGAACAGGGCGCAACTCCTCCATAACGCGAAGAAAGGTATTAATGGAACCAGGGAAATATCGGTTCGGATCGCGGTCAGAATGAGAGGAATACTGCTTAGAACGAAAGCCGCAGCCCACAGCACAGGAAGCAGCGGATAAAATACCGAAAGGAACAGCACCGGCACAAGAAGCGGGCAAAGAAGAATCTGGATTTTCAAACAGTGTGGTGTGTAGGAACCGCCCCAGGCCTTGTCCGGGAATCTTCGCAGAACCTTCATCCTCCACCTGCCCCTTGATGATTTCATCCCGAAGTAAGTTCTCCACGTATCCCTATGGTTGTGCGACACCTTCGCCATAGGAGCAAAACCCAGCAAATACCCTTGATGAACCATCCTGTAGGACAGATCTATATCTTCATGGTCGGGTACTGGAAATGTTTCATCGAACCCTCCTGTTTCCTCCAGAACAGTTCGCCGGTATCCCGCGGAGTAAGTATCTATTGTGTCAATGGTTTGGGACTTCGAGAGTTTTCGATACCTCTCTTCGAACTCAACCTGAGCAAGCCTCTGGATTATTCTGTCGCCTCCGCCCGAATAGACACCCTTTACGGCATCAGCTCCGGTTTCAAGAGCCTTTACCATTTCCTCCGCCCATATACGTTCCGGAACACAATCCGCATCCGTGAACAACACCAGTTCCCCCCTCGAAGCCTGCCAGCCTCTGTTCCGTGCAGCCGCGGGGCCAGCGTGTCTGTTTTCAACGACTTTGTCTGCTTTTCTCGATATCCGTTCGGGCAGCGGCTCGCCCCCGTCAAGTGAAACGATAATTTCCAGGTTCTTCCTTACAGTCTGGCCGTCAAGCGCGTCCAGGCAACGTTCAAGATGCTGAAAATCGTTATAAACCGGGATTACCACGCTTACCAATATAAAGCCTTACCTCCGCCTTGAGCTTCTGAAGAGGTATTTTCGGAAAGTCGAGAACGCCAGGAAAGTTCTTCTTCGTTCATCACCATCCAGTAAACTCCTCCATAACTTCTTCAGGATATACGAAGGTCTCAGATAGAACCTGCGTCTTGCTTGGTCGCAGAAATCAACCAGTTCAGCGGAAGAAAGGTTATCGGTCTTTATAACGCAATTATGCAGCCCCGTCTCCGTTATCCACTCTCTCCAGTTTTCCGCGAGAATGTTTCCCGATTCAAGCGCCTGCCTGTACGCTTCGGTACCCGGATAGACCATCATCGGATAAAACTGTGCCGTGTCGGGATCAAGTTCAAGGGCCAGTTCAAGTGTCATCCGCATTGTTTCACTGGTTTCACCGGGTGTACCAACCATGAAACAGCCATGTACCAGTATTCCGGCCTTTTTCGCGTTTCTGGCGAATTGCATCGACATCTCTGTCGTGATCCCCTTGCGCATGTTGGCAAGCATTTCGTCGCTTCCGCTTTCGAACCCCACGCAAACCATTCTAAGCCCGGCTTTCCTGCACAGCATCAGAGTCTCGAGATCAACATCAGCCCTCATATTCGATGACCATGATATCGATACGCCGTTCTCAATAAAAGATTCCGCGAGTTCCCTTAAACGGGCGCGGTCGACCGAAATTGTATCATCCTCGAAAAATACCGCACGGACTTCAGGCATGTTATCCTGAATCCACAGCATCTCACCTGTGATGTTCTCCACCGATCTCTTCCTGAAATTTCTCCCCTGAAGCGTCTGCGGAAACACGCAGAAAGTACACTGGTACGGGCAGCCTCTTCCCCCCATGATCATTACCTGTGGATGAAGAGCGTTGGGGTTGTTGTATTTATTGATATCAAGGTGTTCAGCGTAAACGGAGCTGACGTAAGGCAGAGAATCGAGATCGGTAATGCTTTCGGCATCCCCTGTGTACAAAGCTTCGGCATTTTCCCGGCGGAGGTACAGACCTTTGACCGCAAAAATATCTTCACCGTTCTCAATTGCTCTTGCGAGCCCTGTAAGAGGATTCTCGTATTCACGAACCACGATACCCGTGAAGCTGACACCCATTTTCAGGGTCTCGGCAGGCAAAGCGGAGGGATGGGTTCCCACAAGCACAACAATTCGTCCGTCCGTGGTAACGGAATCAGCGAATTTTACATCGGATTCTATCGATGGTGTAGAAGTTTCCACTATAACCAGCTCCGGAGCGAAAGCGTTAATCCTCTCAATTGTGCTTTCCATGTCCAGCCCGTCGGCCGGAGCATCCACTAAATCAACTTCGTGGCCTTCCTTTTCAAGAGCTCCCACTGCGTAAGCGAGCCATATAGGATAGTACAGGGTTCCGCTTTTGGTAACAGCCGGACTTCGCTGTCCTCTGCTGTAACTCGGAAGAAAAGGTGGATTAACCGCCGTAATTCTCATTTATAACTTCCCGTATCTTTTTCCAGACATCTTCTATCTCCACAGCTTCCATACAAATCGCCTTTCCGTGAATACATCCCCGGAAAAGGCTGTTCGAATAACATGGCGAGCACTCAACCTCTCCCTTTACATACCCGATGATGCCGGGGGCAAAGAGATAATCGGGTGAAGATGGGCCGAAAAGAACTACAGAGGGAACTCCTCTTGCTGCCGCAAGGTGCGCCGCTCCGCTGTCGACGCCAAGAAATCCGTAACATTTGTCTAAAACAGCGGCGGTCTGCCCCCAAGTCGTTTTTCCGGTTAAATCAAGAACAGCGGTCCTACACAGTTTCACAGTTTCCGCGGCAATTGCCCTGTCACCATCTCCTCCGATCAGAACAATATTGAATCCTGATTCTGAAAGTCTGTCCGCAATTACGGCGAACCGTTCAGGGAACCATCTCTTCTCCGGTACGGTATCCCTTGGATTTTTCCCTCCTCCCGGAGCAATGACAAACAGAGGCCGGGAGAAACGCAATTTTTCGACCCATTCGGTTTCCGATCGCTTCACCGGAAATGCAGGTCGCCATTCATCCGGGCTTACTCCAGCCGTTTTCGAATACGAATATCCAGCGTATTCGGCAGGTGACATGGGAAACACTCTTTCCCAGTTCCCAAGTGGTTTTCCTCCCGAGGATCTGACCTGCGAACCGGTAAGATAATGAACCCATCTCCTGATGGCGGGTGAACCCTGGAATACGATTGCTTCTCCCGCACCGTGCAGGATTTTCCTGTTTCTCACTGACCAGCGCAACAGTGCGATGTAACCGGAAAATCCTTCCGGGGGAACCGGAGCAACAAATACTCTGCTTATACCGGGAAATCGTTCCCATACATCCGCGGCTGAATAACCCGTGAGAAACCAGAATTCCGTTCTCCCGCTCCGAACAAGCTCCCTTACGGCGGGAGTACATAGCAACGCGTCACCGAAAGCGTGGGTTTTTACCAGAAGAACCGGAGAGTCATGCATTTCTCTGCTTCTTCCAGGCAAGGTATCTCTTCGCGGAGTACCTGATTCCGCACGCAGCGGCTATTGCCATGGGAAAATCAATGGCGATTCTGTGCGGGGTACCGGACGCAGTGAGAAGATGCATAAGTGTGTATCCGGCAACAAGCGTGGCCAGAAAGAAACCTTCTGATCCATTTTCAACCGAACATATTGCCGTTCCTCCCCAAAGGAAAAACAGCACCCAGAAAAGCGACAGCAGGCCGACAGCGGTGTAAAACGGAGAAAATGAATTCAGAGGAAAAGGCTTAAAGAATTCCACGAACCTCAGAGAGATCAGTTTCAGGGTCAATACGGGATTATCAAGCATGAAACGAATATTTCTATGGTATAGAATGCTGTCCCTTACCCATTCAGGTTCATCTCTGAACTCCGGAAATTCCGCAAGTTCCGGGGAATTGAGCCTGTCGATGTACTGATTCCGAATCCGGCTGTAAAGTAATAACGCGCCGCGTGTTTCGTTCAGAAAATGATCGGTGAATATTCTTCCGTTGTACTCCCACAGATTCACTCCGCCCTGTGCCGGCATTATGCGGAAACTCCCGGAAATTCTTTTATTCCGGAATCCCCACGGCAGAATCAGAAGAGAGAATACCGCAAGAACGGTAAGAGCGGAGAAAAGACCGCGCTTCGAAAACCTCCGTTGATCATTCCCGCTTACCCTCTTTAATCTTCCGAGAAGCCTGTTCAGAAGCGGTGTGAAAGGCAGTACGATGAACGACCACAACATTATGGGAAGCGATACCGGACGCACATAGAATGCTGCCGACCACACAATACCGGCTGCTATTGCCTCCGGGAAGAATCTCCCGCCCCTGAGACTTCTGTCAATCAGGCGGAGAGAGATCAGAATTGCAAGAAGAAATAGAAGGGAAAACAGTGCCTGAGTGGCGGGGAGAGCTTCGTAGTAAAGTTCGAAAGGATCGATCGCGATAAACAACCCGGCGAATAAAAGATAACGGCCTTCAAGGAACCTTCCGGCTATTTTTAATCCGATTAACACTGTCAGTACGCCTGATATCAGCTGAACTCCCCGCACGGCCAACAGGGTTCCCGACCCGAACACAGCGAATATCCCGGCCATAAATATCGCGTATCCCGGCACAAGGAACATCGTCGGTCGTCCGGGTCTTAAAGCTCCGTAGTAACCGTCCACCCTTCTATAGAACTCGAATGAGTTCCGGAACATCGGGGGAGCGTCTTCTTCACCATCCGGATGCATCATGCTCTCGGAAAGCATGAAACCTTTTCCATGAAGAATGTTCTCAGCCAGGTTTGCCTGAGTTCTGCCTTCTCCAATCATGAAAACACCGTGCAGAGCCGCGACGAACACCAGCAGTCGGGCCACAACGGCAACAAGCAGAATTCTCCGCGTCAGTGTTTTTTCAGCCATTCAGCAAACCATTCCGATCTCATCAGTTCAAGTTCATCGGTCTGAGTTGATGTCCATACAGGCTCGGTTGCCGGATGCATAACAAGTTCGGCGACAGAATCATCCCTGAGACCTTTCTCAATACTCTCCAGGTATTCCATGGTGACATCACCACTGCTGGAGAATCCAAGCATAAGATCGGGAGTTGTAATACCCCTTCGCTCAGCCGACTCAGCCAGTTTTCTTCCCAGTGCATCAAGTACGAAGCACGAAGGACTTTTCCATCTTTCGGGAAGCCGGGCCGATCTGACCTTTCCTATTCCGTACTCCTCCGCGAGATCAAGAACAACATCCCGGAGCCTGCCCGCGTTATGAACATGCTGGTGGCTGTCCAGTCCCGTTACCGTAAGGCCGGTAGAGAGAACCTTCTCGATCTGGCTCCGCCATTCGCTCCTGACCCTGTCAGCCAGTTTCCTGCCGATTCTCAGCCATGCCGAATGCGACGCGGGAAAATCCTTCTCAACAAGATATGGCGGCTGTACACAGTTAAGATGTACCGAAACGGCCAGCTTCGATTCGGAGGCAAGGTCAACCGCTCCCTCCAGCTCGTTCCCCGTAGCCATAATGCTGAGACCATTTATAACACCTTCCGGAAGAAGAATCTCAACACCTCTGTTTACACCGGCGGACATTCCGACATCATCCACGGTTACCAATATCATTGTTCCTTCGTGATTCCCCCGTCTGTCTCCATCTCACTCCAACCCATCTTTCTGCCAACGAACAGCGATGATAAGGTCATAAGAATCATATCAACAGGCAACCTGTATCGCACACCGCCGTGCGCAAGTGCGTGAAGACCGAGATACAGAAGAAAAATACAGCCAAGGTATATAATCCTGCTGTCCCTTCTTCGCCTGAACGCTTCGCGCATGGCTATGAGAAGCATGGGAAAATAGATTAGAATTCCGGTCAGTTTTGCGGCAGCATTGTTTACCGTGCCGCCTATTGGTGAGAGGAAATGGCATGCCCGCACTACCGCGAGATACGCGAAAAGTCCTGGATTCGATACGATAAACTGCACTGCTCTGGTCATGATCAGGTGGCTTCGTTCAAGTTCGGTATCCAGGCCTTCCATCGAAGGGTATTCAAGAAGTTCCCTTCTTTTAATACCGTTCCCTATGAAATCGGGAATGTGTATACCTTCAATCGCCAGAAGGGAGGGACTGTTCCGCATCCATAGATTGAGGGAACCCTTTGTCGGCATCAGAACCGGACTCCCGAAAGCTCTCTGGTTCCTTACAACCCAGGGAACACAGCAAAGAATAAACCCAAACAGAACCGCAAGAGCCGCTTTCCATCGTTTTCTTATGAACAGCCAGATAATCTGAACGGGTAACAGAAATATGGCGGTACTTCTTGCAAGAAAAAGCATACCCGTCGAGATTCCAGCTGCAAAACCAGCCCTGACTTTCGATACGGATCTCATTGTAAGCAGCGCTATGACCGGAAGAAGGGAAATATGAATCATATCCGTCATTGCGTAAGCACTGTAATAAACGTAGTACGGGTAAACCGACCATATTAACGCCGCCAGCAGAGCCTGTTTTTCACCCCAGTTCTCCCTTACCATTACAAACAACGAAAAGGCTCCAAGAAGCGCAAATATCGAATTAAGAAAGTACACGCCTCCGGTGCTGGGGCCCGTTAACATGAAGATTAACGCAAGAATTACCGGATATCCGGGTTCTATTGACGCGGTGGGAGTTTCAACCGGTACCATGCCAAACACGTAGTCAGGATCCTGCTTCCAGTTACCGTTGAATTCAGGGGCAGCAGGTATACGGCTCCTGAGAAAACCCGTCTCGCTGCTGAAAGATATTCCCTCACCTTCGGCAACCCTTCCGGCAAGGGACAGATACAGGCCCTGATCTCTCGCCGGCTCCGGTATGTTACCGCCAAGGAAAACAAACCATAGAAGCCTTGGAAGCAGTACAGCCAGTACAATTGCTGCGTACCTGTATTTCAGAAACAGTTTCATTCCTGTTTCCAGATCGCCCGTGACAGTCTCAGGGGAGGATACCTGCGTTCTTCTATCAGTGTGATGGGGTAAAAATACTCCTGCCAGTGATAATCCCTGCCAGCTTCGGGATCGGTCAGCGCAAGCCCCAGAATGTAGGTTCCGGGCTCTTCGATATCCAGGGTCAGTTCGATTATGGAATTCAAAGAACCTTCGATCCTTAAAAGAGGCTGGTTCATTTCCAGGTTGTTGGTTCCTATTACAACCTCACCATCCGCTCTGTGAATCGAAAACCCGAAAACCACGTTATCAACCACGGCGGCGGAGCGGCTTTTAATAACCGTATCCACTATGATACTCTCTCCTTTTCCGAACGTCCTTGCCGGAACACCATTTGAGTTCTTCAGACTGACCGATTCAAACCAGATCTCCCTGGTTCCCCATTCTTTCGGGGTTGCGGTTGTGCTTGTATGCCTATTCTGCATGTTTTCAAGGTATTCCGACAGAGTATTTTCGGTATTTCCGTCCATTTTAACTCTGCCTTCGTGAAGCCATATTGTTCTCGCACATAGTTCAGACACGGCTTCAATATCATGTGATACGAATATTATTGTTTTTCCCTTTCTCCTGAAATCCGATATTCGCGCGTAACATTTATCCTGAAATTCCACATCGCCAACTGCGAGTACTTCATCAATCAGGAGTATGTCCGGGTTCACTGCGGTAGCCAGGCTGAAACCCAGCCTCATGAACATTCCATTGGAATAGTATTTAACTGGAGTATCCATAAAACGTGAAAGCTGGGCGAAATCCGCGATCTCCGGAACAAGTTCCTTCATATCGTTCCTGCTCAGCCCGATCATAGCTCCGTTGAGCATCAGGTTTTCCTCGCCGGTCAGATCGGGATGGAAACCTACCCCGAGATCCAGCAGAGATGCTATTCTTCCCGAGGATTCGGCAGTACCCGAGGTGGGCCTGTATATACCCGCCAGTATCTTGAGAGTCGTGGATTTTCCTGCACCGTTCGACCCTATGAGAGCGAGAGACTCCCCCGGTTCAATCTTTATACTGACGTTATCGAGGGCTCTGAATTTCTCGACCCTTGTCTTTCTGTTGAACAGGTTCAGCATGGTGTCCCGGAGGGATACAGCCCTGTCATGGTACAACCTGTAATCCAGAACGACATTTTCCATGAGAATTTCTCCGGGCTTCATTTACAATTCCTTCACAACTATCGGTTCAGCTTTTCTGAACACGATATAACCTGCCGACAAAAGAACGAAAGACCATGAACCAAGGGAAATCCAGCACCATAACGGGGGCCATGTGCCCGCATAGAATATTGAGTGCATTATCTCCATAAAACCGGAAACCGGGTTGAATTTAAGAACCTGCATCAACTTGTGGGATTGAATTATGTCAACACCGGTGGAGTCAAGTGGATATATGACGGGGGAAGCGTAGAACCAGGCAAGAAGAAGGACTTCTATGAATTGCCTGACATCCCTGTAAAATACATTTCCTATGGAAAGCAGCATTCCAATCCCCGCTGTCATCATAGTAAGAAGAATAAGCGCGGGCAGTATCATCACTATGGAGATTCCCGGATAATGCCCGAATAGGATCAGAATAAGTTCAAGTACAGCAAGGGAAAGCACAAGGTGTACAAGGTTCGCCGTGACTTCCGCTGCCGGCAGTGACATCCTTGGAAAATATATACTCCTTATCAGTCGGTGATTATCCAGCAGGCTTGTAGTACTGGCGCTCAAGGAGGAAGAAAAGAAATTCCATGGCAGCAGGCCGGTAAGGAGGAATAGTGAAAAGTGAGGTATCGCCCCGCCGAATCGGAGTATCCTGGTAAATACGAAGTAATAAACCACCATGCTGAAAAGTGGTTTCAGAAGAAACCAGCCGAAGCCGAGGACAGACCGTTTATAACGTACTTTAAGATCCTTCGCGACAAGGCTTTCCATCAGAAGTATCATTCTACCCATACTCCAGTGGTTGCCGCTAATCATCCTTTTCACCACGAAAACTGAACCTGTTCTCTTCTCCCTTGAGCAGCCGGATAATATTCGATTTATGTCTCAGAACAATAATAAAGGAGAAAAGGCATATAACCGCCTGAACGGAATGGTTTCCCGGTTCCAGAAGAAATACCGAAGGTATCATTACCAGTGCGGCGCTGATCGATCCAAAAGATACGTACCTGGTAATCGAGAGGGAGAAAATGAACACCCCAAGCGCTATAGCCAGCGTTACGGGCGACAGGATCAGTAGAACGCCAAGCGCGGTAGCCACTCCTTTGCCTCCCCGGAACCCCAGCCACGGGCTGAAAACATGCCCCAGAACAGCAGCGATCGACGCTACTGCCAGGGTCAATTGCCCCCCGGGAGGTATGAAACCGGCAATTCCGTATTTCGCGGCGACAATCGGAAGGGCTCCTTTGGTCGCGTCAAGAAACAATCCAAGAATACCCACTCCCCTTCCGCATACCCGAAACAGGTTAGTGGCACCCGTATTGCCTGAACCTTCCTTTCTTATATCGACACCCCTTAACCTTCCGAGAATCCATGACCAGGGTATCGAACCGGACAGAAAGGCAATCAGAATATAGACAATACCGGTACTGAGGTTCATTTAGTGCTGCCTCTTTCGGTAAATAATCTTCAGTGGAACACCTTTCATTTTCAGATAGTCCCTCAGGCTGTTTTCAATGTATCGCCGGTAATTATCGGGAATGTCTTCCGGACGATTGGAAAATATCAGAATCCTGGGAGGTTTCTGTCCAATCTGAGTAGCGTAGAATAACTTAACCTGTTTACCCCGAGGTGATGGAGGTTGAACATTTTCAACAGCATCCTGTATTCTTCTGTTCACCTCGGAAGTTGAAAGGTTGGAATCTCTTGTTTCCCCCACTCTGATTACCGTCGGAAGTATCCTGCCGACGCCTTCGCCTGACAGGGCTGAAAAGAAGATAACAGGCATGTTTTTAGCCTGATTGAAACGCTGAATGATACTTTTAACCCATAAATCCCTGTCGATTCCAAGGTCTATCTTGTTAACTCCTATTACTACGCCCTTGCCCATTTCCCAGGCTTTCGCGGCAATACGGATATCCTGCTGGACCGGATACTCCGATCCATCCATGATAACCAGAACCACGTCTCCTCTTGAGATGGACTTCCAGGCTCTGACCGTACTGTAGAATTCAACATCGTCCATTTTCTTCGATTTTCTGCGGAGTCCGGCAGTATCAACAATCCTGATCTCTTTATCGTGCCAGGTGACCATGGTATCAATGGAATCTCTGGTGGTTCCGGGAACATCCGTTACAATATTCCTCTCTTTTCTGCACAACCTGTTTACGATAGAGCTTTTCCCCACGTTGGGTCTGCCGACAACCGCGAGTGATAGCCCTGTGTATTCACTTTTTACAGTGGACGGAAGAACAGCCACGACAGCATCCAGCAGATCACCGGAGCCGTAACCGTGCAGGCCGCTTACCGGCCATGGATCTCCAAGACCGAGCTTGTAGAACTCGGGTACAAGTTCCATTCTCTGATTATTATCAATTTTGTTAACTGCCAGAAAACACTTCAAACCCGATTTACGCACCAGTTCGGCGGCAGCGATATCGAACGGGTGAATTCCATTTAGTGCGTCCACCACCAGTATTACCGCATCGGCTTCAAGAAGCGCCAGGTTTATCTGTTTTTCAATGCTTTCCTGAAAAGCATCTTCACTGTCAGGTTCAAGTCCGCCGGTGTCAATGATCAGGAAATCGTACCCGGACCAGTTGGCCCACGTGATCTTCCTGTCCCTTGTAACGCCCGGCTGATCATCAACTATGGCTATGCGTCCACCTGCAATGCGGTTGAACAGAGTTGATTTGCCGACATTGACTCTGCCGACGATGGCAACAGTAGGTAAACTGGACATGCTTTCATCCTATTCCATAGATTACAGGTGAACAACAATTATACGTTTTGAAAAAACGATAAGGGAGTCCGCATTATCCCCTAACCAGGAGTGAAAATGTTTCAGCACTGTATTTACGCATTGATAATAACCGCATCCGTTACCGATTCAACCGAAACAGTACCGGCATTCAGAGATTCAATCCTGGCCGGAAACGTGCCCGCGGCCGTCGATATGATTTCCAGCGAAGCGATCCTTCAGGTCGATTCCGTCATCACGTCCGACCCGCAACAGGTAAGCAGCATACTGCTATACTTCGGTCTTCAGACCGATTCACTGGATATCGGGAATATGAGTGGCAGAGATTTACTCCTCGAATTACTCTCCAGTCCAACCACCACCGGTATAGTTACGCTATTCGGCCTCTCTCCCGGAGAACCCGTGGAATCAGCCGACAGGTTGTTTGTTCCCGTCGAATACGGGTTCCCCGGTTCCAGGAACACAATTTACATAGAGATACTGCCGGAAGACGGCGAATGGAAAATAGACGATTTCTTCGAAACACTTCCCTGAAGCTGCCACTCCCCCGGGGCAACTTTACATGTTAGATTGGTTTCCAGGATGTCCCTGTATCCGGAAACCGTAAGGTGTACCGGCTTTGAATACCCTGGAGGCCTATGCTTTTCAATAACGAAAATACCGATGCCATCCAGCTGAAATCACTTCTCAGGATAAACCGCGCAATCAGTCGCGTAAGGGACCTTCATTCTCTTGTCACCCTTCTTACATCGGAGACCAGCAAAGTGCTGGGTGTTGAACGTTCAACCGTGTTCCTGTACAGCAAAAAGACCGATGAACTGTGGTCTTACGTGGCAGAAGGCGAAACAAGGGAAATAAGGTTCAGCGCCAGCCAGGGAATAGCAGGTTCTGTATTCCGAAGCAGGAAAACCCTTATACTGCACGATGTATCGAGTGATGAAAGATTCAACAGCGCTATCGATGAAACGACAGGTTTCATAACCAGGAACATGATAACAGCACCCATTATCAATCCATCAGGTGTATGTATCGGTGTATTTCAGGTAATTAACAAAAGAGATGACAGCTTCACCGCTAAGGATGCCGGATTTCTGGAAATAGTATCATCCGAAACAGCCGTTACCATAGAAAACGTAAGGCTTCTTGAAAGTCTTAAACGAATGTTCGAGGGCCTGATAAAAGCCCTTACGGTATCCATTGAAGCAAGAGATCCGCTTACCGCAGGACACAGTTTTGATGTTACGTTTCTTGCCGGTAAAATAGCCGAGTACATGAACATAGATAAAGACACCCGTGAAGCGATATACTACGCGGCCCTTCTGCATGACTACGGGAAAATGGCGGTTCCCGACAGTATCCTGAAAAAGCCGGGGAAACTCTCCGAAGAGGAAACCGGCATACTCAGAAAGCATGTCCATCATACGAAAATCATTCTGTCATCCATAGAATTCGACGGAAATCTCGAGAAGGTTCCGCTTTTCGCCTCACAGCACCACGAAAGAATCGATGGAAAAGGGTATCCCGAAGGCCTGGTCGGCTCGGAGATATCCATTGGTGGTAAAATAATAGCGGTAGCCGATGTATTTGAAGCGCTTACCGCCAAAAGGCATTACCGTGAACCTTATTCACTCAAGAAAACGCTCAACCTGTTGATAGAAGGAATCGGTACCCAGTTCGACAGAGATGCCGTACTGGCGCTCAGAAAATATTTCCTTGATATTGGAAAACTTCAGCCGGAGGAAATACCTGTTGATTGAACCTATTACCGGAAAATCCGCGTTCCATGCTCACTGAAAGCTTTTCACACGGAAGCAGGACGTTGCGAATCCTGAAGGTTCTTCTTATCGGTCTTCTCTCAACTTTGCTGTTCTGGGGAATTTCCGGTTTCGAGTTCTTCGGGAATTTCGAACGCAGCACTCTTGATCTTCGTTTCAAGCTTTCCCCAACCCCTTCGCGGGCAGACACTAAAATTGTACTTGTACTCCTGGACGGAGGTTCAATGGACCGCCTGCCCTGGCCAGTACCCAGACAGCTCTATTCAGATATTCTTGATCTTATTCAAGGCTGGGGTGCGAATGCCGTTGCGTTCGATATTCTCTTTGACCTTCCATCGGTGTATTCAGTTGTCGAAGACAGTCTGTTCGGTTCTGTCGCTTCCAGAGGAAAAACCGCGTTTGTAATGGCTCTTCTTCAGCGGGAAGGCTCCGTGATACCCGAAAATGCCATTATGAATATCCGTGTGAACTCATCGGAGCTGGACTCCGCGTGGTTCTGCACACCCCCTGCTGAGATGATATCCAGAGGCGCGGATATTCTGGGAAGCACCAGCGACAGGCAGGACCCGGATGGTGTTTTCAGGAGTATCCGGCTTTTCTCCGCGACCCCTGCGGGCATCGTCCCCTCTCTTCCGATGGCGCTTGCATGGCTTTCACTCGGCCGACCCGATATTTCGCTGAACGATAACATCGTGTCCATCGGTGACACCAGGCTGCATACTTTCGGCAGATGTCGTCTGCAGCTGAAGTTTCACGGTTCGGCGGGAACCTACAACAGTATACCCCTTGCAGACCTTACCGCCGCCCTTAACGCTCGCGCAACCGGGCAGCCATGTCCCCTTGACTCAACCGTTTTCAAAGACGCTATAGTTCTTATAGGTTACGCCGCTCCCGCTCTTTACGATCTTAAACCAACTCCGTATTCCCCGCAGTGTCCGGGTGTCGAGGTGCTTGCAACAGCTGTCGATAACATTATAAATGATGACTACATAAAAAAATACCCCGTTTGGGTATCTATTTTTACCGCTTTACTTGTTTCACTTCTCTCGGCTGTTTTTCTCTCCGCTGTCAAACGCATTCCTCTCGGCTCCATCCTCGCATCCCTTCCAGCAATCCTGCTTCTTGCCACTTCACTCCTGCTGTTTCGCAACGGAATCTGGCTTGAAACCGTCTGGCCTGCGTCAGCGGGAGTATTAACTATCCTCGCGGGTGGAATCTTCCTTTTCGGTTCCGAAAACAGAAAGAAGCAGGAGATAAGAAACGCCTTTTCACAGTACCTCTCCCCCGACGTCGTATCACAGGTAACCGAACATCCTGAAACGCTGATTCTTGGAGGAGACAAACGATACATGACTTCCTTCTTCTCGGATATAAGGGGATTTACCGGTTTTTCTGAGAAACTCACGCCGGAGGAACTTGTTTCACTTCTGAACCGTTACCTTACAATAATGACCGATATAATCCTGGAAACGGGCGGTACAGTGGATAAGTTCGAAGGCGATGCGATTATCGCGTTCTGGGGTGCTCCTCTTACACTTGAAGATCATGCCGTCAGGGCCTGCTCCGCTGCTCTCAGATGCCAGCATGCTCATATTGATATGAACAATAGATTATCGAAAGAGGGATATCCCGAACTGTTCACCAGAATAGGTCTTGCGACAGGTGACATGGTTGTGGGAAACATGGGGTCATCAAAACGCTTTGATTACACCGTTATGGGGAGTACCGTTAATCTCGCCTCGAGGCTTGAAGGCGCAAACAAGGTATACGGAACATCCATAATGGTTCAGGAAGAAACTTATCGCAGCGCGAGAGATCGATTTGTTTTCCGTGAACTCGATACCATAAGAGTTGTCGGCCAGCAGAAACCCGTTACCGTATACGAGCTGAAAAGCACTGTAGACGAAACTACCGATGAACTGAAAACCCTTCTTTCAGATTACGCGGCAGCGCTGGACCTTTACAGAAAAGGCCTTTTCATTGACGCAGCCGAAGCATTCTCCGCAATTCCCGACCCGACTTCCGCGATAATGAAACAGCGATGCGTTGAAATGGCTGAAAAATACGCTGAAAATCCGGAAAACTGGGACGGTGTCTTCAATCTCTCTTCCAAATGATTACCCGAACACCGTGATCCCATTCCGATAGCATCCCGGGATTTCAACAACCCTGAACGTATCTTCGGGCATCCTTTCCCGACAACAGGTATGGACAATATATTGCGGCATGCTTACAATCTCTACTGAGATGGAGGATAACCATGAAATATTTATTTATTCTATTGATCTTTTCTTTAGTATTCGCATCAGATGAGGCCGATGAACCACGGGTGGGAGACGAAGTCGCCATAGCTGTTCAGAATCAGTCCATATATCCCATGCCGGCATTCTACGCTTCACCCGTAATACCGGTCAGCTACGGCACGACAGCCACTATAAATGAGATTGATGGAGAATGGTACAGAATTACCACCTCTCTCAACCAGGTTGGATGGATACACCGCACCGCTGTTACGGGAGCTATTCAAACCGCATCCGCAGGCACATCGGCATCAGGCAACGTAACTTCCGATGAAATAATGCTTGCGGGTCGAGGATTCAATCAGGATATCGAAGCGACTTACGCCGGAGAGCATCCCGACCTTGATTTCTCCCAGGTAAACAGTATGGAAACATCATACAAGGTCACGCCACAGCAGCTTTTTCAGTTCCTTGTGGATGGAAATCTTATTGAAGGTACGGAGTCACCTGAACCCGCTTCAACTTCTGGGAGGTCACGGATATGATATACCTGTTGATATCGGTTCTCCTTGCCTTCGGGCTTGGAGATGTGGCAGACGTTCTGGATAACGATAACGTTCAAAGCGCACTCAATATAGCAGAGTCATTCACCAGAGCGAACAGTGAAATCACTGACGTGCAGGAGTACTACCTGGGCAGGTCCGTAGCGGCAACTGTTCTGAACATGTACGTTCCCCTGGATAATCCCGCTATGCAGCAGTACGTTAACCTTGTAGGTCAGACCGTTGCCTCCAATTCTCCAAAACCTGCAACCTACGGGGGGTATCACTTTCTTGTACTCAACAGCAGCCAGATAAACGCGATAGCATGCCCTGGCGGACTCATATTCGTATGCAGTGGACTTACCGACCTGGCATCCAACGAAGATGAACTCGCAGCCATTCTTGCGCATGAAGTCTCACATGTCGCCCTGGGACACGGGATCGCATCAATTGACAAAGCCAGGTGGACTGAATTCGGCGCACTGGTCGCGCAGGAATCGGCCGAGAGATCTGGTATCAGCGAAGTTCAGGCAGCCGCAAATGATTACGGCGACCTGGTTGAAGATATGGTTTCCAACATTATAACCAGAGGGTACAGCCGCGAGACCGAATACCAGGCTGACAGTCTGGCGGTTGAAATATGCGCTTCCGCCGGATACAACCCTTCCGCCCTCTCCTCCGTCCTGCAGAGAATGAGTACCATTACCTCCAGGTCGGGCCCCGGTTTCTGGCAGACACATCCGTCCCCTGAAGACAGACTGGCGGCCGTTGCTGCAGTTACAGCCACCCTTCCGAACATACAGACGGACCCCGTTCGTACAGCCAGGTTCAACGAGTACACCTCGGGTTCCGTCTCCGTGCCGACCGAAACCGGAAGAAGTGGACAGAGAAGCTCGGAAAGCGGCACTTCACGTGCATCCGGTTTTTGACGATGACAGGACAGATGTTCGTGAACAGATTTTTGCTTTCCGCATGTCTGACTTCTCTTGTCATGATGTCTTCGTGCTTCGACTCAGGCAATTCCGACCATAGTTCCCGCCCGACGATTCCCGAAACGCTTAGCG
>CAZOQQ010000022.1:11810-17755 GCA_964582075.1 uncultured bacterium | reverse complement strand
AAAACACTCTTGATTCCGCGAAGTTCCCCATGTTGTACGTTGACAAACCGGCAGCTATGTACGCAAGATCGATAAACTCAAAACCGGGATCCGCCTCTGTCAGTCTGTTGAAATACACAAGCGCTCCGTCATAATCCTGCAGTTCAAATGAGATAAGTTCAAGCCTGAACAGGGCATCCGTATAGTATATTGAACTCGCAAAATTGTTTACCACCGATTCAAACGCGTCTTTTGCCCAGACTATCGAACCGGAAGTATACAGTTCTTCACCAAGAAGGAATGCGCTTTCAGCGTTGGCCAGCATTGCGTGCTGCCTTCTGAGCTGGATCAGTTCGGCCATAATCCGTTCGAGCCTTTGCTCTTCCCTGGCAATCTGAGTTTCAAGGTCTTCCAGTTCAGCGGCAGCCCTTTCCATAAGCACACTTGTTGCCTGGGTCGTGTCGGCCGACTCAGAGGATGAAGCGGTTCCATCCTCCTGTTGAGCGTTTGCAGTAAGAACTAATGCAAACACCAGTAAAAGTAAACGGATATTCATATCAGAAGACCGCTATCGATTCTCCAGAAGATCCCGGAGCCTTTGCAGTTCAGCCTCTGCAGCTCTCCTTCTAGCCTCGAGTTCTTCAAGTCTGCCTCTTGCCCTTTCAATTCTCTGCTGTTCACGTTCAAGGAGAATCTGCTCGGCACCGAAGATAGGACCAATTCTTGATTGAA
Organism: uncultured bacterium; assembly: GCA_964582075.1. Lineage (GTDB taxonomy): Bacteria > Fermentibacterota > Fermentibacteria > Fermentibacterales > JCC-6 > Aegiribacteria. Next base: position 17,044 of record CAZOQQ010000022.1, on the reverse strand, counting down.
TGCCGATTGATACCTTCGAATTCTGCATGATATCCGCTTTGTTCTGATGTTCCGGGGGAAATATCGTCTGTTCGAATTCAGCCCAGGCCACTTCAAGAGTAATAATGCCACTTATCCTGTAGGATGCACCGAGATTCAGGTCGCGTCCGTCCTGTTCAACAGATATTGTGAATAAATCGGAAGGATGGTAAACAACCGAACCGAAAAGTCCATGGGCTATGGTACTCCCCAGTCCAAGTGCGCCGCCGGTATTTATCACACCGACGAAACGTCCTATCCCGATACCTATGTTAACCGTTGCCGGAACACCCAGAAGGTAAGTAAGATCCTTGGATAATACACCGTACGCTGACCAGTTCTGAGCGTGATCATACTGATAGAACTGTTCTACACCGGCGGAATCTGTCTTGAAACAGTCTACGAATTTCTCTCCTGTGATATTCTCAAGACCGATTGCGAAGGCGGGAACCGAAATTCCTTCCTGAAGCACGGCGAATTTAACGTTTCCAACGATTCCGCCATCACCAAGAAAAGATATTCCTATCTGACCGTAACGGAAAAGCCCTATATCAAGATGTCCCGTAATCATGAATTCACTGTTTGAAACACCCGCTGTGTCTTGAACGGAATATGCCGAAGCCGCAAGTTCAATTTCTATTTCGGTATGCCGGAGTACGTACGCGTCCGGACAATCCAGAACTCCTGAACGGGAAAATGGAAGAGAACCGGCCTGAACACCCACGGACAATAGAGTCAAAATAATAAAATACTTCATAATTTCTCCCATCCCCTTCTCCATAAGCGGGAAAGAGTACTATTCACCTGAATATGATTATTCATTATATGCCTTTGAGAGTCAACCTCATCTTTCAATTGACTGCTGAAAATTACAAGCCCGGGTTTGACTTCCAGTTATATCTGAAACTAGTATAATACATACAAACTGTATTTCAAATAGCATTTCGGAGGTAACAATGTCATTACATTTTCTCATTTGGACAATACTCCTGCTGCAAGCTCCGGAATGGGAAACAAATATAGGATATCTCCCTACTGGTAATCCTCTGCTTGCCGAAAATTCTTCAGGAACGATTGATATATTTATCACCCTTGGTGATCATGGTCTGGGTGGATGGACGGGAACGGGTCAAATCCTCGAAGGTTTTCCGGTATCCTTCGATCGTGGTGTCTCGAAAAGGCCGGCAGCTCTCTATTCACCTGTCACAGGTCACGTTATCGTATACGCAGACAATGCCGGATATGTACATATGATCGATCACAGCGGTATTGAGCAACCCGGATGGCCGGTATTCGCCGGTCCCGGTATAGCCACGGGTATATCGGTACTTAATCCGGATAATGATTCCTATCCCGAGATTTCATTTGGTTCTGCCGATTCTAAGGTACACCTTCTGGATATTCACGGCACTCCATTACCGGGATGGCCTGTGGAGTTGCCTTCAAAACTTCAGTGGCAGCCTACCCAGCTTTCTCTTGGTGGGAATTCGGTATCCGGCATTGTGTGCGCTCCTGTCACTACAAAGATATACGTACTTTCGTTTGACGGAAGTATCCTTCCCGGGTGGCCTATCAATACGGGATACTCTTCCGGAACCATTCCGGTAAGTGCTGATATAGATGGCGACGGGCTTGAAGACGTGATCTTCGCTACATACAATGACAGAATTTATGTGATAAGCTCCAGCGGCAACGGTATAGATGGCTGGCCTTTTTTTCTTGATGAAAGATCAACTCCGGGAACGGTGGCTATAGGTCATCTTGATCCCGATGTCGATGGTCTTCAGCTTGCAGTATCAAGTCAGGACAGCTCGGTCACTCTGATCAACGGCAACGGAAGTATAGCCGGAACATGGAGATGGCCCAATGTTACACGCGGTATCCCTACTTCACCAATAATAACAAGAACAACCGAGGGGCCCTGTGTTATAGTAGGATCCGATAACGGTTATGTCTACGCATGGAATGCCGGGGGGAGAAGTATCGATGGCTTCCCTATTAATTTCGGGCAGCCAATTTCAAAAACTCCGTCTTCCGGCGACATCAACGGCGATGGAAATCAGGATCTTGTCGTTCTCGGCAGATCCGGCAGGCTTGCGGCATACAAAATATCCGGAATTGGCATGACTGCGGGTTCATGGCCTCAGATGCTTTGTGACGAATCAAACTCTGGGAGTTACGGAATATCATACCTTCCTGTTACACATGCGGGGGAAATAGCCTCCGAATCGTCCGGCGGGATACGGTTGACATACGATGTGGAAGGAAGCAACGTAACAGGAATCTCGGTTGCGTATTCAACCAACGCCGGATATTCCTGGCACGAAACAAGCAGTTTCCGTGACAACGGAAACAGCATAGTCTGGTTCAGTGATGAAGACCTCCCCGGACAGGATATCGAGGAATGTGTTCTCAAGGTCACACCCTACTACCCCGACGGCCCGGGGATCAGCGGAATTTCCAATATTTTTCATGTAGACAACAACATTCCCCCTACACTTTACATCTCCACTTCCCGACAGGAATCCGATGGATGGTACAACCTGCAGTACGTAGTGGAAGATCCTGAAAGCGACATAATACAGCTGCAGGCACAGTATTCAATCGATGGACAGGAAACCTGGAACAACGCTCATCTGACGGGCAGTACTTTCGAGATACCGTCCTGGTTCTACGGAGAGCCCTTCAAGTGGAATGCCAAGAACGACATCGGTTTCAGGGATATTGAAAATGTCGCACTAAGGGTAAGGGCTGCGGATGCGGATCCGGGTCCCTGGAGTATACTCGGTAACCTGCATCTTGACTCCAACAGGCTTCCTTCCGGACAGATACTGGCACCCGAAGGAGAGGTATCCGGCAGTATTACTCTTGGTGTAAGGCTCTCCGATCCGGAGGAAAATCCTCTTGACGTACAGTACGAATACTCCATAGATGCTGGAAGGAACTGGAACGTTGCCACCGTCCTCGAAAGCTCCATCCCTAATGCAAGCGCAAATCAATACGATGTGGTCTGGGAATCAGCGGTGGATATACCAGGTTTTGACGGCAACCAGGTTAAATTCAGAGCTATTCCGAAGGATCTTGATACGGGAATCGCCGTGCCATCCTCGCCTTTCCACGTAGACAACAACAGCTACCCTTCAATTACCGTCGCATCCCCCGGCAAGTGGGAAGCTTTTGAGGGCTCCGTACCAATCTCTTTCACTCTGTCCGATCCCGAGGGAGATGGACTGTCCCTTACATTGCAGTACATGTTCGAGGGTACATACTCATGGATCAATGCCTCGGGGCTGCTCGCAAACGAGCACTACCCGCCTTCCTCGTACACATCAACGGTAACCTGGAATTCATCGGAGGATCTCCCGGGAATTGATCCCATGGAAATGAAAATCAGAATCGGCGCGATAGATGGAGATACGGTTTTTTCAGAAATTATAGGCCCTATCCAGATTGACAATTCCCGTCTGCCTTCCGTAATGCAGGCTGCAGTGAGCAACGTTTCCCTTGCAGACAATACAGTTACTGTTTCCTACGAACTGTCCGACCCGCGTGAAAGAATTATTGATCTTCGGGTCACGTTCAGCGTGGATGAAGGCAAAACATGGCATGAAGCTGCAGTGGAAGGAGACCTGTTCGGAATGTACAGTTACAGTTACGAGGGTGAGTTTACATGGCACTACGAACTGGATCTCAGTGGCAGGCCGGGCCAGGTTCTTCTTAAAATAACGCCTTCATCGGGATCAATCCTTGGAACACCGAAAATAATGGAAATGGCCCTGAGGTAACCCTGTCAACTGAACATCGCGGATACTTCTGATTTTCCGCCGGTGAGCATGCATGTATAAGGCGCTCTTTCTTTTAATAATGACATCATTTTATGGGCTACGTCCCGGATATCCCACTGGGCATGCGCGTCTTCCCTTAGCCTGGAGAAATGATACAGCTCCCTGCCGTTCATATCAAGAATCACTCTTCTTCTATGAGCGTTAGTCAGGGAATACGGGTAAAGATACTCAAGTGAACCTGCCGTTGACTCAGCTTCTCTAACACCCTTCATGAATTCCTCTTCGAGTCCCACGTCAGAAATACTTGGCGGTACGGTAACACCCAGAACGGGATCGTACACTGAAACGAGCCTGCTGCACAGTCGGTGACGCTTAAGCTGGGCATATGCGGTAGCCGAAAGGATCAACTGGAACTGCGCTCTGAAAAATTCCCAGATTCCGGGCACCGGATCATGGATACCAAGCCCGGAAAGTGCTTCGGTGAAAAGTTCAACCCTTCTCTGCTCATCGGAATTTTCCCATTCTTTTCCGGCATCATCCACGGAAGAACCGCTTTTCCGCTGAATCAGCAGAGATCCTACCTTTGAATCATCATCGCAATCCAGCAGGATTACGCTGTCGGATGGTGGATAATCGACAGGTGACATTGAATGGGCGAACATGTCCATAGCCGTTGGCTTCAAAAAAAGAAACAGCGAAGGAGCGGCATTCATGGCAAGGTCAAGAAGTTTTCCGGCAATGGTTCTTACTTCCGCAAAGGGGTGACACGAAAGTCTTCTTACCATGTGCTCAAGTTCTCTTGCGTTCAAAGTCATACCCATCTGACAAGAAGTCGCCAGTGGCAATACATACCTTGCATCCTCTTTCGCTCTTTCCTTCTCAAGGCCATTTTCCCGGAGACCTTTGTAAAGCCTGCTGTATAGCTGGAATAGTTTTGAGACACTGTCGCGAAAATTCCTTTTATCTTTTCCCTCGAGTTCGGACGGAACAACCAGGTCATCACCTATTCGAATGTACCTCTGGGATTTCTCCATAAAACTGGCAAGACGGAAACTCTGAAGAGCTTCTGCCGCAAGCCTTGAAACATCCAGAATATCAAAATTGAAAACAGCGTGCTCGGCAACCGATCCGTGACCGTAACCGAAGACGATTCGCCTGTTGGATTTCCGGGCTTTTTCAACTTCCATGGCCGCTTCTTTCCGGAGAACGTTAATCGGCCTGGGATCCCGGCTGATCCGGGCATAAGACGCGGAAAGTGTTTCAGGGGTATTTCCCCCGTTTTGTATATCGGTGTTGTATCCGGCCAGCTGAATATTCATGCTACCCTTCCCTGTTATCCGTTGAAAGCCCTGCTGTTACTATTGAAAGCGGATGATCGAAAGGAAGCCTTTCGAACATGAGATATTTCAGCCTTCTAATTCTCTCCGACCG
>CAZOQQ010000022.1:0-11710 GCA_964582075.1 uncultured bacterium | reverse complement strand
TGGAATCCGCTGAGAATACTCCATGCCCGGGGCATGCTTCCCAGTTCCGAAGGCCATTCGCAGGTAACCCCTTCAGCTTTCAGAAGCATATAAACAGCATGAAGAGTCACGGGAAAACATGAAGAAGGGTTCAGGAAGTACGAATATCCTCCCGGTATCCTGTTATCGAGGCCTGCAAGGTAAATTCTTCTCAAGCTGTAATCGTCCGCAAGAAGATTGTCCCAGATCAGAGGCTTCGAACCAAGCAGTTTCTGAGCGTTTTCCAGAGAGTTTACCCCCAGATCTTTTACGATTACTGTATCCCCCGTCCAGAATACCTGCCAGTTAAGGGGTACATTATCCCTCCAGGCCAAAAGATACTCACTGCCATCGTATTTATCGAAAAATTCCATGCAGTATATCGAGGGGCACAGATAAATCATGCAGTCGAATCCTTCAAGAGCTTCAGCAGCCAGTCCAAGCTGGCGGACTGCAAGCAGGGAGTTTACCTTGTCCGGTATATCATCAAAAAGTACGGCGATCCCTGTTGCACCCGCATCAACAGCCCTTTCTGCTTTCTTTCTGAGAAAGCTGGAATCTTCATCCCGGAACTTCCAGGGACTTATACCGAATACGAAGTCAAGCCCTTTGCTGACGGCGATATCAATCGTTTCCGACAGCTTCAGCCATTCATCCTCCGGATAATCCTCTTTCCATCTGAGCCTGTGAAAAGGATCGTTCTTGGGCGCGAAAACGTAAGCCGGGTTGTCCAGCATTGACAGATAATCAATCAGTATGCGCCTTTCACGAGGTGCAAAAGGCCTGCCGTAAAAACCTTCGATGACTCCGCTGACCATGATTTCTCCATCCATAACTCGTTGACTTCCAGGGTTCATTTTCCTAGCTTTGCTACTTGAATCTACAGTATAATTCCTTTCTCAGAAATACCGTAATCTCATCAGGAGGTTCAGATGCTCAGAAAAATAGTCGAATCGGTCCCTAACATTTCAGAGGGACGGAATATGGAACTGATAAATGAAGTAGTAAAAGCCGCGTCCTCCGTAGCCGGCTGCAAAGTTCTCGATGTCGATCCCGGAGCCGCTACCAACAGAACGGTTATTACCATTGCCGGTAATCCCGAATCGGTAGTGGAAGCATCATTTCAGCTTATTAAAAAAGCCGGAGAGCTTATCGATATGCGCACGCAGACGGGAGAGCATCCAAGGCATGGCGCTACCGATGTGTGCCCCTTTGTGCCGGTTTCCGGAATAACGATGGAGGAATGTGCTGAGCTTGCCCGAAAGCTTGGAAGGAGGGTGGGAGAAGAACTCTCAATACCTGTTTACCTGTACGAAAAGGCGGCTTCAAAGCCGGAATGGGAAAAGCTTCCCAACATAAGAGAGGGAGAGTACGAGGCTCTTCCGGATAAACTTGGTAAACCGGAATGGCGACCGGATTTCGGACCCAACGAATGGAACGGGAAGGTCGCTAAAACAGGAGTGTGTACAATTGGTGCCAGAAACTTTCTGATTGCCTACAACGTTAACCTGAATACAAAAGATGCCGGTATAGCACGGGATATAGGGCTTACCATAAGAGACAACGGCAGATTTCTTCGCGACAGCAACTGGAAATTTATCCGTGATGAAAACGGCAATAAAACCAAGCAACCGGGCAGGCTTCAGTACTGCAAAGCAACTGGCTGGTATATAGAGGAATACGATACGGCTCAGGTTACAATGAATCTCACGGATATATCTGTTACCCCGCTTCATATGGGCTTCGAAGCGGTAAAAGATGAAGCTGAAAAACTGGGTGTCAGAGTCACCGGATCCGAAGTTGTAGGGCTTGTTCCCCTTCAGGCGATGCTGGAAGCCGGTCGATTCTATATTGATAAACAGAATTCCGGCCTCTCCTCAATCGGCAGACAGGGCGCAACGACTGGAATTCCCCAGAAAGAACTTATAGAGACTGCCATTAAATCAATGGGTATGAGAGATGTGGCACCTTTCAATCCTGAAGAGAAAATCATCGAATACATGGTTGCTGAAAAAGACGTTGATCTTTCCGGTATGACCTGCAGAGATTTCAACGATGAGCTTTCAACCGATTCCCCCGCCCCCGGCGGCGGCTCAGCCGCTGCGCTGATTGGTGCCCTGGGAGCTTCCCTGAACGCTATGGTTGCCAATCTGACCGTCAAGAACAGGAAATGCAGGGATGAGTGGGATCTGATGCGGGAGATAGCTCCCCGGTCTCAATCCCTCAAGGATAATCTTCTAAACGCGATTGACGATGATACCGAGGCCTTCAACACATGGATGGACGCTGCAAGGCATAACGGTGATGTCGAGACGGCTGTCAGGCAGGCAATCGAAGTCCCGATGAGGGTACTGAGGCAGTGCCCGGAAATTGCAGGAACAGCCTTATCACTCGTGGAAAAAGGTATGCGGGCTTCTGTATCCGATGCCGGTGTCGCCGCGGCGGCAGCAAGGGCAGCGGCGGTAAGCGCGTACTACAATGTACTTATCAACCTGGGAGAGGTAAAGGATTTGGAATTCGCTGAAAACGCGAAGAACGAAGCGGAGAAGTATCTCACGGAATCCCTTGAAAACGCTGATACAGTATTCGACAAAGTCAGGGAAATACTCGTGAATAAAATGAAGGGTCGGAACTCTTGACTGCAATAGAACGAACACTGTTCAAACCCGCTGATATCTCAACCGGTACACAGAAGGTTCTAAAAGAGCTCTGCCGTAACGCCAGGGGTGATATCATTAAAATGACCACGCTTGCCGGAAGCGGCCATCCCGGGGGATCCATGTCATCTCTGGATATTTTTGCCCTGCTATGGTCTCAGGCCAATGTGAATCCTGACCAACCTCTCATGGATGGACGCGACAGAATAATCGTAAGCCACGGTCATACTTCACCGGCTGTCTACGCGATACTCGGCAGGCTTGGTTTCTTCGATCTGCGGAGAGCTGTGACCACTTTCAGAAAAGCCGGCAGCCCTTTCGAAGGACATGTGGAAAGATCGATACCTGGAGTTGAGCTGACAACCGGCAACCTTGGACAGGGACTGTCCGCGGGAGCCGGAATGGCGCTTGCCGACCGGACGAGAGGAATACGTAATCATATATGGATAATCACCGGCGATGGTGAACATCAGAAGGGACAGATGGCTGAAGCCAGAAGATTCATCCGGAATTACGGCCTGAACAACATAACTGTAATCGTTGATTGCAACGGTCTTCAGATCTCCGGTCGCACCGACAGGGTCATGTATACCGATATAGTCGCCGAGTACAGGTCTGATGGATGGGATGTATCCGAAGTTGACGGCCACAGCTTTTCCGCCCTCTACAGGGAACTCAGACCGGACGGGACATCCCGAGCACCCAGGCTTGTTATTGCAAATACCGTCATGGGCAAAGGAGTCACATTCATGGAAAATGATGCCCAGTACCACGGTAAAGCGCTTACGCCGGAACAGGCTGAAGATGCACTGAAGGCACTTGGTCTGGAGAATAACCTTGAAGAACTCGCCCGACTGAGGAAAGACGGCAGCCTGGACACCGGAGGCTTCAATCTCGAAACCGTCAATGAAGTACTGGCTTTCGGCGGAACGCCCATTTTGTACGGGGAAGATCATAGGATAGATAACAGAAGCGCTTTCGGCGCGGCTTTGATGGATCTGGCAAAGTTGAACACCGATAATCTTCCGCTTGTATTCGACTGTGACCTTGCAGGTTCGGTAAAAACGAAACAGTTCAGAAAAGAATATCCTGATCATTTCTTTCAGTCAGGTATCATGGAACATAACACCGCAACCCTTGCCGGTGCCGCTTCGATAGCCGGCAAAGTTGTATTCTGGGCGGATTTTGGAGTTTTCGCGGCCGATGAAACTTTCAACCAGCACAGACTTAACGATATAAACATGACCAACCTGAAAGTGGTCGCCACCCATTGCGGGCTGGATGTGGGAATGGATGGAAAAACTCATCACTGTATCAATTACATAAGCCTCATGGGAACACTATACCATTACAATACAGTTGTACCGGCTGATCCCAATCAGACCGACAGAGTTATAAGGTACGCCGCGACACATCCGGGGAATTTCTTCATAGCCATGGGAAGATCAAAACTGCCAGTTATTTTGAAAGAGAACGGTGAGCCTTTCTTCGACAGGGATTACAGGTTCATATACGGCCTGCATGATCGTATCAGGGAAGGTTCCGATATTGCTATCGTGGCAATGGGCAACATGGTTCAGAAAGCGCTGGAAACAAGAGAAATATTACTCGACAGCGATATTTCAACCTCTGTCTGCTCGGTAAGCTGCCCTCTTGAAATCGGCTCTGAACTGCTCGATGAACTTTCCGGCTACAAGCTGGTTCTTACCCTTGAGGATCATGACATGGATACGGGCATGGGGTCGAAAGTGGCAATTGCCATCGCATGCTCCGGGAAAAACATCAACCTCAGGAGAAAGGGCATAACTGAATACGGAGCATCCGGTAACGCTGAAGATCTTTACAGAATGGCCGGTCTGCTCCCCGAACAGATAGCCGGGTACATACTGACTGAACTATCCTGAAAAGTTGATTGAACGGAATCCCGGTCTTCCACCGGCGGACTCTCATTGCACACTCCCATCACTTTATCTGCCGGAATATTCGGAGATAAACCAGCCCCATAACTTTTTTTGAGCCCGACAAACACTTCTCTTTTTCAAAGCTCTGTACATCGGATTGAAAAGTGATAGAAACCATCTAACCGGAGTCGTTGTCATAAACATGGTTACAGGTTTCCAGGATATTAACCTGATGATACAGTTCGGCACACGCTTGTTGACCAGCATAAAGAGAAAGTTAATGTAGCTCAATCCTCTGTCGTGATTCTCCTTCAGATATGAAACATCTGTATCTTCAATGATACCATCAGCAATAGCTTTATCGAACAGAACCGTGCCGGGATAAAATGTAAGAGTATACAGCTGAAGCACGAAGGGTTCAGGCAGGTCCAGCACGCCTCTCAGAGTGCAAAGTTCATCATCCGGATTCTCCCATGGATTCTCAAGTATTATATCGAAAGTAGGGCTGAAGTCGGGTGGAAATATTTTTCTCAATGAACGGGCAAGCCCAAGCAGTTTATCCATGTTGAAAAATTCTTCAGTAGAGCCTGTTAGTAGAAACGGATAGTGTCTGGATTCCAATCTGAGTTCTTCTAAGACCAGCATCGTAAAGTATGGAGAGTTTATCCTCCTCCGATGAAAGTACACTAAGAAGCGCATAGAATGGGCAGTTTATCTCCTTTTTGTAACTGTCTCTGAAATACATGAGCTGCTCGATATCAGCACTTGCGAAATCATCATCCATGAAATTGATTCTGTTGAACCATGGGAATCTCTCTCTAATAACTCTGATTTCTTCAATAAGGTTCTCAACGCTTCTTCGTCGAACAGTCCTGCACCCCTTGTACAAAGATCTGTAATGACTGTTTATGCAGTACGTGCAGTGATGCGGACAGCCTCTCGTCCACATGGTTTCGTAAATGAGGTGATGCGGTTGGTTAAAGTGGATTCTGGCTCGAACAATTTCTTTCAGAATGCTCTCGCTCAGGGGTACAATTTTCCTACCCACAAGAATGTACTGATCCTCAAGGTCATAGTCCGGAAAAGGAATCTTATCAAGATCGGATATTGGTTCCCGTACGGGATTACGGTATTCCCCCTGATCATCCTGGAACCAGATGTTCCTGACGTGAACCGGTCTGATATTCTTCTCAAGGCAATTCACCAGGTCAAGAAGAGCCTCCTCTCCCTCTCCGACACACACATAATCTGCGATGCCAAGGCATTCCTCCGGCGCTACGGTCGGGTGAATACCACCCCAGACAACCGGGATATCGATTCTGTCTTTTATTCTTCTCGTCAGATGAGTAACTTTGATGAAATAATTGGTCATAAGAGACACACCAAGAAGATCGTAGCCCTCAACAAGCCTGATGACCTGCTCGATTACCTCATCATGGTAGCAATCCCCGAAATCAATACCATTCTCCATCATGCTCTCCAGGTCCTGAAGAAATATCTGCACTACCGAATGGCCGCCAGCCTTGAGATAGGACGCGAGTAAACGCGTACTCAGAGATGTTACATCAAGATAAGGAGATATAAGTACGATTCTCATGAAACTCTTTTCAATATTTGCAAGAAAGAATCAAATACCGCAGCGAAACAAAAAATAAATAAACAAAAAGATAATGACTAGTCAACTTGATTATACGTCATACTTGAATTCATTCAGATTCAAGAAGCCCGGTAAACATTCCGCTGTACGAATCTTTTCCGGAAATGATGTTCCAGTAACCTCTGGCGTATGCTTCATTATCCCGAAGCTCCATCATAGCGATACCGAATGTAATCGGGCTGAACAACAGATGCCTGAAGAACATCGACTGTCTGACCACGTTTATCCGGTTTCCTCTCTTCCTCAATACCGTTCTGCGGTCTCCTTCGGATTGGATGCACTCGGCAACCAGGAATCCGCTTTGAACAGCATGTCCTATTCCTTCCCCCGAAACGTGATCCGTCAGACCTGCTGCGTCCCCCGCCAGGTAGATATTGCCCCTGCCGAGATTCCTGTCCAGTGCAAGTGATGGTATCGAAGCACCCTGCAGCTGGTAATCAGCGAAGGAGATGCCGTTGCCTTCAAGGAACGTGTTCAGCGCCAATGTAATATCCGATGGTGATGCGGTGCTGCCGATGGCTCCACCTCCAACATTGACCATTTCCTTTCCGGGGATAACCCAGATATAACCGTACGGGATATGACCGAAATGAATCTGAATTTCCTGAGGTATCTCTCCGAAATGAGAAAAAGGAATGAAGTATTCAAGACCAAGACCTGTTTTTCGATTCCTTTTTCCCGAAATGAATTTACTGACAACGCTGTTGCACCCATCCGCTCCCACAAGGTTTGAGAAGGACAGTCTTCTTCCGGCTGCCGTTAATACGGAAGATGAGTCAAGGGATAGAACCGCGTCTTCGGTAATAATCGACGTTCCGGCAGCAGCAGCCTTTTCAAGGAGTACGTTGTCGAATTCCTTCCTGGATACTATCCGCACGGTACTGTCATCCGAAGTGTAAGTTCTCAGGAGTTCATCCCTGTTCCATAAAGCCAGCGTTCCGTGTTTCCTCAGTGTAAGCTCTTCCAGTTCGCCAAGCGTAAGAATTCCCGAATCAAGGATTGTCTCCGCTGCCGCGGGGCTGAGAACACCACCACATACCTTGTCCCTTGGAAACCTTGCCTTATCGATAATCAGGCATTCTCTGCCGACAGAAGCCAGTTTCCATGCACATGATGTCCCCGCAGGTCCTCCCCCGACAACCAGAGTGAGATCTTGCGGACGAACGTTATTATCCATGAATAATTCTCTTTACATTGTTCTTCCGGTTCGCAGATCTTGCTTACTGTTTCACGGACAGAAACAAAACTGAATATAATTTCCGGTTATACAGAAAGGGGCCCGCCACGCAGACCCCTGTATCAATTCATTCTTTCAGCACTTGAACTTCTCTAGAAAGAATCAGCAGAATCGGTGATTTTCACGCCTTCTGAAACGAAATAAGTCGGTACACTCATAGCTACAGGTGTTCTTCTTTCGTAAGTGTTCGAAATATTCACCGATTTCGAAACCGATGAAACAACTTTAATATTGCCCAATATGTTCTGGAAAGAGTCCGTTACTCTTGAAGAAAATACAGGCGATACTATCTTTCCGTCTTCAACAAGAACAGCGTTGAATCTTGAACTGCCTGTAAAAATACCCTTGCTCCGGCTGGGAATATTAACGTAATGCAGACCCGGTATATACAGCACTCTACCCATATCCTTTACTGCATCCAGTGGGTCTTCATGGCCGAAGCCGGTATCCATTACGATGCTTGGTGAACCCGTATCGTGGCCAGTAGGTTTTTTCCCGTACCTGGCAGCAGTGGAAGAATCGTACATTAAATTCCTGAGTGTACCGTCCTCCACCAAAGGGAAAATGCTCCGCTTGCGACCGCACATGTCAAATCCGAACATGAATGTTTCCGGATTCGAAGGGTCATCAACAATTGAGATTTCCTCACCAAGAATGATTTCTCCCGGTTTGAAGCTGGAAGTCCAGCTTTGCTTTTCTTCCCAGTCTCTTCCCGACAAACCTGTGTACGTCATCATGCTGATTATTTCCGACACGGCGTCCGCTCCGAAAATAACCGTGTATTCTCCGGGTTCGGCCTTGAAACCTTTGTTATTCTCGAAAACAGGTATCAGTTTATTCAAAGCGTCGATTGTTTTCTCAACGGCGAAATCAGATGTTCTCCAGCCTGTCTGATTATGCGTGAGTTCCCATTTTGCCTTGGGATGCTTCAATACCAGGGAAAACAGCTGATCTGTTCCTTTATGAAAAACCTCGTTCCTGTTAGCGGTGGTAAGAATGTACACTTCCATCGACCCGCTGGACCAGGATCCGGAATAGTTGTACTGTTCACCCAGTCTCCTGAATATTTCCCCGTAAGCGGCTGCTTTCAGACTTGGATCCATATCGTCAAGTGTCGGGTCGTACTGACTTTCTTCGGATACAGTCGTTTGCACTTCATCGGGAATAGGATCGTAAGTTTTAGGTGAGGCTACTCTTGCTTTTTCTCTGGCTTTACCAAGAACTCTACGAATTGTTTCCGCTTCTTCAATGTTCCCGAGGTATGTCTGGCTTCCCTGTTTCCTGCCGTCGGTTACCTCAACGTCAAGTCTCATAAGATCTTCAGAGGTATTAAGCGATACTGAATTGTTGCCAATCCGCATGAGATGGCTTTTCTCATTATGCAGATGGAGGGTTGCCTGGATGCCTTCATCGGCAGCTTCATCCCTTACCTGCATCAGAATCTTCCTGATGTTTGCGTCCAGCATTTTACTTCCTTTCTCCGGTAATCACATCGTCAAATCTAATGACAGGCACACCGTGACCGATCTGCATTACCTGATTCGGTTCACCTTTACCACAGTTATTCACTTGCTCCACTTTCCAGGTGGATTCGTCGCCTACCGCGGAAAGGGACCCGTAAAATTCCAGTGTGTGTCCCTGGTACGTGGGATTTCTGAGTATCCTGGTCTTTTTCCCATTCTTTACTTCCCAGGCTATCTCACAACCGAAATGAAAATGTTCCCGGTTCGAACCTATAGACCAGGAAACAGGATTATCAACTACAATACCGTCTTCCGTTGATGCGATTATATCCTCTTCGCTACCATCAGTACCCGGAAGAATATTCACATTGGTCATTCTGTCTATGGGAGCCCTGTAAAATGATGACGCACGCGCGGCTCCTCCGCTTTGCTGGAATACTTCCCTGCCGGCTCTTTCGTTGGCTTCGTTTACCATAGCCCTGGATGTAAGAGCATTGACCAGTAGACCTTTATCAATAAGGAGGTAGTCACGCTCAGGGGTTCCATCATCGTCAAAACCAAAGGAACCGGGAGAATTCGCTATACCACCGTACGAACTTACAGACAGTTTATCGCTTCCGTACCTGAGTTTGCCAAAAGAATCAAGATCAACGAAAGATCCTCCCGCGTAGGAGAGTTCGTATCCGAGAATTCTATCCAGTTCAAGCGGATGACCTATTGTCTCGTGAACCTGAAGATGCCCCTGTCCGGGCAGAAGAATTACTGACCTTCTTCCGAATTCCAGAGGTTCAGCCTTTATCAGCTCCGCCAGTTCAGATTTGATTCTGGTTGCATGTCCGGAGAAAAGCTCCGGATCGGTAATCATTCCCCAGCCGGTGGAACCGTCTCCTCTTGAATACAGGCTCATGCTGCGTCTCTGCATCTCTCCACCGGAGTCCAGGGCCATAACCATTATCATTCCAAAAACGCCAATAAGATCCTTGCTGATTTCCGAACCCTCGCTGTTCCAGAAATGAATTCTCCTTTTCTGGAAGTTGGCGTAAACCATTCTTTTTAGAATAAAATCCTCTTCAAGATCGGCATCCAGCCGCGTTAAAAATTTAAGTTTGTCCTGAAGACTCACGGAGAAAGGATCAATTTCAACAGGAGACGTATAGTTACCTTTAACGGGATCCTTAACTCCCATCGCCAGTGGAACCTTAACAAGCTCAGATGCTGTTCTGGCATTCATGGCTGCCTTATCAAAACACACATCAAGATTTGATTGATCGCTTGTAGCGGCAAAACCCCACGCGCCATCCCATAAAACCCTTACACCTATGCCGCTCTCCACAGTTGTATCGTTAGCTTCCAGGTCGCCATCGTACAGTAAAATGGTTTCGGAGCTGTCATCAAGGTAGAACCTTGCATCAACGTAACTCGCACCTTCTGAAGATATCCTTGAAATGTTTCTGGAGATCTCCTTTTTAACTTCAACCGATTCAGCCATCAGTAACCTGCCTTACAGTTTTGAGACATTCAGCGTTTGTGTTTACAAATATATGAACTGATCAAAATTTCCAAAATTACCTTTTTTACAAATCGTTACATTGAGTTAACAGTATAGTGATCCTGAGATACTATTTGTAGAATAAGTTCTATTAATATAATATTATTAACTAACTGGAGGCTCTGCATGAAAAGTAAAATCTGTCTATCAGCGGCAACGGTTCTAATATCCATCATACCGGTTCTTTCTTGTAACAGCTCCGATAACAACACTGCTGAAACTACGCAGTTACCGCGAAAATTGAACATCTTGAGCTTATCCCTGAGGGATCGATAGGTGTTGAACTGGGCGACACGAACTACGTATTCGGCCAGATCGTAGAGGCAGATCAGGACAAAGACGGAAATATACTTGTACTTGACGCATCTACCATGAATGTAAGAAAATACTCACATGAGGGTAACTTCCTGGGGTCCGCCGGCAGACAGGGCACCGGACCGGGAGAATTCCAGATGCCCAGAGGAATGACAGTACTTGGAAATAACAATTTTGTTGTTTCTGATATGGCAGGTGGTGCTATTTGCGTTTTTGATGATTCCCTTAACTGGAAAGAAAATATAGTCGGTTTCTTTCCAAGGCCCCCTTTCACCGTAAGAACTGCGGGAGATTCAGCATTCGTTGGAATGCTTCCAGCATTCAACCGGGAAGAGGGGCTCATGGGCTTTTCAATTGCAAGAATGGAGAACTCCTCTGAACCGGTGACCGTTTACGATGAGCAGATGATGCCATTTGATCCTTCGAGAATCGGTCCTCTCGGCGACGAGGAAGACCCTATCTTCACATGCGATAATTCCGGTCATGTATTCATAGGCGCACCAGGCTCCGATGTTATTGAAATAACCGGATACCTTCCAGACGGAGAAATTTTTCTTTCGATTAAGGAAAACACTGACAGGGTAGAAAAAAGTGAAGAAGAACTTACCCGAGAAAAAGCGGAATTCGATGATTTTGCCGCCCGCATGCGCAGCCGCGGGGGAAGAATGTCCGGCGTGGAACTGGCTTTCGATCCAATTGTATACCGAAGGGCGGTTACCAGTCTCGGAGTAGACAACCAGAATCGGTTATGGGTTCGTCTGGGTAAGTATCGATATCCTTTCTGGAATGTCTACGATTTTGAGGGTAAACTGCTTTTTACGGCATCACTGGAAACTGATGATCAGGATCTGGACGATATGGTTGTCCTGATAACGGAAAACGGAGCAACCGCATGGATACCGGATCCACTTGC
>CAZOQQ010000021.1:0-18354 GCA_964582075.1 uncultured bacterium | reverse complement strand
AGAACTTCATCTGTAACTGTTGTAAAACTTTGAATAGCCTGATTTCTTTCCCGAATGACGATGTACTTTCCAGTATCTGACGAGTCTGCACCCGTCCGGGAAAATTACAACAGAAATCCTGTTGACCGGAATGTGTTTCGCGAGGTAGTGTTAACCTCATATATGGAAGCGGTAAAATCCTTTTTCATTGCGAAGGATAAATAATAATTTGGAAAAGCAGTTCCAGTCGGGTAAGCGGGAATCAGCCGACCTTCTTCGGGTAAGGAATCTGTCAAAGCACTTCGGCGAAATTAAAGCCCTGGACAGCATTACTTTTGATATTCGCGAGCATGAAATCGTCGGTCTTATCGGACCTAACGGTGCCGGCAAGACAAGCCTGCTTGAAGGTATTGCCGGGCTCATGCCACTGGATCGGGGTAAAATATTCCGGAAAGACACACTGTTGCCTGTTTCCCGTCGCAGGAGAACGATGTTTTACCTGCCCGATTGCATTGTTCCCTATCCCGAACTTTCCGTCGGGAAGGCAATCGGTTTCTGGGCGCGATTTCTGGGAGCGGAACAGTCAAAATTCACTGAAATTGTTCGAAGGCTGGAACTTGAAACGGTTCAATTCAAAAGGATTAGTTCCCTTTCGAAAGGTTACCGTCGTCGTTTTCTACTGGCAATATCTCTTTTATCATCTCAATCCCTGCTTATCCTCGACGAACCTTTCGACGGTCTGGATCTCCGGCAGATGCTTACAATCATCGAGATTCTGAAAGAAACGCGGGCAGCCGGCCGTACACTCCTGCTTTCCATCCATCAACTGCACGATGCCGAGCGTATCTGCGATCGCTTCCTGCTTCTGAACGAGGGGCGAATACTGGGGTCTGGAACCCTTCCGGAACTCAGACAGCAGGCGGGGCTTTCAGCCGGGAACCTGGAGGATGTATTCCTTGCGCTCACATAACCTGACATTGACACTGTTTATGAAAGAAGTACGTTGTCTGCTTACAGGACGCGCGCTGTGGGTTATGCTGATTATCCTTTCGATATTGACCGGTTACAGTTTTATTCAGGCCGTTAACCTGTTCTCGCAGGCAAGCGTTACCGCCCTGCAGTTTCCGGAACTGGCACGCGGAATGACACCGCTTGACGGAATCATTGTTCCGACGTTCGGAGCGCTGTATCTCGCTGTCACACTTCTCTACCCTTTTGTCGCCATACGAATGATCGGTGAGGAAACACGAAGCGGCGGGCTGAAACTGCTACTGCAGGGTCACTTCAGTCTGTTAAAAATCGTTACCGTTAAAGTGCTGGCTCTGGCATCAGGGTGGATTCTTGCACTTACCCCTTTGTTGTTATCACTCGGGATATGGCACTGGGCAGGCGGTCATGTTTTTATGCCGGAACTACTGAATCTTGTCGCCGGATACACTATGTACGTACTTATTATCACGGCGATAGCTTTTTTCGCATCCGCTCTCACTGAATCCGGTTCCACCGCTGCAATTGTTACACTGGCTTTTACTCTTGGTTCATGGGTGCTGGATTTCGCCGCCGGCACACAGGGTTGGCTGAGTTCTCTTTCTGGAATCTCTCTCACTGCTCAATTACGAATTTATGAACATGGAATGTTTTCCCTTTCACATACGCTTCAGATGCTGTTGAGCGCGGGAGGATTGCTGACGATGTGCGTAATCTGGCTTCATCCCGGAAAATCGTTAACCCGGAAAGCATCGCGTTCCTGCGTGGTAGTCGCGGGTATCATCGCGGCAGTTCTCGTAGTCACTCCGATACGGACCTCTGTTGATGTTTCCGAAGACCGCCGCAATTCTTTCAATCCCGCTGACGAAAGGGCTCTTCAGCAGATGACCGAACCTTTGAACATCTCGATTTATCTGTCCGACAACGATTCGCGTCTGCGGGAACTGAAGCGGAATGTCCTGCCTGTATTGCAACGTACCGTGCCGAATCTAAGCGTAACGTATGCTGATACCGGTAATGAAGGACTGTTCGGGGCGCGATCTGACGATATGTACGGTTTGATCGTTTACGAATATGCCGGAGAGCGGGATTCGAGCCGTTCCACCGGAGCTGGTGAGATTCTGCCCATTCTTCACAATCTGGCAGGGCAGACAGTTACCCCAGATCCGGTTCCGGAATACTCGGGTTACCCGCTTGTTGCCGACCCGTCTTCATTCGGTATCTGGTTTTATGGTGTGCTGCCAGCTCTGTTTGGTATGTTATGGTGGCGCAATCAACACATTCCCGGACGAAAAGGAGTACAGTAGAATGTTTCGTGAATTCAATACAAGGGTTGCCTTTTTAATAATGTCTTTACTTGTGGCGGCGTGCAATGCAAGCAGCCAGCCTCAGGAACGGATTGAAGATCCGGACTCTTTACCTGCCCCGGACTCGCCTGCTCTTGCGGATTCTGTGATTGTATCGGTCACTGATGCCGATACTTCCGCGGCTGACCCTCCGCCGGGACATCTGACCGTTGATTTTTCATCCGAGACGATTGGTGCCGAGCCGACTTCTTTTATTCCGACGGTAGGTTACTGGATGATCGGTGTCGATGGTGATAACGCCGTTTTGATGGTCGATGGCAGCAAATGGAGTCAGGGAGAATCTTCCAGGAACATAGCCGAACAGGCACGTGCCCTGTACGGCGATCGTTACGCCGAGTTTCTGGACAATGTTCAAGCCTACGCTTACTACCCGTTCGCGGTCGCGAAAGACGTCGATAATTTTACCAATGGTGAAATCACGCTGCGGTTCAAGATTCTTGCGGGGAACATAGATCAGAATGCGGGAATACTTTTCGGCCTGCAGCCGAATGGTGATTATTACACAATTCGAGCCAGCACACTGGAGGATAATCTGGTTCTCTGGCAGGTTGTCCGCGGAAACCGCTCCTCTCTTGAATGGATACGAGACACGCACACTACAGCCGGTGAATGGCACGAACTGAAAGTTGTCATAAATGATACGGTAGTTGAAGGTTACATTGACGGAGAACTGTACCTCACACATACCTTCGATACTCCGCCAGGCGGTAAGATAGGCGTATGGTCGAAATCGGACAGTGTGGCATACTTCGATGATTTCACTGAAACAGAATCTCCCTAGAATCGATATTCACGCGGCCGGTGAAAGAAATTTCCGGAGCGTTACGGAAGCCTGTACTGTCAGGTATTTCTTCCGGATGGATGACCGGTGCTGTCTTTCCATTATGTTTACCGTTACGTATACTGCTGGATGAATTGTTCTGAGCGGGGGAATGTCTGATGGAGTCAATGACCGGTTTCGGCCGGGCTGAAGCCGGTGGAGATGGTTTCTCGATAACGATTGAGGCGAAATCGATCAATAATAAAAATCTTAGTGTTTCGCTGAAGCTGCCCGAAGCGTTGTCCCGTGCTGAGCCCGATGTCAGGAAAATCGTCGGAGAAATGTTTCACAGAGGACGCATCATACTGGATGTTCTTCTGGAAACGGGGGCATCCTGGGGTTCACCCCCGGTTATCAATCCGGATTTTGCAGGGGAGTACATATCCATCGCGGAGGGTCTTGTCAGGGATAACGGGAATATCCATGAAATGTCCGTTGGCGAGCTTCTCAGACTGCCTGGAGTTATAGAGGCAGACGAGGTTTCGATGCCAGGCGGCGTGGAGCTTATGAAGGTTTTCATGTCATCCTTGAACAAGGCTCTGGGCGAACTCAGGGAGAGTCGCCGCAGGGAGGGAGCCGCGCTTGTGCCCATGTTCAGCGGGGGATTCGAAAGGATCCGTGAAATGACTGATCCTGTCCTTGCCAGACAGAAGGAGACCGTCAGGGAAAGATTCAAGCGCCTGAAAGAAAGAATATCAGAACTTCTGGGTGATGTCAGTCTGGATGAAGATCGCCTGATGCAGGAATTGGCACTCATGGCGGACAGATCAGATGTTACCGAGGAAGTTCAGAGGCTTATCTGCCATCTTGATCATGCTCTTGAAGTTGTGGATTCGAATGAAAGCCCCATTGGGAGAAAACTTGAATTTTTAATCCAGGAAATACACCGTGAACTCAATACGATGGGAGCTAAAATCGCTGATTCGGAGCAGTCACTGAAAGTTATTGAAATGAAAAACATACTCTCTTCACTCAAGGAACAGGCTGCGAACATTGAATAGTTCCCCGTTCGGTCGGCTGATAATTATCGCGGGACCTTCCGGGGCCGGTAAAACCACTCTTTCCCACCACCTGGTGAAAACATTCGACGATATTGTGTTTTCTGTTTCAACAACGACAAGACCGCCGAGAGGTTCGGAGATCGATGGGGTGGATTACTTTTTCACGAGTAACGGGGAATTTCGCAAAAGGATAAAGGATGGTTATTTCCTTGAATACGCCGAGGTTCACGGACACCTTTACGGAACTTCGCGTAAGCGGGTAACAGAAGAACTTGCACGCGGCATCAGCGTTGTTCTTGATATAGATGTGCAGGGGGCGCTTCAGGTTAAGGAAACTTTCCCCGCCTCGATACTCATATTTGTGCTGCCGCCTTCACCGGAAATTCTTTCCGGCAGACTGGTTTCAAGGAACACCGATGATACAGAAACGGTTCGGCGGAGAATGGAAACAGCCGTATGGGAGATCGGCTGGATAGGTTCATTCGATTACTATATATGCAACGATATTCTGCAAGATTCCATGAGCCGGGTTGAAGCGATTTTCCGATGTGAGAAATTGAAAAATACCGGTTTTCCCGCCGAAGCAAGGGCTTTTTCTCCCGCTTCCTTCGAAGGTCTTGAGTTCTGGAGGGAGAAAAGGGTGATTGTAACTTCCGGTCCCACAAGGGAACCGCTTGACCGGGTTCGCTTCATTTCCAACAGGTCCAGCGGTCTTATGGGTTCATGTATGGCCGAGGCGTTCCGTGACGCCGGCGCGGACGTTCTGTTCGTAACCGGCCCCGCCTGCAGTTCGAATCCTTCCGGTACGGATATCGTTGCAATTGAAACAGCGCGGGAAATGCGTGACGTCCTTGCGGGTGAAGTTGAAAATGCTGATCTTCTGGTAATGGCAGCGGCAGTTTCCGATTTCAGACCTTCCTCCTGCAGGAGTGGTAAAATCGAACGATCGGGGAACCTTCAGATCGAGCTTGAATCCACGCCCGATATCCTGGAGGAATTGCGTGAATCGACGGATAGCATGTGCCCGGTAATGGCTTTTGCCCTTGAATTCGGACCGGATGGCGAAAAGAGGGCCGTTGAAAAAATGAAGCGAAAGGGAGCGAACGCCATTTTCTTCAATCCCGGTGATATCCGGGGAGCCGGAATGGAAGCATCTTCCAACCTTGGAAAACTTATTTTCAGCGACGGAAGTTTCCTGGAAGTCAAACGGTTCTCAAAAAGGTATATTGCCGAGCTGCTCGCGGCGGCAATGGGGAAATACTTTCTGGAAAGGCAAAGCGGTTAATGGCTGATAAAGGGAATGAACGGCGGGGTAAGGCTGATCCTTTCTGGAATTCGATGGCAAGTTTTGGTATCGATGAGGTATTTGTGCTTCCCGAATGGATTTCTGAACTGAAAAGAAAAAAGGTTTCTGCCGTGACACCTGAAGAAAATGAAGACATACCGGAAAGGCTGGCAGCGCTTGTTTCAAGGGTAGGTGACTGCCACGAATGCAGGCTGAGCGCCGAAAGAAACAGGATTGTGTTCGGCGGAGGAAATCCTTCCGCCGGAATTCTCTTCATCGGTGAGGGACCCGGAGCGAACGAGGATATGGAGGGTGAGCCGTTCGTTGGTCGTGCGGGAAAACTGCTGGACAAAATACTGGCAGCCATCGATCTTGACAGGGATTCCGTTTACATTACCAATATCGTGAAATGCCGTCCCCCCGGCAACAGAACCCCTTCGAGGGATGAAGTCACTACCTGCTGGTGGATACTGGAGGAACAGATAAAAATCATGAATCCGGGAGTTATTGTTGCCCTTGGCGCACCAGCCAGCAGAACGATGACAGGCAGTACTGACGGCATAGGAAAGCTCAGAGGTTCAATCCATAGATATGGAAATATACCTGTAATTCCTACGTATCACCCTGCGGCTCTTCTTAGAACCCAGGCTCTGAAAAGACCTGTCTGGGATGATATGAAGGTGTTAAGGAAGCTTCTGGATGAACTGGGTCTTCCCCGGTTGGGAAAGGGTAAATCGTAATGGACGAAAAGGGTCATCGACCTCCGCACAGCCCGGACGCGGAAAAGAGCGTTCTGGGCGCGATGCTTCTCGACCAGGAACTTGCTGTCGAAGCCCTTGACGGCCTTGTAACAAAGGATTTCTTTGACCGCAAGCACCGGATGATCTTTCAGGCATGCAGGGATCTTGACTCCAGGAACAGTGTAACCGATATGGTTACCGTCAGCGAGGAGCTTTCAAGGAAGAAAACTCTGGAGGAAGCGGGAGGTACGGAGTACCTGGCTTCTCTGACGGATGATATACCCCTTCTTTCAAATGTACTTCAGTACATAAAGATAATCAAGGACAAGGCCATGCTTCGCCAGCTGATAAAGGTCAGCAGGGAGAACATAAACGAAGTGCTTGAAGGCACATCTGATGTCGAGAGTGTTCTGGACGCGGCCGCCAGCAAGATAATGCTGATAACCGAATCAAGGGCTTCCGGTGAGTTCAAACCTATAGCCCAGCTTGTTTCAAAGGGTATTGAGGAGCTTGAGAATCTCAGGAATACCAGAGGCTATGTTACGGGTCTCTCCACCGGATTTACAGAGCTGGATAAAATGACAACCGGGTTTCACCCCGGTGAGCTGATTATTCTCGCGGCAAGACCCGGTGTGGGCAAAACCAGCATGGCATTGAACATGGCAGCGCATATAGCCAGTGAGACACAAAGGGCCGTTGCTTTCTTCAGCCTGGAAATGTCCGACGCGAAGCTCACTCAAAGGATGCTCTGCGCCGATGCTCACATAGGAACAAAACCTATTATTGAAGGTACTCTTTCACAGAAAGCATGGTACGATCTCCAGGCGGCGGCCGACAGGCTTCAGAGGATGAAGATATTCATCGACGACAAGGCCGGTATAGGTTCCATGGAGGTAAGGGCGAAAGTCAGAAGTCTTAAGCGACGCGAAGACCTGTGCATGGTATTTGTCGATTACCTTCAGCTGATGCGCGGTGATGGAAACTCGGAGAACAGGCAACAGGAAATAGCCCGTATATCAGGTGATCTGAAGGCGCTTTCGAAGGAGATGGAGGTTCCCGTGATGGCGCTTTCCCAGTTGAGTCGCATGGCAACAAGAAGAAGCGGTGCACCCAAGCTCAGTGATCTCCGTGAAAGTGGAGCCATAGAACAGGATGCCGACCTTGTAATGTTCCTTCATCAGCCGGAGATTCACGCTGATAACGATGGAGAGTTCGAGGGTCAGGTTGATTTCCTTCGAAGGGAAACGGTGCTGAAGATAGGGAAACAGAGAAACGGTCCTCTGGGAATGATTGACCTTATCTTCAAAGCGGATATTACCCGGTTTTTCCCCGTTGATCCCACTGATTCAATCGGTTAGGGGCAGTTTGGCAAAGAAGAAAACACTTTTCGTATGTAACGAGTGCGGAGGAAATTCGGTAAGATGGTCGGGTAAATGTCCCCATTGCGGAGCTTGGAACACCATGGTGGAGGAAGTGGTGGTAAAAGTTTCCGGGAAGCCTCTTTCGGGAGGAGTTCTTTCTCATCCGGTTCCCATTGCTGAAATCCCGGAAATATCCGGTGAAAGACTGAAAACGGGTATTGATGAGCTTGACCGGGTTCTCGGAGGTGGTGTTCTGAAAGGTTCGGTGAACCTGGTTGGAGGAGAGCCCGGCATAGGTAAAAGTACCCTGATGCTTCAACTTTCGGCGGGACTTGCGGACGCGGGGGAAAAAGTTCTGTACGCTACCGGTGAAGAGTCCCCCGAACAGGTTGCGAGGAGGGCGCGGAGAATCGATTCCGTCCGGAAAAATGTTGCCGTTCTTGCCGCGACCGACCTGGATGTAGTCCTCAGTAATCTTACAGCCACGGGCTGTTCCCTTGTCGTGGTAGATTCCATACAGACACTATATTCTTCAGACCTTTCAAGCGCTCCCGGTTCTGTTTCACAGGTGAGGCACTGCACTTCTGAACTGATAAGGGAATGCAAGACAAAAGGCCTGACCGCTTTTATAGTCGGTCATGTTACGAAAGCCGGTTCACTGGCGGGACCGAAAGTGCTGGAACACCTTGTGGATTCGGTAATATATTTTGAGGGTGAGGGGGATAGAGTCTACCGTCTTCTCAGGGCAGCCAAGAACCGTTTCGGTTCAACAAACGAACTTGGTGTTTTCGAGATGACAAAGGACGGACTTCGCAGTGTCAGCGAAGTGTCATCTTATTTCTTAAGAAGGGATAACGCCCGTCGCACAGGTACCGTCATTACTGCCGTCATGGAAGGAACAAGACCTTTCCTGGTAGAGGTTCAGGCACTTACAAGTACTACCAGATACGGGTATCCTCAGAGAAGCGTTAACGGTATGGATTCCCGCAGACTGCCGATGCTTCTGGCGGTGCTGGAAAAGAGATGCGGGATGGATCTTGGCAATCAGGATGTCTATGTGAATGTTGCGGGAGGCATCAGCCTGGTCGATCCCGGAGCTGATCTGGGAGTCTGTCTTGCTGTTGCTTCCAGCAGGCTCGAAAAACCGGTGAAGGAGGGCATTACCGTCAGCAGCGAAATCGGGCTTGGCGGAGAACTCCGGCCGGTGACACATTTTGATCTCAGATTGCGGGAAGCTCTTGCTCTGGGATTTTCAGGACTGGCTGGAGCCGCGGATGATGCGGAGAAAGCCGATAGCGGGGCAGAAGGTTATAGAAGTTTGATTGATTCCATTGAAAACCTTCTCTCCGATCGAAAAGAAAAAGGAGGAAACTGGTTATGAAAAAATCGGGCTGGGAAGTACGTGTACTTTTCATTCTTGTTCTCGGCCTGCTGGGGACATTCGCGTTCGACGGGTTCACACCCTCCCCATGGTTCGGACTTACCGGTCTGGGAATCGGCATTGTTGCCGTTATTCTGCAGATCGCATTCGTCAGGATTCCCGCAGATGAAATTATCTATACAACTGTTGGCGCGATTATTGGACTTGTCGCGGGTATCCTTGTCATACTGGCGCTTCGAATGGGAAACCTTTCTGCTTCAAACTCCGGTGTCACGCCACTGATAATGATTCCTTTTGCTTTCGCGTACGTATTCGGTCATGTTGCCTTCACAAAAGGCAAGAAGCTTGGGCTTATGCGGAGTACAGAGGAAGATGGAAAGAATAACACACACGTTCTGATCGACCTTTCCGCGATTATTGATGGCCGGGTTGCCGACATGCTGCTTGCGGGGCTTGTACGAGGGCCGTTCATCCTGCCGGCTTCCATAAAGAGTCAGCTTGAGGAAATGGCGGATTCGGACGATATAATCGAACGCGGTCGTGCCCGTAGAGGTATGGAAACACTTGAAAGGCTGGAAGATGCCATAGGCAGTTCCGAAGATCTTGAATACGTGGATTTCGGAAAGCGGGAGCGTGAGCGTTTCCGTATGCTTGAATACATCAGAAGGGGTAGAGTGTCTCTGATGAGCAGCGATAAAGATTTAATCGATATAGCTGTGAAGGAGGGCAACCACGTTATCAACCTTGAAGAAGTGGGGCCTGCCTCCAGGCCGGTGACACTGCCGGGAGAGATTCTGTCCGTGAGGCTGGTTCGAAAGGGAAGAAATCCCAAACAGGCGGTGGGTTTCATGGACGATGGAACGATGATAGTTGTGGAAGACGCTGAAGATACGATAGGCAGTATCGTTGAAGTTCAAGCTCATACAACTTTCAGGTCATCCGGAGGAACAATGGTTTTTGCCAAGTTGAACAAGGATGCTGCTGTAAACAGTGCTGAAGACTGACGGCGGGAGAGTTGCGAAAGGCTGAGCCGCATGGATGAAAAAGTCTGGGGAGCTGTGATCGTGGCCGCCGGATCGGGCACCAGGTTCGGATCAGCGGTTCCAAAGCAGTTTCTCAGATTGAACGATGTGCCTCTTGTTGAATGGTCTATCGCGGCTTTCTCTGCCGTTGATGAAATCGGGGAGATAGTCGTAGTTGTTCCCGCGGCTCCCTGGAAAGAGTTCTGGAGACCGCCGGACGGAGTGAAAACGGTTACCGGTGGACAGCGGCGGCAGGATTCCGTTCTGGCCGGTCTGAAGGCTCTTGATTCCTCCGGTATGGTTCTGATTCATGATGCCGCGCGTCCGCTGGTTTCGGGTTCTGTCATAAGGAGGGTTATGAGTGGTGCTGCAGAAGCGGGTGCCGCCGTACCCGTCATTCCCGTAAACGATACGGTTAAGGGTGTAACATCATCTTCGTTCATCGACCGTACGGTTTCTAGGGATAATTTGAGGTTGAGTCAGACCCCGCAGGGTTTTGTTCTTGAAGAAATACTGCGGGTTCTGGAAGGTGCCGATGATGTGACAGACGAATGCTCCGCAATGGAACATTCCGGTTACAAAGTTCGCGCGGTCGCGGGTGAGCCCGGGAACATGAAGCTTACGGGTCCGGAGGATTTTATGATGATTGAATCATTATCGAGAGCAGGTGCGGAAAGCAGAACCGGAACCGGTATTGATTTTCATCCCTTTGAAAAGGGAATCCCGTTTGTTCTGGGAGGTTGCCTTATTGAATCTGAATCCGGGCTTGCGGGACATTCCGATGGAGACGCTGTACTGCATGCGGTCGCGGACGCTCTTCTATCCGCGGCCAGACTGGGAGATATAGGAATACTTTTTCCGCCGGAAGATGACAGGTGGAAAGACGCGGACAGCGCGGTACTTCTTGAAAGAGTCTGCAGGCTTGTGCGAAACGATGACTGGAAGATTGTTCAGGTTGACGTAACCGTCATCTCGAATTTTCCCAGGATCGCTCCCCTGCGTGATACTATGGTAAACAGGATAGCGGGCATAATCGGTACGGTTCCGGAGAGCGTGTGGGTAAAGGGAACGACAACGAACACTCTGGGTGATATCGGCAGCGGCAGAGGTCTGGGTTGCCTGGCTTTAGCCAGAATTACCAGAACACCGGTATAGCGGAGTGATTGAGCGTATACTTGAATACCTGGCGAACAATCCTCCGGGTGCGTGGGCCGGACCTCTTCTGGGAATAATCGCTTTTACGGAAACACTGTTTCCTCCGGTTCCGGGAGATATTCTCTTCATCGTTATTTCCGGCTGGGCACTTTCGGGAGGTTTTCCGCTCGCCATGACCGTTCTTTACGGAGTTACCGGCTGTTTTCTCGCGAGCGGTCTGCTTTTTTACCTGGGACACAAACCGGGAAAGCAGTTTATTGAAAGCTGGCTGAAGAAGAAGGTGGGGTATGAAAGGGTCGACAGGGCACAGGCGATGATAGCCGACAAAGGACCGGTAATCCTGGCCGCGAGCCGTTTCATTCCGGGGGTAAGATCCCTGCTTGTACTGGCGGCTGGAAGCTCCGGCATGCGATTTCCCGTTGCCGCGATTTCAATAGCATTCAGCGCTGTTGCCTGGTATACGATACTTTCCATAGCGGGTTCAGTGCTGGGGAATAACTTTCAGGCTGCTGAAGGGTTCATGAAGCGCTTCGAAGTATGGATATGGATTGTTCTCGCGCTGTTGCTCGTGATATTCCTGGTAAGAGGAATACGCGGAAGGAGGAGTAAGAATTGAAAATACTTGTCGCGGCTTCCGAAGTTTACCCGTTCGCCAGTACGGGAGGGCTGGCCGGTGTAACCGGTTCACTTCCGATAGCTCTGGAAAAAGCTGGTCATACCGTCGAAGTTATCATGCCTCTGTACCATGATATCGACAAATCCGGTAACTTCAGATGGATCAAGGAGAAGTTTGCGACATCGGCCGGAGAGAAGTTCATCGTTGCCGAATCGGTACTTCCCCGGAGCGATGTTCCCGTTTATTTTGTCAGCAGTAATGAGTATTTCGACAGGCCCGGAATTTACGGTCCCGATGATGAAAGCGCGTTCGATGACAACGCCGACCGATTCGCCTTTTTTTCCAGAGCCGTAGTTGCTTTCTGTGAAAATTCTGATGATCCTCCTGACGTACTGCACTGCCATGACTGGCAGACGGGGCTTATCCCGGCCTACCTCAGAAATTCCGGGAAGCCTTCGGTTGTATTCACCATCCATAACATGCATTTCCAGGGAAATTTCCCGGTCGAAAAATACGGCTGTACCCATCTTCCATGGTCACTTTTCACAATGGAGGGATTGGAATTCTATGGAAAATTCAGTTTTCTTAAAGCCGGAATCGTTTACGCCGACCAGGTTACTACCGTAAGCAGAACCTACGCCGAGGAGATAAAAAGTCCAGAATTCGGCGCGGGCTTTGAAGGGCTGCTGCTTGAGCGCTCAGACGATCTCACCGGAATACTGAACGGAATAGATTACGGCGTATGGAATCCGGAAACCGATAGAACTTTGTATGCGACGTATACGGCTGATTCCATTTCACCGAGAAGAAAGTGCAGGAAAGCGCTGCTGAAAGAGCTTGGTATCAATAAGAATGACAGTGGAATCACAATGGGAGTCGTATCCCGGCTTACGAAGCAGAAAGGGTTTGATCTTCTGTTTCCCTTGATCGCTGATCTGGCTGAAAGAGGCTTCAACTTCGTAATACTCGGCACAGGTGAAAGTTACTGCATGAACAGGTTATCGGAGCTTTCCATGGAACATTCCGGCAGAATATCGGTAACTCTCAAGTACGATGAATCCATGGCCAGAAAGATATTTTCCGGCTGTGATGTTATATTGATGCCAAGCAGATTTGAACCCTGCGGGCTGGCACAGATGATAGGGATGAGGTACGGCGCTGTTCCCGTGGTTAACGGTACAGGGGGGCTTGCTGATACGGTAATTGACGAACGGGAAGGCGGGTTCGGTTTCGTAATGAAGAAGGCTGATACCGAAGAGTTGCGTAAATGTATCCTTCGCGCCGAAGATATGTACAAACGAAGGAACCGATGGGCATGGATCGTTAAAAAGTGCATGAGACGGGATAATTCCTGGGACAGCAGGATTTCAGCTTACGGGAATGTATATTCCAGAGCGGTTGAAGCGGGAAAGGATCGATGAAACTTCAGGGAAACGGCTTGGAATTACTTCTGGCCGTTTTTACGCAGTTCCGGAGAACGGACAGGGCTTACTCTCTGCTTCTTGATTTAAGAAGTGCGGGTATGGTTATGATCGCTTCCGTAGTGGTAATTTCCGTTGCCGGTTACGTGCCCGCAATGCTGATTAACTGGGCTGATGTGGAAGAGGAATGGTCGGCGCAGAGGATAACCGAGCTGGCGGATGAAGGATATACTTCCGCGGAGGCTGACAGCCTGATTTCAGGTGAGCTTGATGAAATGAAACGCATGACCGATACCCTGCCCATGGCGAGACTTGTGGAGAGAAGCATTATAGCTCTGCTCGCGGCTCTGGCCGCATTCGGGACTGTTTATGCGGTTGAAGGTTCGAAGATCGGAAGGGTTACCGACTATCTTACATCTTCAATGCTTTCACAATCAGCGTACATGCTTACGGGAGTATTCTTAATCGTTCTCGTGTCGTTGCTGAATATCCCTTCTTCGGTAAGGCTGAACCTCTCGATATTTGTGCCGGTTGATGTTCTGCAACCGTCACGTATTCATGTGTTCATGTACAGATTCCTTGAGAGTGTGGATATTCCTTCTGTTGTTGCCATGATCCTCTGGGGCAGAGGTCTTGCGGCCATGCTGCACCGCAGCCGGTCATGGGGAATCCGTCTCAGTTTTTCCATATATATTATCGGTATTCTTCTTGTCTCTCTGCCGGTGATGTTCGCGCCGGCGGCGTAAAGGAAACGGAGCGTTTTTAATGAGAAAAGTCGTCTGTATGCTGCCTTTGTTTGTTTCAGCTCTTTTCGCACAGGCCGATACACTGTCACTGGATCTTTCCGGATGGGTCAGTCTTGCTTTGAATAACTCGCCCGACATAACTATTTCATCAGCCGATCTCATGACCGCCGAGGCATCCCTGCAATCTTCTGAATCCTTTCTCTGGCCCAGGCTTAGTTTCAGTTCATCCGCAAGCCATTCATGGCATTCTGTTCCAGATATGACTGGAGGCTATACGGATACCGATAACGCCACCTGGTCCATGTCCGCAAGCGTCTCCCAGGAAATCCTGGCTTCCGGCGGAAGCAGCTGGCTCCGCATGTCTGGAAGCAGACACGCACTGGATGCTTCCCGGTACGATATGGATCAGGCCAGGCTCGATCTTACCATGAAAGTAATTGAAGCTTATTACGGAGTGATAGAGGCGGAGCAACTGCTGATATCCTCGCGGAGAGCCATGGACAGAAGTACCGAGCAGCTCCGGAGAACGGAAGCTCTTTACAGAATAGGGGGTGCCACGAATCTTGAACTGATCCAGGTTGAAGTTAAGCACAGTTCGGACAGTCTCGCGTTCCTGCAGAAGGAACAGGCTGTCGCGAACTCATATACTGCCCTGTATCAGACTGCAGGTGTTTCGGGTTCGGGATACACTGTTAACACGGAAGCTGTGCTGCAGCCGGTTTCCATTTCTACAGCCATGAACTATGACCTCGACATGTCGCGTAACAATACGATTGCGTCTTCAGATGAGAGACTCCGAGCCGCTGAATATTCCTGCGAAGCAAGCCGTCGCTCGTACTGGCCTTCGCTTACCGGATCCGGAAGCTGGAACTGGAGTAACGATAAGCTTGATTTTGACGATTTTTCAAACATGGACAGCTGGCAGGCTTCTGTATCTCTGAACTGGACCCTTTTTGACGGGTTCAACCGTGAGAGCATCATTCAATCTTCCAGGGCTTCCCTGTTAAGACAGCAGGCATCCAACGAGGCTCTTGTAAATTCGGTGAGAAGCTCCATACTGACTGCCAGGAATAATCTGATCAGCACTATCGGAAGCTGGGAGCTCTCACTTGAGGTTCTTAATCAGGCGAACGAAAAGCTCAGGTTGTCCCGGATGAGTTACGACCTGGGAAGTATTTCTCTTCTTGATCTCCTTGATGCCCAGGAGGGAGTAACTTCTGCTGAGGCATCTGTGGAATCTTCAAGAGTTTCGTGCCTTATAGCGGAAGCGCGACTGCTGGTTCTTCTTGGTAGAACACCCCGTATCGGTGAATAGCAATCACAGGGGTTGCGTTTACCCGATATTGTTATATAGAATTTCGATAGTTGCTTCTCGCTATCGCTAGGAGGATTTGATGGGAAGATTAGCTTTTCTGTTTCCCGGGCAGGCATCGCAGAGTGTGGGGATGGATAAATTTCTTAGAGAATATCCTGATGCAGTGGATTTTCTCGACAGGATCGATGAAATGACCGGCGTTCATAAATTGAGTGAGATAATTTCAAATGGACCACCGGAAGTCCTGACGAGAACTGACAACGTGCAACCTGCCATCACTATGATCAGTATAGCTACCATGAACGTACTGGTTGCGGCCGGTGTAAAACCGGAGGGCACAGCGGGACACAGTCTTGGTGAATACGCTGCACTCGTTACGGCCGGCGTACTGCTCCCCGAAATAGCGGCCAAGCTCACCCGGATCAGGGGTGAACTCATGCAGAAATGCGCGGACAGACACCCCGGAGGAATGCTTGCCCTTATCGGGATAGAACTGGATGATGCCAGGAGGTGCGTCGAAGAAGCGTCGGCAATAGGTCCGGTCGGAATAGCCAATGTTAATTCGGAAGGCCAGGTTGTTATTTCCGGCGCAAGGAACGCTCTTGATAAGGCCGGAGAGTTGTGTGGACTAAGAGGCGCGCGGAAGATTATACCGCTTCAGGTTTCGGGAGCATGGCATTCACCCCTGATGAAGGACGCCGCCACAGGACTCGAAAGCGCGCTCGATGATGCCGGATTCTACGAACCGGAGATACCTGTAGTCGATAACGTTACGGCCGATCTCATTAGGAGCGGCGATGAAGCAAGACGGCTGCTCAAAAAGCAGGTAACATCACCTGTTCTCTGGGCTGATTCCATAGGGAAACTTCAGAAAAGCGGATTTGATACTTTCGTGGAAGTCGGTCCGGGGAAAGTTCTTCAGGGATTGATGAGAAGGGTAAAGAATGTTACCGTTTACGGTACTCACAACAGAGAAGCTCTTGATGAAACCCTGAACGCCCTGTCCTGAAGTAAATCACGCCAGCATCAGGAATAATTCGCATTGTTCTTCATTACAATTACAGTCGAAGCACGACCACCATCCCTCACCTCAGCGGAAGAGCGATAACGAACATGTTGCGTCTGTTCATTTCAACCTTTATTTTTAACTGGCCCAGCCGGATCCTCCGCAACCGGAACACTTTGAAAACTCTTCCGTAACTTCGTTCCATATTTTTCCCTCACCCTTGCATCTTCCGCACTTTGTAGGAGGTTCGGGAACATTAAGGTGTCCATCGCCACCGCAGATGTCGCAGGGAGAGTCTCCAACACCATCTATACCTGTGCCCTTGCACCAGGCGCATTCCACCATTGCCATAAAGTCTCCTTTCAGGATTCCATAGCTGGTATTTCCAGCTTCAGAGAGTGTTAACGAGTTTTTCCACAAGTCTATTATGTGCACTGAATGCCAGTTCCGGAACCCTATCCAAAGGGCTCCATACAACTTCTGACGCGTCATCTCCAGCGACGGGCGCACCTTCCCACGCCGTTACCTCCAGCACTGCAAGAAGAATTCCACCGTAAGCCGTCATATCTGTTTCCAGCTCCATCAATCTGCTTTCTTTCGCGCGGAGGGCAGTCTCCTCAAAAAGTTCCCGGTAGCCGCACTCCGTAACGGTTTCACCTGTCTCAAGAAACCCTCCCGGGAGTGAAAATTTCCCTTTTCCTGGTGGAATTGCCCTTTTCACGAGTAGAATTCTCCTGGTATCATGAACCATCAGGGCAACTGCGGGTATCGGGTTTCTGTAATGAATGTACCCGCACTTTCTGCAGAACAGGTGTCCATTCTCACCTGGCAGTTTTCCCAACGGTTCGCCGCACATGGAACAGAAGACAGGCGGAAGATAGAACGCGCTTCCATCGGGATATGAAGGCGGCGGACCCGCTTCCGGAAAATGACCGGGAAGATTCCCGTGAACTCTTTTTATCCTCCTGGTAATAACTCTCCTTACGAACCGTATGGAATTTCTGACCGAAGATTCCGCAGTAAATCCGGCGGACAGAAAGGCGGCGGCGGCAGCGGCCAGAGTACAGCCTGTTCCATGCACGTTTTCATGTGTTATTCTGGATCCGCTGAATTCTGTATGACCACTTTCGGTAACGAGTATATCCACAGGGTTCCCTGAAAGATGACCTCCCTTTACAAGAACGGCCTTCGCGCCAAAACCCATAATGGTTCTGCCGGCCCTGATCATATCTTCCTTACACTCAACGGTAATTCCAGTCAGTGCTTCAGCTTCGCTGATATTCGGGGTACAGAGAGCGCATAAAGGTATCAGTTCATTCTTCAGCAGTTCAGGCATATCGCTGTTTGCAAGGGCGGTTCCTCCACCTGCGGCAAGAACCGGGTCGAGGACGTAAGGGATCTCCTTCAGATTCTCTCTGATGAATCCGGCCAGGGCAGTAACGTTCTCTTCGCTCCCGAGCATTCCGGACTTCACACCACCAACCGATCCGTCATCGCATACCGCACGCAACTGCTCCAGAAGCTTTTCCGAATTAACGGTGCTCCATGACAGAACGTTTCCACTGTTCTGAACGGTAATCGCGCTGACCACCGGATAACTGTGGAAGCCCAGGGTTGAGGCGGTTTTCATGTCTGCCGGCAGCCCCGCACCGCCCGAGGGGTCGGTTCCACCCACGAATAGAATTATTTCGTTCACGATGAAGGACCTCCCGGGAGAAACAGGGATAAATGATTCATCATTCGGTAAACAGTTAAGGTAAACCAGAACCGGTTTACCATAGGTTTACTGTTATCTGTACAATTCTTGTTAACACTGCATTGGATAACAAGTAGTGTTTTCCCGTCATTGAGGATGATAATACCGGAGACAGTGCTGTTACGTCAAGAAAACGGGGCAGTTTTAATTGTTCGTAGAACGTTACTTCCAAATAACTGATTCCAATGAATTTCACAGTATGTAAATTCTCCCTGATCGAATCGGATCATTTAAAACATCTAGCCTGAACGAGGTATTGGAATTATGCTTGATTCATATGTGGAACTATGCTTGCTGAACTGTATATTTCCAGTAACTTTGTTAACGAAGCTTTCACAGGATACCGCTACCGCAGATGTTCCCGCATCCGGAAAGGAAACAGTATCGTACCAGTCA
>CAZOQQ010000020.1:10820-18602 GCA_964582075.1 uncultured bacterium | reverse complement strand
CTTCGGATATGGCAATAACGGAACAGGAGATTAACCGTCTTAATCAGCAGCTCGCCGAACTTGATAGATATCTTCCCAGAAGCTACGATCAGGACGATGTTATGGATATGCTTACGGAGAAAGCCGAGAACAGCGGTTTGCGGATTAACGCTCTCACTCCCCTGACACCGAGTACTCAGGGTGATTTCCTTGTTTACGGATGGCAGATGAATCTGACCGGGCGTTTTCACAGGCTGGGTGTATTTCTGGATCAGCTGACACAGCAGATGATGATAACCTCGGTCACGGATCTTACAGTTCTGCAGAAGAAAGCTTCCGATGGAAGTTACGATAACATAGAGGCGAATTTCACAATTTCAGCCTTTGTACAGCCATAGGAAGGGAGTAGAAAAAATGAATAAACTGATCTGTACGGCCCTTCTTGTTTCTGTCGTTATAACCGGTTGTGGCGGAAGTTCGAATGAAGAAACCGCAATAGTCGATCATCCGGGATCGAACATTACCGTTATTGACAATCAGGATGTCTACGGCTGGATAGAAATGACCCTGTCTCAATCTCCCCCGATAATGGCTGTGGCAGGGAATAATACCGCATGGCTGCTTTTCCAGGGGGGCAGTATTCTCAGTTTCAATAGAGCAGACGGGAAATGGAAGGCTTACCAGCTGGATGATATGGGAAGTGTACTTGACTTTGACCTTATGGGAGATACACCTGCCTTTTTAACGGAAACCGATTTCATCGTCTTCGATGATGACAAATGTGAAGCGGTTTCCGAATCGCTGCCTGAAGGGTTCTCACCCATCTCACTGGCATTCAGCGATAACGATGTTGCAATTCTTGGTTCCGGCGGAGAAATTGCAATTAAAGAGGATGATGAATTCATAATTTATTCCAGCACTGAAGATCTGAATCCCATGGGTGATCTTCAACGAATAGGGCCGGATTGGATATTCAGCCTGCAGGGCGGCGGGATAGCGTTGTTTGATCCTTCGGTTGCGCTGTGGCAGTTCGAGGAATCGCCCGAAGGAAGTACAATAGCATCATCAGATAATATTTTGTTTGCGGGAGTAAATGACAGTATTCTGGTTAGAACTTCACCCGGAGTATGGAAATATCATTCCGACGGAAGACTCTACGATGGAGGTCTTGTACTGGATGATGATGGTATCTCAACTGTCATGTCACCCGGGGACGTTATTGCTGAAGCTCCATCGTTTGAACCAGCAAAACTCTTTGCGATGGGAAATTTCCAGAACCCTATATGGGCAATTGACGATCTTGGAATGACAGTTTATTCAGGACTGGGTACAATTGAAACCAGTCTGCCATATTATGAAACCCGTCAGGTATCCTGCACCATGTCCGGGCAGAACGCGGGAGGAATGCAGGGATCTGCAGAATCCGTCAGCGATATAATTCAGGCGGGGGCGGGAACTTTCCGCATATACGAATCGGTTTCCATCAGACCCGACCCATTCACCGAGTTTACTTCTGAGAGTAGGGATGCCAGGAGAAATGTCGAGGAAATATCTGTTGAAGAATTCAGACTGGTTGGTATAACACTTGATCCAGTTGGTGGTGATCAGGCCATGGTTGAAGATGGAATGGGTGTGCCGTACATACTGTACGAAGGAACTGTCCTTGCCAATAATTCCCATGTCGCTGATATAACCGGTAGTGAAGTAATTGTAATCCAGGATGTCATAGTTGATTATAGCGCCAGAGGTGGGGGGGAGACGACAATCCCAACCATTTACTCTCTGCGTTTACATGAAGAAGGTGGTCTGTGATGCGTCTGTTTACCGTATGTAGTCTCCTGTTGCTGCTGGCATTACCAGCGGCGGCGTACAGGGTTACCGATATTTCGGTAGTACCAAGCGGCGATGTGACTCTCGTCACGATTACCGCTGATGATGCGATTTCGTACGAGAGGTTTCTGCTTACCGATCCGATGAGGATAGTTCTCGACCTTGGCGATGCTGTTCATTCGCTTCCGGCAATGGATTTTTCCGTTAACAGAGGAGCTGTTCTGTCAATAAGAACCAGTCAGTACAAAGCCCCTCCCGATGGAATTGTACGGGCGATTATCGACATAAACGGCGAGTTACTTAACTACAGTGCTTCACTTGACGGCAATAAGCTCGTTCTTGAAATTCAGACTGATCCTACTGGCATTCCTTTTGCCACATGGTCTGCAACATCTGAATATGTTGAGCCAGTGGTTACGGGTGGAGATGTAGCTCCATTGTCATCCCCAAACAACAATACAGCAACTTTGTCCGGGATGACCGAAGTGTCGTCATCAAGAGGGATTCGAGTAAGTGAAACACAGCGTGATGTGGATGATGGGTTCCCTGTTGAATGGTCCGGAGTCGGTGGAAGAAGAATAACGATCGATGTAGTGGATGCAGATCTCAGAACTGTGATAAGGGCAATATCAGACGTAAGCGGATTGAATATCATGCTTCCGGAGGATTATACCGCTTCCGTTACGGCAAGGCTTCAGAACGTGGGCTGGAGAGATGCCCTTACCGCTATTCTCAATTCACAGGGGCTTGTTGCCAGCATGCAGGGTAACGTTCTTAGAATAATGCCCAGAGAAAATTTCTACGCCGAGATAAACCAGATGGCTTCCACGCGTCATGAAAGAGAAAACCTGCAGAACATGCAGACGGAAATATTCGTTATAAGGTATGCCACAGCTGAAAGCGTAAACAGTGCGCTGACTACAGCTCTTTCCGAAAGGGGACAGATATCTGTCGACAGCAGAACAAATTCCCTGATAATCACGGATATTCCATACAAACTGCAGGAAGTCGGCAGACTTCTGCCTATTCTCGACAGTCCCACAGCGCAGGTAATGATCGAAGCAAAACTGGTGGAAATTGACGCAAGCTACGCGGCTGAGATGGGTATAGACTGGTCTATGGGAAATCTTGGCAGAGCGAATGATCTTGTTCATGGCGGCATAAGTACAAGTAACCTGGAAGTCGGAACGCCTACGGGCACTCTTTCGTTTGGAACCATAACCAGCATGCTGGATGTGAATGCGGCTTTGACGATGCTTGAGACACAGAATCATGCCAGAATTCTTTCCGAGCCGAGGATCGCTATAATTGACAATATGACAGGTACGGTAGTATCCGGTAAGCAAATACCTCTTACCTTAAAGGATGCGAGCGGGAACACCTACGTTCAACTATATCAGATAGGAGTTGAGCTTACAGTAACACCACATATTAACGCGGATAACAACGTTACGCTCGAACTTCAGCCCACGGTAAGCGAGCTGTCGGGAGAATCAACGTCTTCTGACCAGCCTATAATTCTTACACAGAACGCTAATACAACCCTGATGATAGATGATGGCTCTACAGCTGTTATCGGTGGAATAATGAGGAGCAAAACTACAAACGTAAGAAGGGCTATACCCATACTCGGACAGATTCCACTGCTCGGTAACCTGTTGTTTTCCTACAACTCTGAACGTGAGGAGAGTACGGAACTGGTAATATTCGTTACCCCTCACATTATCAGGCCTTACTAAAACAGGTCGGAATGATCAGACTCGGGCGGGGAAAGTGGAAAGGCCATATTCTCCGCCCTTCAAAAAAACTCTGCAGACCGACATCGTCACTTGTTCGAGCCGCATTCATGGATATAGCAGGAAGAGAACTTATTGATTCCGCAGTTGTATGTGATCTGTGTGCATGCAGCGGTGCGGTGGGACTTGAAACTCTGAGCTGGGGAGCGTCTCATTGCGTATTTGTCGACAGGAACCCGCGTTCGACAGGTTTAATCAGAAGCTTCCTGAAAGAACATGATGCCATGGATGAAGCTACAATCATCACGGGAGATGTAAGGAATTATGTTAAGAAAATAAATTCTCTTCCGGATGTTGTGTTTATTGATCCACCGTACGGATCCACAGACATTTTCGAATGGCTGGACTCTGTACAATGGATGGGAGTATTGAAATCCGCCGGAGCGGTATTTGTCGAATCCGGGAAAAATACGATCATGCTGAACGGTTGGAAAAAGAGGAAGTACGGTGACAGTTACCTTCACTGGAAATGGATGAAGGAAGAAAATGATAATTATCTATCCAGGTACATTTGATCCCATAACTCTGGGGCATATCGATATAATAAGAAGAACACAACGCATATTTACCGAAATAGAAGTTGCTGTTGTCGCAAGATCTTCAAAGACACTCTGTTTCCCTGTTGAAGAAAGGGTAAGATTCGTAGTTGAATCACTGGAAGAGACAGGTTTGAAAGGTGTGAGAGTTGCTTCCTTCGATTCTCTGCTGATCGAATACATGAGGATGAATAATTATACCACTTTCATAAGAGGATTAAGAGCAAATTCGGATTTCGAGTACGAATTCCAGCTGCAGCTGATGAACAGAAGACTGGCTCCGGAGATAACAGGGCTTTATCTTATGCCCTCGGAAGACTTGATGTATATCTCTTCTACACTGGTGAAAGAGATAGCGGAATACGGAGGAGATCTTTCAACCATGGTTACAACGAGTGTAGAAAAAGCACTTGATGATTATTACCCTCACGGTGCGGGAAAGATATAATCATGAATTATTCAAAGACGATAATGACTCTTTCACCGTCAGCGACACTGCAATTAACCGCGAAGGCAAAGGAATTGAAGAAATCAGGAAAGGATATTATTTCACTGTCAGCCGGGCAGCCTGATTTCCCTACACCTATGCCAATTGCCGAGGCTGCCATAGCCGCTATAAGGGACGGAAAAACAGGTTATACTGCAAGTACTGGTATACCTGAGTTAAAAGAAGTTATAGCGAAAAGATATTCGGAAAGAAGAAAAATAGAATGGAAACCGGAGAATGTCGTTGTAAGTAACGGGGCGAAGCACGGTCTTGTAAATCTTATCAGAACAGCGATTAATCCCGGAGACAGGGTACTGCTTCCAAGACCTTACTGGGTCAGTTACCCTGAAATGGTAAAAGCTTCCGGTGGAGTTCCTGTGTTCCCGCAGGAGAACATCAATCCTCTCGAAGTACAAAGAGCTGCAGATCAGGGAGTTGCCGGTCTTCTCCTGAACTATCCATCGAATCCATCCGGATACATTCCATCAAAGGATGAAATGAAAGATCTGGCTGACGCAATAGCAGATACCGATATGTGGATAATATCAGATGACATTTACGAGGATCTTACCTACATCAGCGAGGAGACTCCGCACATACTTGATTTCAGACCGGAACTCTCCGGGAGAACAGCCGTCGTGTCAGGGGTTTCCAAGACCTATTCGATGACAGGATGGAGAATCGGTTACTCATTGACAAACGCGAAATGGGCAAAATTAGCCGGTATCCTTCAGGCACATTCAACTTCAAATCCATGTTCAATATCCCAGTGGGCCGCTCTTGCGGCAGTTGAAGGGAAAGCCGAGAAAGAAAGAAAGGAAATGCACAATTCCTTCAGAAGAAGAAGAGATTTGATCTGTTCTTTACTTTCGGACGAAAATGATTTACAATTTGACATACCGGACGGGGCGTTTTACCTGTTTCCCCGTATAGTTAACTGGAATGACTCTGAACTGTTTTGCGATAGGCTTCTGGAACATGAGGGTCTGGCTGTGATACCAGGTTCTGCATTTGGTGCTGAAGGGTATATCAGGTTGTCTTTCGCAGCGTCCGACGACGATATCAAAGAAGGTGTGAAAAGATTAAGACGATTTCTGCACGGGAGGTATAGTACATGATTGTAACCTGTCCTAATTGCGAGTGCAAATACAATATTTCAGAAAGCAAGATTGGAAACTCTCCGAAACGCTTTCGATGCAGAAAATGTTCGAAGATCTTTATTATCAATCCCCCGAAGGAAGAAATTAAACCACCTGCAATAAAAGTATCTGTGGATGAGGATACACCGGAGCAGAGAGCCGCAAGGTTCGCAAGGGTACTTGCGAGTGATATGCTTGTTTATAACCGTGATTTGATAGAGGAAGCAAGGAAAGAAGGGAATTTGCAGGAAGTAATGAATCAGGAGATAATGAAATCCTGGGAGTTATGGAAGAGCAAGTTTCCACAGGAAAGTGAAACCAGTCCTGAACTTTTCAGCGACGCGCTGAATCAGTATCTGGCCAATGGGGAGGGAATATTCGGAAGCCGGGATTACGACTGATCGGTTACATCTCCTCTGATTCTGTCACGGAGCATCCTGAATACAATATGGCAGAGCATAAGATGAATATCTTCGATCTGCTGCATATCTTCGCTCGGGACAACTATCGAATATTCTGCTATATCAAGCGCATTCCCACCGTTAAAACCGGATAACAGAACCGAGATTGCTCCGGCCCTGTTG
Organism: uncultured bacterium; assembly: GCA_964582075.1. Lineage (GTDB taxonomy): Bacteria > Fermentibacterota > Fermentibacteria > Fermentibacterales > JCC-6 > Aegiribacteria. The sequence continues at coordinate 12,251 of CAZOQQ010000020.1, read as the reverse complement.
GCTACCCTGAAAGCATTTATAACATTCGGGCTCATCCCGCTTCCGGATAGACCAATAACTACATCACCATCTTCCACAAGATTGTTAAGCTGTTCTCCGAAAGTATTTTTGTAGTCGGTATCGTTGGCCCATGCGGTAATAAGTGGTACGTTATCCGAGAGACTGACAGCCTTCAGCCTGGGTTTTCCCGGAGTTGCGGTACCTTTCGCGAGATCACAGACGAAATGACTGGAAGTTGCTGATCCCCCGCCGTTGCCAAAGACGAAAATTCTTTTGCCGTTTTCGTAGGCATTCAGCATGATCATTACAAGTTCCTCAATGTTCCCTGAAGGAATTCTTAAAGCCAGAGCACTTACCTGGTTCAGGTATGTGGTGATTTTTTCCAGCATGTTATCTCCAATCAGAATACCTTCAGGTATTTATCATTTGCGGTAGTACCTTCGGGTACTTCGGTTCCGGGCATTACAAGCGTATTTTTCAATGCGCAATCCTTTCCGATGTACGAACCTGAAAGTACAACACAATTCTCAAGGGAGCAACCCTTTGCGATCCTGGACTGTTTTTCAATCCACACTGTACCTTTCAGGCTGATACCGTTGTAGGATTGACTGTTTTCTATCAGTTTACCGTTTCGAATGATGGCTCCGCCAGTGTAGGGAGTAAGTTTGCGCGATAGAATATCATGACAGGCAAGGAGGTAGTTTTTCCACGTTCCGATATCTCTCGTATACCCTCCAGGAGTGTCCGCAGCCATAATTCTTCCTTCCTTCAGCAGCAGTGGAAACACATCACTGCCGAAATCGGAAAATACGTCTTCTTCAAGATGCTCAACAGCTGACTTTCTGCAGATATACAATCCTGAATTTGCCAGATTCGATTCGGCTATTTCGTCAGGCGGTTTTTCACGGAAATCTGAGACCCTTCCATCCGGTCGGGTAAGTACTATACCCTTGCCGGATGGATCCCCGGTTGGAGCGAGAGCGATGGTTACCTCTGAATTCAAATCTGAATGCAGCTTGATAAGGGGTTCGAGGGGCTGACGAGTGAGGTTGTCGCCGTAGACAACGATGAATTCCTCTCCAAGGAATTGAAGAGCTTTCCTGACCGCGCCTGCTGTGCCGAGAGGTTCTTCCTCCCTCTGGAAGATTGTGTGAAGCGGCAGGTCTGTGTTTCGGAGAAAACCCTCTATCATATCCGACTTCCAGGAACCATTTACAACTACCGTATCAACACCCTGACGCGCCAGATGAAGGAGAGTGTCGTGCATCAGGGTTGAACCTGCAATCTTCACAAGTGGTTTAGGGAGCTTGTCCGTGAGAGGTTTTAGCCTGGTTCCGAACCCCGCGCACAACAGCATGGCCTTCATGGATGACTATCCTCTTCTATTATTCGGAACCGCATATCGTATTATGCCATTTCCAAGATGCATCA
>CAZOQQ010000020.1:0-10720 GCA_964582075.1 uncultured bacterium | reverse complement strand
GCTTCAGCGATTTCCTCCCAGTGATAAAGTTCCCACGGACATTGTACTACTAGTATACCTTCGGGAGAGAGCAGCCTTTCTATTCCGGAGAGCATGTCATAGGGTCTGTGAAGATGTTCAAGAACATCAAGAAGCAGTATTACATCGAAGGAGTGTTCTTTGAGCGGGATTGTCTCAATGCTTCCGGTGTGTACATCAAGCCCAAGTTCACTTCGTGCGTACTCTGAGGATACAGGGCTTATCTCTACTCCCGTAACTTCCCAGTCTCTTTCTCGAAGGTAGTCAAGAAGGAATCCGTAGGCACAACCTATCTCAAGAAGGCGTTTCCCGCGGGCACGGTGAAGGAGATCTCTGTGGCGTCTGTGATATATTTTCATGAACGTGTCGTGGTACTTTTCAAATGTCCGGATGTATCCGGTGTATCCGACCTTTCCGTCTTCGTAGTAAGATGTACTGTACATATCTGTCAGCGTTTTCTCTGCGGGTCTTTCGGAGAGGTATACAAGGCCGCATTCTCTGCAGCGAACTACAGGCCAGGTATTCTGGATACTAAGGAGAGTGCTGGAGCTGGATCCGCAAAGTACGCAGTCTGTTTTTTCTCTTGGTAAATCGCTCCAGTCCATGCTCCACCTCCCGGGACATTCAAGCCATAAGAGCTTGACTGACACTAATAATGCGTACCTGATATTGGATTCACCGAACCGCATGATCATTCTATAAGGCTAAATAACAACGAATTGTAATACAGGGGGTTGACAACTGTCAACCCCTTGACAGATTAGGCTACTACGTGATAACCTTTAACAGGAACCTTATTTCACTTCCGAATTATAATACGGGGAAATCAATATTGCATGTGAAAGGCGGCTATTTTGGCAACAAAGCGTACAGAAGGAAGATCATTGGAACTGTACCTGAGGGAAATCGGCAGCAAAGAAACTTTGTCCTCAGCGGAAGAAGCTTCACTTGCCAAACGTATTCGTGGAGGTGAGCAGGAAGCACTGAACGAGCTTACGGAAGCAAACCTGAGATTTGTTGTCAGTATTGCCAAGCAGTACGCGAACCAGGGAGTAGCTCTGGAGGATCTTATCAACGAAGGCAACGTGGGATTGATAAGAGCTGCGAAGGGATTTGATGAAAGCAAAGGATGCCGCTTCATTACGTACGCTGTATGGTGGATAAGACAGGCTATTCTTCAGGCTCTTGCGGAACAGTCAAGAATTGTCCGTCTTCCTTTGAATCGGGTCGGAGAACTGTACAAAATGGGTCGCGCCGCAAGAGAGCTGGGACATTCACTTGGCAGAAATCCTTCGACGAACGAGATAGCGGATGAACTTGACGTTTCCAGGGGGGACGTAGAGGGGATGATGTCAATTCACAGTACGCATCTTTCCCTTGACAGTCCTGTTTATGAAGGCAGTGACAAAACATTCCAGGAGATGATCTCCGATGATGACGATATTCCTCCGGATGAAGCAGTGGTTCACAGTGCCATGAAGCGCAGTGTTGCGGGAATGCTGGATATTCTTGACCAGCGCGAGAGAACGATAATCCAGTTGTTTTTCGGTATAAATACCGATAGAAGACACACACTTGCTGAAATCGGAAGAACAATGGGCATAAGCCGCGAGAGAGTACGTCAGCTGAAGAACAGGGCCATTTCCAAACTCAACGATAAATCTGACAGCAAGAATCTGCTGCTTTATCTTAAATAGGAAAGCAGGATTTTCTTATGCCGATTGGCACTATCCACTGGATACCGCAAAGATCAAACAAGACCGGTAGAAAATTCATACTCACTGCCGGCCGGTTAAGATTGGTTATACTCCTGTCAGCAGTTTTCCTGACTGCCATTGCAGCTCTGTTTTTTCATATAGGCAGAATAAACGGCGGCATGCAGTTAACGAGTAACAGAAATAACGAGAATACGCTTATCCGTGGAGAATTGTACCAGTTATCCGAGCGTTTCATGAGTTTGCGTTCACAGTACGAGGAAATTGCTACAAGAGAGAAACAGGTTCTTGTTGCAGGTGCCGGATTGAACCTGGATTTTTCACAGCTTCTTCCCACTGATGTTCCGGTCAACGAACCTCCTGGCGAAAATATGTTCGAATATATAGATGATATGGAAATGGAAATCATGCTCATGAAGAGGCTGGCAGATGCAGAACTTCTGGCTTACGATTCACTTGCCGCCTATTTGATGGAGAAAGAAACGGAACTGGCACGCATTCCATCCATATGGCCGGTTGACGGTATTTTTGTCAGTCCATTCGGTCCGCGTATTGATCCGTTTACCGGAGCGGTACGGATGCACAAAGGAATCGATCTTGCCTGTGCTTCCGGCTCTCCCATTTATGCACCTGCCGATGGCAAGGTTATTTTTGCCGGGTGGACCCGGGGGTGGGGGTTGAACATTGTTATTCAGCACTCCGATAGAGTTTCGACCAGGTACGCCCATTGCTCCACGGCCTGTTCCGTTGTGGGACAGAAGGTGGAAAGGGGAGACCTGATTGCAAGGGTCGGATCAACGGGAAGATCCGTAGCTCCGCATCTTCACTACGAGGTTCTGATCGATGGCGTTCAGGCTAACCCCGAGAATTACATCATCCGGGAAGGGTCTACCGCGGCGATATTCTAAGGCTGCGGAACACCATTTCTCCTGTCACGCATCTCTTTACTGTTTCCCGACGGGAAATCATTTCCCTTCGCGAAAGAGTATCCTGCGGTTTTACTGAAAATTAATATATTCAATGCTGTCACAGTATTGTTTACAACCCATAACGGCTGTCATGGACTTCATGAATGGACAGGACTCATGAGAACTGTAAATCTTGTAAGCGCATGCCTGTGTGGGATACCCTGCAGATACGATGGAGAATCGAAACCAGTAAGACGCTTCGTGAAGATGCTTCATGAGGGAAAATGTGTTCCGTTTTGTCCTGAAAGACTTGGAGGACTGACTACACCCAGAGAACCCGCCGTTCTGTCCGGAGGGAATGGTTTTTCCGTTCTGGATGGAACCGGCAGGGTTGTTCTAAGAGATATGGATGGCGATGTTACGGATGAATTTCTCAGGGGCGCGGATATTTCAGTCAGGTACGCCTTAATATTGAATCCGGAGATAATCTACCTCAAGGATAAAAGCCCTTCATGCGGCATTAGCCGCGGAACCGAAATGCCTGGTGTCACGGCCGCAGCCCTGCTGAGGCATGGCTACAGGGTGGAGGCGGTTGAATGAATTCTGAAGTGCTTCTCTGGGAGAAGTACGGTCCACTGTTTTCATTCGAGGAAAGGATGATCTACCCGCCTGACACTGAAGAGATCCTTTTCTACCGGAACTTCAGAAAGAAGCATCCCGGTGAGTGCATGGAAATAGGCGCTGGTGACGGTCGACTGACAGGGTACCTTTACGATGGTTCACAGGTCATCGCGCTCGAACCTTCATCAGCCATGCTGAACCTGTGGCCTCCCGGTATGCCCGCTGTATCCCCCATAAGGGCAATCGCTCAGCAGATACCTTTGAAAAAATCCTCTCTCAGCCTTGTTCTGTTTCCATACAACGGTATCCATTGTATTCTTGACAGAGATGATAGAAAGCATGTGTTCCGGGAGATCGCTGCAGTACTGAAACCCGGTGGGAAAGTCCTTTTCGAAAGCTGTCCGGGGTTCAATGTACGTGAGGATGAGCATGGAAAGGAAAGATACGATTACGATGCCGGAAGTACGTCGCTGAGACTTGTGGAATCGGTGAATCATGATTCGGAAAGAGGTTTGATCGTATTCGATATGGAGTATTCCGGTTCTGTCACAGCGGGTAATAAAATCGAAATAAGGCTTGAACTTGCTCTGATATCGGCTGCCGAACTGCTTCAGGATATCGTGAGTGAAGGTATGAACATTGTGACCGTCTGGGGTGATTATGACCTGTCCCCGTGGGATGAGGATTCTTCACCACGGCTCCTGGTAGTGGCAGAGAGGAATGAAATATGACGATTCTGATTCACTTGCTGATGGCCGGCCTGATTTCCATCGGGCTTTCAGACATCAGAGAACCCGATCCGTCACCTGATGGTAAGACGGCAGTATTCTGTTTCAGAGGAGATATCTGGGAAGCTCCACTCTCCGGAGGTATCATGAGATGCCTTGTGCCGGGAGGAAGCCGGGAAACTTCGCCACACTATTCCCCTGATGGCCGCTTTGTAGCCTTCACCAGCGAAAGAACCGGTGGAGGAGATGTATACATTATGGACGCTTCGGGAGGCATTTCAACCCGTCTTACGTTCCACGCAGGTTTCGACAGGGTTCTGTGCTGGAACTCAACTTCTGACAGTGTATATTTCCAATCCTCCAGAGAGGGTGGGAATTCATGGGTTTACTCCGTTCCGATAACCGGCGGGACTCCACGTCCGGTCGCGAAGGTTAGAACCGGGAATATCTGCCTTCTCCCGGATGGCATGGCGATTGAGAGAGGGTTTACGAACTGGTGGCGGAAGCGCTACAGCGGTTCTGCATCCAGAAAGATATGGACGGGTTCCGGCAGCGACTGGGAGCTGCTGACAAATTCAGAAGAGGATTCTCAATGGCCGATGTATTCGGCAGTCGTTGACGAGATTCTATTTGTCAGAGAAGATGCGCAGGGGCACAAGGCCATATGGAGCATCCACCCCGGAGAGGAGCCTGTTCAAAGAACATTCCTTAAGGAAGGTGATGTGACATTTCCGGCCATAAACGCGACCGGCGAGATCGTAACCTTTGAATTCAGTGGTAAACTCTGCTGCATGAATATTCCTGAGTGGTCCATTTCCGAAGTTACGCTTGTACAGGGGGCGGATTTTCCGTTTCCTCTTGAGTACGGAGAGACAGTTGGATATTCCACAGACTGTTTCGATATAGACTTATCGGGAACGCAGATCGCTGTGGTTGGAAGTGGAGATCTGTTCGTCGGAACCCTTGAGGATGATGACATCGATAATCTTGTGCAGGTTTACGCGGGTGCCTGGAGAGCCGGAGACCCCCGATGGAGTCCCGATGGCGGAACACTTGTATTCAGCCTGGAACATGACGGTACAATCCAGCTTGCCGGATGCTTTCCCTTTAATGGAGATTCCCTGCCTTCAACTTTCCCCGGGATCGATATTCTTTCCACCGTTTCCGATGTGGCCTCTGAACCCGTGTGGGCACCTGACGGAAAGCGGATATCCTACCTTGACAGGGATTGCAGGCTTCGTGTTTTCGATCTTGAAACGGAGGAAGATATCCTGGTGTGCAGTACGCCTGATATCATTCACCATTCCTGGTCTCCGGACAGCAGATGGATCGCTTTCAGCGTACCGGTTCTGGCGCACAGAGAAGAGGTTTTTATCGTACCCTCGGGCGGTGGAGAACCTCATAATATCAGCAGACATCCAAACGATGATTTTCAGCCTTTCTGGCCTGATGACGGCCGCAGAATACTGTTTGCCAGCCGAACCGATGCCGGTGAATATTCAATAAAGCAGGTGTGGTTTTCAAGAGCGGACTGGGACAGCGATATTGAAACGCGTGAAGAACTTCTGGACCAGCCGCTGTCAACGGTTGATATTGAGTGGGAAGGTCTGCAGCGTAGAACCGAAACACTCTGTACCGTGGAAGGTTACTACGATTTTTTCGGGGCATCGCCGGATGGAAGGACAATTGCCTTTCCCGGCTGGGATGACGGTAACAGAATGGATCTCTGGACGGTTGACTGGAAAGGTGAGTCACTTCAGAGGGTAACTTATTCCGGTGAGTTTCCCGGCGAGATTCATGTTAACGATGATGGAAATATCTACTATGTATCCGTAAGCGGTTCCATAAGGAAGGCATCAGCCGATGCCGGTATCAGCGGTACACTCGGATGGAATATGCCGGTGTGGACATCGCTTACCGAGATACAGGCTCAGAAGTTCGATGAGGCATGGAGACTGTTAAGAGACAATTTCTACGATCCGGACATGCATGAGGTAAACTGGGATTCCATGCGAACGATGTACAGGGAAAGAGCCGTACGCAGCGTCATGAATGAGGATTTCAACGATGTGGTAAGAAGAATGCTCGGAGAATTGTCCGCTTCTCACCTGGACATTTACGGACCCTGGGATTTCGATCTGTCACCCGCTTCCGGTTCGATTGGAATAGTACCTGATTACCGCTGGAGGGGGCCGGGAATTCTCGTGGACAGCGTAATTCCTTATTCCCCGGCTGATCTGGAGGACTCACGCATTTATCCGGGTGACGTGATTTTAGCGGTGCAGGGAATAACGGTAGGTCCCGAAGACAACCTCTACAAAGCACTTCTTCAAAGGAGTGACCGCATGACAAGGCTTGAAGTCATTCATTCCGGCGAAGTTATCGATATTGACATCGAACCTGTCTCAATTTGGAGAATCCGCAGGCTCATTTATGACGCGTGGGTTGAAAGGAACAGAAGTGAAGTCGCAAGACTTACGGGTGGCAGAGTCGGATACCTTCACATTCCTTCCATGGATAACAGAAGCGTACAGAACTTCCTGGTTGATCTGTTTGCAGAGGGACTGGAGAGCGATGGCATGATTATCGACGTGCGCAACAACGGAGGTGGAAGCACGCACGATGAGATAATCCGCGAACTGGGACGTCCGATGTACCTGTTCTCGACCGACAGGTATGGGGATATTACCTTTGAGCCCCTCGGAGTCTGGCAGAAACCACTTGTTCTGCTTATTAACGAGAGGTGCTACTCCGACGGTGAGATTTTTCCCGCCGGATGGGAGCAGCTTGGTCTTGGTCCGGTTGTGGGAGAAACAACTTTCGGCGCTGTAATCGGGACTTCAGACGTGACTCTTGTGGACGGTACGGGTTTCAGAGTGCCATCGACCGGATGGTTTACACTTTCTGGGGAGAACCTCGAGAACGGTGGCGTTGAACCTGATATTCATGTCACCGAACTTCCGGCGGATGCCGGGGAGAATATAGACAGACAGCTGGAAGCGGCCGCAGAGGCGATTATGGAGCTTATATGAAACAAGGGGTTTCCCGGAAATCTTCTGATGAGTATCTTTGCCGCGCTGATGATTCGCAACTAATCGATGGGAGAAAAGGATGAAGAGAACTGTCGTAACGATGCCCGGAGATGGTATCGGAGGAGTAGTACTTGAAGAGGCGCTTAGAGTTCTGGAAGCTGCGGGGTTCGAAGCTGATTACGTTCATGCCGATATAGGATGGGAATTCTGGAAGAAGGAAGGAAATCCTCTCCCCGAAAGAACAATAGAGTTACTCACAGAGCATGGAATCGCGCTTTTCGGAGCAATTACTTCAAAGCCCAAGGACAGAGCTCTTGCTGACCTTGACCCTTCACTGAGAGACAGAGGACTTGTTTATTACAGTCCCATAGTTGCCATGCGGCAGCACTTCAATCTTGACATCTGTATAAGACCATGCAAAACCTATAAAGGTAATCCCCTTAATTTTATCCGCAGGGGGCCAGGCGACACGATAGAGGAACCCCCGGTGGATGTGGTGATTTTCAGGCAGAATACCGAAGGACTGTACGGTGGCGTGGAATGGACAGATCCCCCGGAGAATGTGTACGCAGCACTCATGAGCCATCCGAAATTCAGAAAAAACTTTGCCGATGTTCCCGGAAAGGATCTTGCCGTTTCCACGCGGATATTTTCCAGAAACGCCTGCAGAAGGATACTTGAAGCAGCGTTTGAACATGCGGGAAAATTTGGCTACAGGAGTGTCACGATTTGTGAAAAACCCAATGTTATCCGTGAATCAAGCGGTATGATGAGGGAAGAGGGAAGGAAGATATCGGAGAATTATTCATCGATTGATTTGTGGGAGACCAACATTGATGCTCAGATGATGTGGCTTACGAAGAATCCGGAGGATTATGGAGTAATAGTTTCGGGTAACATGTTCGGTGATATAGTTTCCGATGGATTCGCGGGACTTGTGGGAGGTCTCGGATTCGCCTGCAGCGCGAACATTGGCGATAAAGTTGCCGTCTTCGAACCCACCCACGGTTCGGCCCCGAAGTACGCCGATTACAAAGTATCGATTGTAAATCCAATCGCGATGATATTATCTTCCTGTATGATGCTTGACCATCTGGGTGAGACAGAAACAGCCTCCAGGATAAGAAAAGCGATTGAAACCGTTATAGCCGAAGGTAAAGTGCGCAGCTATGACATGCTGAAGCTGAAAGGTTCTCCGGATGTTCTGGAAAACGGTGCTGCCGGGACAACTGAGATAACGGATGCAGTAATCAGAGCAATGGGATGAGATGCCAATTACTGAACCGCCTGCCTGGTTGTATCCATATAGATGAAGTAACCGGTGAATATGAAAGGAAGCACATTGAATAAATTACTGTTGCTGGTGCTGGCAACCTTTACGGGCGTGGTCATGTCAAACGAACCGGTTGATGCATTTACCAGTCTGATAGACGCTTTTTACGAAGGTGATGCCGCGTGCGTTGAAAACGGTCTGTCTTCCGATTCGATAGAGATGATCAATATGATGCTGATGATGATCAGGATGCAGCCCGCTCAGGCCGCGGCGGAGTTGTCGGAGGAGTTTCAGATAGCACTTACCGGACCGGAACTGATGAACTGGACATCTACCGATTTTATCTACGCGTTTATCAACGCTCCCGGGATTATCGAGGACCTTCCCGCAAGGGAAGACATCGAGATTTCGGGTTTTGATATTCAGGGTGACAGCAGTACGGTTTTCCTGAAAGTTGCCGATTATCCTGATGAGTTTGAGGTTGCCATGGTACGCGAAGGGAATGACTGGAAACTCGGTGACAATCTTCTGCAGTCTGAACTATAGGAAAGGTTATTCATGAGGAAAAGAATTGAAACGCTTTTCGAAGCGCAGCTGAATAAGATCAGTGATCCTGAACTCAGGCAGAAAACTGTTTCTGTATGGGTTGCAGCAGCGGAAGACGGAAAGTGGGAACCTGACGACCTTGAGAAAATTCCATTCACACTGCTGGTTGAGACGCACGGAATCAATCTGGTGCAGCATACAATAGCTGTAACCGAAGGTGCTCTGGGTCTTGCGAGGGCGATGCAGTCAAGCTGCCGGCTTCCGTTTGAAATCGACCATGATATCCTGATTGCCGGTGGGCTTCTTCATGACGTTGGAAAGCTGCTGGAAATCGAGATGACCGAGAACGGTTACAGGAAGAGTCTTCACGGCAAGTACGCGAGACATCCGATATCCGGAGCGATCATGGCTTCGAAATACGATATGCCGATGGCGATAATCAACATGATAGGATGTCATTCGAAGGAGGGTGACGGAAGACCCCAGAGGGTGGAAACGGTTCTGATTCATCAGGCTGACTTTGCTACTTTCAACCCCATGGTCATGCTCCAGAACGGCCTGCTGATTTAGGGGACGGACCAAACTTCTTCAACTTGTGCAACCGAATAAAGTCAATTGTCTATATAAAATTGGATTAGTACGTAATTTTGCGACAGCAGTCTCGAAAGTTGTTTTCATTGTCCCGGTTTGAAACAGGTTTGTTTTATACATTGACTTACCTCGGATCGGGAACTATTCTTACTATTGTTGTTTACTTTATGTGTAACTGCAAAGCCCGACTTTTTGAGATTCCTGGTAATCCGGGTTGTTAAATTGGAGGTAAGTATGTTCAGAATGTTAATTGTTCCCTTACTGCTTTTAGCAGTAGCAGCCAGTTCCGAAGTAGTATACCGCGCAGCGAATGCTACGGAAACTGCCGAGTACATCGGTTCGGATGGAGAGGGAATCCGCGTTGATTTTACACTGCCTGCACTTACAGTGGAGGATAAAACCGTTGGAGAATTCGGTTCCGGAAGCATCCTGAGAATTCCAGGTGAGGGTGAAGGCATGCCTGTTGGAAGTCCCGATCTGCCTGTTATTAGAAGGATGGTTCTGATTCCCAATACCGGGAATGTTAATGTGGAAATCCTTTCATCGGAATCGACGCCTCTGGGAATTTACACCATTCCGCCATTCCAGGATTACCCCACAAGAAACGGAGACGTTGCACCTTACAGAATCAACGAAGATATTTATTCAAGTTCTGAATTTTACCCGGTACAGCCTGTTGTTGTAGAGAGGGTAAGCATTCTCCGGGATATCAGGGTTGCGTGGGTAAGTTTTTCACCGGTTCAGTACAACCCTTCTACCGGAGAAACCGTGTTAAATACAAAAGTCAGCGTTCGACTTACAACTACTGATGGTGCGGGAGAAAACGAGATTCACAGACCTTTCAGGGGATACACGCGGAGCTATTTGCCCATTTACAAGGAAGTACTGGGATTTGACCCTGCCGGTTCGGATGTTATCGATGGATCCTACCTGGTTATAGGTACTGTTGAAAGCATAGGTTACGCTCAGGACCTTATCAACTGGAAAAGACAGAAGGGACTGGATGTGCAGTACGGTGTTGTTCCCACCATAGGCAATACTTACACTGCAATTGATACCTGGATCGAAAACGCCTTCAACACCTGGTCAAATCCGCCGGAGTGGATTCTCATTGTTGGCGACGAGAACGTTGTGCCACCCTATTATTCCAGTGGTACGGAAGCCGATAACCAGTACGGTGTTATCGGAACCGGTTACGATCCCAGCATACATGTGGGAAGGCTCTGCGGTGATACAGGTTCATTATCTTATCTGAGCTGGAAGATCAAGAGCTACGAGAGCAACCCGT
>CAZOQQ010000019.1:0-18635 GCA_964582075.1 uncultured bacterium | reverse complement strand
TGTTTGCCGGAGCTTCCAGAAACAGTGAAATTAAGAAAATCGTAATCAATTCACCTGTTCCGATAATCGCTAACGGTCAATCGAATAGCGTCTCAGATGCCCTGGAACTCAGAAATTCGACCGGGGCTGCCGGATTAATGATTGGAAGGGGGGCTCTCGGGAATCCCTGGATTTTCAGAGGGATTACCGGAAAGCCGGAAGACGCGCTTCCTCTACCCGGGGAAGTCGTATCCGTAATATTGCGGCAGTTCGAGATGATGAGTGAATATATTCCCGGGAATCACCTGTATCACATCCTCCGTGGACACCTTCTTCACTACATCAAAGGTTTCAGAGGTGCTTCCGAACTTCGCAGCAGAGCGGTAAGGGTGGATTCGAATGAAGATTTGTTGAATATTCTCTCCAACCTGCAGATTCTCCTCGAAAGGCGGAATGATAATGAATAGGACAAAAGCCGCGGCAGTGTTTCTTTTCTTCATGCTCTCCTGCGGAACCTCGGAATCAGTTGTTCTGCCGGATAACACGGAGTACGTGGCTGATACACGTTGCAGCTACAAATGGCAGCAGGACGATGGATGGGCGTTCCTGGCGTGGGCGATCGATATCGAAGGGGGAGCCGAGGCGCTTGCGTTGCAGTCCGGGTATACTTCCACCTCGAGACCGGATACAGGGGACGAGATTTCCCTGCCGCTTCCCGAAGAATATTCTGATGCTCTTCAGAAACGCCTTGAAGCCGCGCGGCTGGTACGGGAAGCTACCCGCGTTCTGGAATCGAAGGATACTCTGATGGTCAGGAGCTTGCTCGAAGAGGCAATTGAAAAGGATTCCTCATGGTCGATTCCATACTACGATCTTTCACTGATACTTCTTCTGCAGGAAGGCCCCCAGGCTGTACTTGAGCTCCTTCAACCGATTGATTACAAGTACGATGCCGCGTTGATTCAATCTGAAATCGCCTGGAACAATGGTGACCCTGATAAAGCGTTGAGGCAGCTTGAGATTTGTCTTATGGACGAGTCCCCTCCTTTTGAAGCGCTGGCCGCGGCTGCTCTGATCTATACCGTTACCGGTCATTATTATCAGGCTTCCGGTATATGGAGACAGATTCTTGCCAGTCCTGAAGCGGATTCTTCAATAAGGTTGATGGCTGCCAAGTACGCTATTATTTACGAACAGCGAAATGCACTCCGTTAATTGAAGGAACTCACTGTTTTTTAAGTGATGTACAGATTATGGATTACATCTCCTGCAGAAATTACAGATACCTGTCCTTTTTGACTCCGGACTTCCCCAAGTGTACCATGAATCGATTATTTCAGATGTCAGGAACTCGCTGTCCAGTTCGATGTAACCGCAATGTCCTACCATGGCCATCGTAGATGGAAAACCGGAATATTCACCGCATAACAGGGCGATTTCCGTGTAACCTGCTTTGTCCGGCGAGATTACGTAAAGATCGGGCGATGCCGTTTCAGGAAGACTGTCAATCGCTGATAGAATCAACTCAGCCATCTCTATATTGGCTTCCGGGTCATCTCCCATGACAAGCAGAAGACCGAAATCCGTTGGAGTAGTGGAATAATCCAGATCAGGGAATCCGTTTACAGGAATGAACTGCTCGGGAATTGAAACGGATGCGGCCAGAATAACAAACAGTATTATCACTCCATATACCTTCCCACCGATACTATCCTGCTGGAATAGTACTCGCTTGACAGTGATTCTCGTACTACTCCCCTGCTGGACGAAGCATGGACAAAGAAACCGTTTCCAATGTAAATTCCCACGTGAGAAATACCAGAACCGGATGTATTGAAGAAAATGAGGTCGCCGAACTTGATTATAGACGGGTTCACTATATCGGCAGTGGCTGCCTGCTGGCTGGCAGTGCGTGGAATATCGATATCAACGGCACGATATATCGCCTGTGTAAAAGCGGAACAGTCAACACCGGAACGATTTTCACCACCGTAGGAGTACGGTGTTCCTATCCAGGAGTTAATCTCATCCATCATCCTGTTGTCGGTTGAAGTTCTGGGAGTCCCTCCGGAAGAAATTATTTCGGACCAGTTTCCTCCCGAACAGTTAATTCCATTTCCGCGATAAACAGGTGTTGAACCGCATGATAAAAAGAGAATGGCAAGAAATAGCAGACAGAGAAGTGCGGATAAAAGCCTCATGGTACCAGTCTGATTATAGTGTCCCTTGGGGGTGGCAGTGTTTCGGGACAATCAAGGCTGTAATGCAGCCCTCTGCTTTCGCGTCTTCGCAGTGCCGATTTTATGATGGATCTGCTGACAGTACAGATGTTACGGAGCTCAAGGAGCTCTCTTTCCGGGAGCAGTGACCAGTAATCCTCCTCTATTTCGTCCGCAAGAACATCAATTATCCGCATTGCCCTGTGGAGTCTTTTATCGGATCGTACTATTCCGACATAGTCCCACATTACAGTCCGTATTGCCGCCCAGGCGTGGTCCAGGAGCACGTTTTCGCTTAGGGGTTTAGCACGGCCGAAAGACCAGTCCCTCGCACGCAGATTCGTTGTGCTTATAATTGTCTCCGGGATGGAATCCGCTGCTTTTAGACCCATCACTCCCGCTTCAAGTAGACTGTTGCTTCCCAATCTGTTGGCTCCGTGAAGCCCGGTACAGGATACTTCACCAATCGCTCTAAGGCCGTTCATGACGGTTTTTCCGTCAGTTTCCGCGGCGACTCCACCCACGGTGTAGTGAGCGGCAGGAACAACCGGTATCGGTTCCTCCCAAGGTACGATTCCTACAGCGATAACACCCTCTGTTACCTCTGGAAAGGAAGCTGTAAGTCTATTTCTGCCAAGATGCGAAACATCCAGGAGAACGTGATCATGACCAAGTCTTTTCATTTCGGAATCTATGGCTCTGGCAACGATGTCTCTGGGGGCAAGTTCCATTCTTTCAGGGTCGTATTTTTCCATGAATCGTTCACCGTCAAGGTTAAGAAGCAAAGCTCCCTCACCTCTGAGTGCTTCGGTTATAAGGAAATTGCGTTTATCCGGGTGAAAGAGGCAGGTAGGGTGAAATTGATAGAATTCCATATTTTTAAGAGGTAACCCGGCCCTGTATGCCATCGCTATTCCATCACCTGTAGCAGAATCCTGGTTGGATGTATAACGGTAGACTTTTCCGGAACCTCCAGTTGCAATCACAGTTTCACCGGCGAGAATCGTTGAGATAGTTCCATTGTTAAGAACGTACGCGCCTATACATCTGTCATGTGAACTTTCAACCAGTTCAGGCATTTCCCTGGATGCGGTAATGAGATTCACAGCGAAAGCCGGCTGCATAATTGTAATATTGCTTCTTTCCAGGCAGCGTTCGCTGAGTGTCTCACTTATAAGTCTTCCGGTTCTGTCTTGATGGTGAAGTACTCGTCTTACGCTGTGTCCACCCTCAATTCCACTCTTCCCTTTCCCGAAAGAACCTTCGAGTTCCACACCCCACTCAGCAAGCTGTTTCACCAGCATTGGACCTCTGGATATTATATCCATGGCAACCACACTATCTACAAGCGTACCTCCGGCACTTATAGTGTCCTTCAGATGCAAATCAAAACTGTCGTTTTCAGATACTGCGGCGGCAAGTCCTCCCTGTGCAAGAAAAGTACTTCCTGTAGGCATCGGTACTTTGCTCACAAGAAGAATACTCAACTCCCCGGGAAGAGCCAGGGCGCATGTAAGCCCCGCAATGCCGGCTCCAAGAATCAGCACATCCGTTTCCAGTGCTTTATTGTTCACTTCTGTTCCTTCGTTGCCTGTTGCGTTCTATGATGTTCTGAATATCACTCATCAATTCGGACAGAGCTCCTTTAACTTCAAGGTTCATGGATTGAACAAGAATATTATCGGTATCGGGAAGGCCGCGAAGTTTAACTGCGTCCTTGTCGGTTGTTATCATCTCCGAAGCTCCTGTTCTTTCCATGGTGTTTCGTAGGTTTTTAATATCATCGGTTGAATAAACATGATGATCGGGAAATACTTCCAGTCCTTCAAGTCTGATTCCGGCTTCTTCAAGAGAATTACGGAAACTCTCCGGTTTACCGATTCCACAGAATGCCAGAACCGTTCTCTTTGGAATATCTGCAAGATGCTGCCCATTTACAAGTCTTACACCCGTGGGTTTTACCCTGCTGAACTGGACAGGAGCTTTCCAGTTAAAATCCGAAACGCGTCTCTTTATCCATTCCGCGGACATATCAGAGGGAATACGGTTTATCCAGATATGATCCGCCCTGGAAATAACATTAGGGAATTCTCTGAGTGTACCGGAAGGTATTACACCTCCGCGACCAAAAGGACTTGAGAAATCAAGGATTACAAGCTCTATATCGCGAAAAAGCTTTAGATGCTGGAAACCATCATCTACAATGATTATATCAGGTTTTTCACCACGGTAGGCTTTAAGAGCCGCGTCAGATTTTGATTTACCAGCGTAAACACTGCTTCTGCCAATAAGGTTCTCGGCAAGGAGAAGAACTTCATCAGTGAAGTTTTCTCTTACGGTGTCACTGTCCAGTCTTACCCTGCAGGCCCTTGTGCGGATTCCGAAGTTTCTTGCCACCACGGATACCTTGTACCCCATACCCGAGATTCTGTTTGCCAGCCACAATGTGACAGGAGTTTTTCCGGTACCGCCCATTTCTATGTTTCCCACACTTAAAACAGGTACGGGGAGGTGAATCTGTCTGTTACCTGATTCGTACCACTTTCTTCTCATGGATGCAAGTAGACCGTATAGCCATCCGAAAGGCATAAGGGACCATCCCACCCATGCGTATCTACCCTCACGCGAAACTATTTTCTCGAAAAGCTCGTCGGATCTTTTCATCGGTATTTTTCCGTTATTCCGGATTTCCTGATCATTTCCTCGAAATCCTCAATTAGGTTTCTTTTAATGCTCTCGAATTCCATTTTAACTCTTTTTCTGGTGACATGTTTGTTACGCAGGAAATTAAGCGTATCGACTATCTCCTCATGTGATGAAACGATATATGCTGCACCTGTTGGTACCAGTTTATCCACAATTTCCGCGAAGCTGCCGTAATATGGTCCGACCATAAAGGGTACGCCCCGCATTGCAGGTTCAAAGACATTGTGCCCGCCCACTGGGGCAAAGGTACCTCCGACGAATGCCACGTCACCGCTTCCGTAAATACGCGAGAGAATCCCGTGCGTATCAACAACGACACTGTCAAAATTGACTGATGTTGACGACATGCCAATTAGCTGTGACCATTTCACGGGTTCGAAGCCGATTTGTTTCATCAGTTTCAGTATACCATCCACCCTGTTGAGATGACGCGGAGCGATAACGGGAAAGTATCCCGCGGAAAGTGAAGCGCGGAGAATTATTTCCTCCTCTGTTTCCCGGGTGGAACCGGCTACAAGAACAGGTTTGTCCGTACTGTAGTATTCTCGCCACTCCGGCGGTGGATCTCCATGGTCAGTAAGTACTTTCGAATCTCCCGAAACTCCGATGATTCTTTTATCGATACCCAGTGAAAGGAATCTTTTCATATCCTCATCACTTCGGGCAAGTATACCTGTAAAACAGGATAACATATACCCCGGAAGACTGCCGAAAAACGAGTAACCTTTCATACTCTTCCGTGACAGCCTTGCGTTGATCATCATGCAGGGAATTCCGGTTTCAAGTACTTTATGAATAGTATTAGGCCATATCTCGGTTTCCGCGAGGATAAACGCAGCCGGGCGGACACGAGATAAGAAAGTGTCCAGGAATCGAGGAATATCGAGGGGGATGAAGCTTCCGTCGAAACCCGTTTTATCTATAAATGACCTTCCCGACGGCGTAAAGCATGTAATCCATACCGGAATACCGCACTGTTTCAGATATTCAGCGTACGGCAGGAGACCGTTGAGTTCTCCGAGTGATGAGCCGTGCAGCCAGACGGGTTTCCGGTCGGACCGAATTACATGCCCCTTTCTTTCCATTCTCTCCCTGCGTGGTCGAAAGATAAGATAAATGGAAGAAACAGGATGCATCAGAGTTCCAAGGAATCGCAGAACACCACTGATGAATCTTGCGGAGGGTACCGAAAGGAGTTCCGCCAGAGAAGTTACGCGGTTCAACGCCGACTCAACACTGTCAATCCATTTTCGTGGATCATCTGTTTCTTTCATTGAGACGAGTGGTGAACCTTCAACAACTGTTACGCGTGCGAACGGCAGAGGAACAATAAAACTGTCCCAGGAAGACAGTCTGTAAACCGGCCATCCGGAAGTTCCCACCGGCACAAGGGGACGATCAGCCAGTTTTGAAATATGCGCCATACCGTTTTTAGCACATTCCGCTGGTCCTCTGGGCCCGTCAGGAGTTATAGCGCAGTCGATCCCGTTCTTAAGCGTCAGTGCAAGCTCATTGATCGCTTTGACGCCTCCCCTGGAGCTTGAGCCTCTGATTGTTCTGAATCCCATTGAATGAAGAACATTGGTTGCATACTGACCATCTCTGTTTTGACTTACAAGTACCCTCACATTCTCGTTCCGATGGGTGTGAACAAGGGGAAGCTGTCTTCCGTGCCATAACGCGAAGAGTGCCGGTTTTCCCCTTGCTCTGCCAGCCCTTCCGGTTGGCGGCCTTACATATCGAACCCTCCATGAAAGTCCGAGCAATCTCAGTAATATCCGGCCCAGTGTTTCAGATAGTTTAAAAAGATCAGGCTGAATCATCTGCTGCAGCTTCCAGTACGTATTCAGCCGCTCTCCTGGACGATCCGGTATCTCCTAGAGCTTCTCTGACAAGTTTCAGGCTGGTTACCGATTTTTCTCTGAGCTCAGTGTTTTGAAGCAAGGGTGTTATATACCTGACTATGTTCCCGGATGTGACATCTTTCTGAATAAGCTCCCTGGAAATCAGAGAACCGGCTACAAGGTTGGACATTCCGATATATTTTATTTCCTTTACAAGCAATTTTGCCAGAAAGTATGTAAGGGGAGATGTTTTGTAGGCTATAATGAACGGTACTCCCCACATAGCCGTTTCAAGCGTCACGGTGCCGGAACAGACCACAGCCGCCGATGCATTTTCAAGAGCTTCCTCAACGGAATAAACCAGTTTCACGCCTTCGGTTGTTCTTGCCCTTTCGTAGAATTCTGCGGGAATATCGGGGGATACGGCAACTGTAGCGCTAAGGGCTGCCCCTCTGTCCCTTAGAATGGTAAAAGAATCCATCATTGGTTTCAGCAACTGTGAAATCTCCTGTCTTCGGCTGCCCGGCAGGTATGCTATCTCATTGCCCGGTATTGATTCAAAAGGTTTCGGGATAGAATCAGCGAGGGGATGACCGGAACAGACCGCCCTTACTCCATGCTGCTGGTAAAAAGCAACTTCGAATTCAAAAAGAGTAATCATCAGATCGGTTGAACTTCGTATCTTTCTGACACGTTTGCTTCCCCACGCCCAGAGCTGTGGAGATATGTAGTATACGACCCTGTAACCCTTTTTCTTCGCCCAGACGGCAAGCGGGATATTGAATCCCGGATAATCGACAAGGAGCAGGATATCCGGATCGGTTTTCAGAATATGCTTCCTCATCCCTTCCCGCAGTTTCCTGAGCTTTGCCAGCGAGGATAGCACTTCGGTAAATCCCATGACGGAAAACTCTTTCAGACTGTATAGAATTTCAGCGCCTGTATTCCGGATATTTCTGCCGCCAAACCCGGATACTTCGATATTTGTGAGTACTTTCAGCTCCTCAAGGAGTTCTGCACTCCGAACATCACCGGATGGATCACCGCAGGAAATGACAATTCTCATCTGACGGGAATATCCTTCATCACTTCTTTCATCGCGTTCTGTATTTCTGTTGAAATAATCTGCGCAGATCCAAGGGCTTTAAGGCCATCGAGTCCGGTAACAATCGGTGAACGACCTGTTGTGCATGCTTCTCTGAAATCGTTCAGTTCGGCTGTAAGAGCGTCGCCATCAGATACGGAAACCGATATCGGTTCAATTGTATTACCCGCAACTTTGAAAGCTTCAACTTTCCTGGATGCGAAATCCACCGATACATACTTTCTGCGCTGAAAGAATCTCAACTTCCTGACCTGTTCCCTTGATATTCTGCTGGCTGTCATATTCGCCACGCACCGGTTCTTGAATTCCACCCTTGCAGTGGCGATATCCACGTTGTCACTGAGTACCGGAACACCCGAAGCATGGACAGAGATAACGGGGGAATGAACAAAGGAAAGCAGCAGGTCAATATCATGAATCATCAGGTCCAGCACCACGGAAACATCGGTGCCTCTGGGGTTGTAAGGAGCCATCCTGTGACCTTCCACGAACATGGGCTCATCTATAAGTTCAGCTGCGGCCAGTATAGCCGGATTGAATCGTTCAACATGTCCTACAGCCAGAACAAGGTTATTCTCCTGCGCGAGATCGACCATTTCCCGGCCCTGTGAGGTATCGGCGGCGATAGGTTTTTCAACAAGCACGTGTTTACCCGCATCCAGGATTTTGAGTACAACCTGGTAATGACTTGAAGTCGAACACGCCACAACCACCGAATCACATTCGTTCAGAAAGGAGTCAATATCTCCGAAGGGTTTTACATTCAGCTCCGAGGAAAGCTTGTTCATTCTTTCTGTGTCTATGTCGAATATTGGAATTTTACTTCCGGTTATATCACCCAGTATCCTCGCGTGGTGATAGCCGAGATGTCCGGTTCCGATAACTCCTGTAATCATATTACCCTCCGAATGCTGACAGTACGTCAGCAGCGTATTTGACTGAACGTTCAGAAAGTGAGAGATGCGTAACAAATCTCAGTGTTGATGGTGAAAGCGCGAGACAGCCAATCTCCAGGTTCGCCAGGGCATCCGCGATAATATTGGCCTTCCCGGGTGGAGTTTCAGCGATAACTATGTTCGTCTGTGGATCCGGGTTCAGCATTCTCAGAATAGGTGAACGCGTGATGCCCCGGGCAAGAATCTGTGCGAATTGATGTGTCCTTGAGAGAACAGGGAGATTATGCTCAAGGGCATAAAGACAGGCGGCGGCAAGAATTCCGGCCTGTCTCATTCCACCTCCGTGCTGCTTGCGCAGACAGCGTACTTTTTCCTCATATTGTGCTGAACACGCAAGGATTGAACCAACAGGACTTCCCAGGCCTTTTGAAAAACACATTGAAACCATGCTGAAACCTCTGAGAAGTTCACTGAGTTCTCTTCCTGTTGCTGCTGTCACATGCCAGATTCTTGCTCCATCGAGATAGACAGGTATTCTCCTGTCGCTGCAGATATCCTTTATTCCGTTGACATCGTCATCGGGAAGGATAAGTCCGCCCATAACATTATGAGTGTTTTCCAGGGTTACAAGCGTTCTGGGAGCGAAATGCATATCCATCTCTCTGGAAAGTGCCTCTTCAACTTCTGACTGCGGAAGGCAACCGGTTTCAGTTTCATCTATCCTGTGCATCTGCAGACCGCCCAGCATAGCGTACTGAGCTCTCTCGTAAAGGTATACGTGACTTCTGGTGCCGCAGATCACTTCATCACCGGGGGAGGTGAGTGCTCTTATGGCAACCCCGTTTGACATAGTACCGGTTGGCATGAATACAGCGGAGCTGAAACCGGTCATTTCAGCTATTGTGGCTTCAAGACGGTTAACTGTAGGATCATCCCCAAATACATCGTCTCCAACTTCCGCCCTTGCCATGGCGTTCCTCATTGCGTGTCCGGGTGTACTTACCGTATCGCTTCGAAGGTCTACTTTAATACTCTTCATTGTTTCACTTCCACTGGATCGAAGTGATTGGATCTGAGAGCCTCTCCGATGATTCTTTCGATAACCTCGGAAGGGCTGACTCCGGAAGCGTTCCAGAGTTTAGGGAACATACTGATCTCCGTGAAACCCGGAATAGTGTTGATCTCGTTGAAATAGTATCTTTCGTCGCGATCAAGAAGAAAGTCAACCCTGGCGAAGCCGCCTCCGTTAATCACTGAAAAGCATTCTTCGGCTGCAGCTCTTATTTCGTCGGAAAGAGCTCCGGAAAGCGGAGCGGGTATCAGCAGTTGTGATTCCTCACAATCGTATTTTGCCGTATAATCATACCATTGCAGTCCCGGCACGATTTCACCGGCGACCGAAGAAGATACACTGCCGGATTCAGATAAAACGGCCACCTCTATTTCTCTTGGATTCGTTAGGCCTTCCTCTACGAGAATAAGGCTGTCGTATCTGAATGCCAGGTTAACTGCAGCCTGAAGCATATCCGGGGAATCGACTCTGGATATTCCTATGCTGGATCCCATTCTGGCCGGTTTTACAAAAACAGGATACTGCAGAGGGGTAAGTGATTCAATTACCGGAGGATTCCGTACTGTGAATTTCATCCATTTTAGAACAGGAATTCCACGGGATGATACAAGTTCCTTGGTGGTAATTTTATTCATCGCTATGGATGATGTCATAACATCAGCGCCCGCGCAGGGCCATCCGGCTGACATGCAGAGTCCCTGGACAGAACCATCTTCACCCCAGGGTCCATGAAGCACAGGGAAAACGACGTCAAAATCGATTTCAGAACCCTTTCGCAGCAGTTTCCATATTGAGTGACCCGTGCTGATATCAAGCGGAATACCTTCAACTGACCAGTCACCATCGATACTTATCTGAACCTGGATTACTTCATGTCCGGACTCTTCGAGTACTTTTCGAACGAACATCGCTGAGACCTCGGAAATTTTGTGCTCCGCCGATTTTCCTCCTGAAAGAAGAAGAATTTTCATCTATCCTCCCGCATTTAATGGGTCTTGACCTGGTAATCCCCCCTTGTAGTTTTACCGGGTCTGCTGTTGGATACTAATATACGATTACTTTATATATCCGGCAGTGACAGTTCAATGCAATTAATACCGGAGGTTTTATGAAAGTTCTTATTACAGGTGGAGCAGGGTTCATAGGATCCAATATTGCCGATTATCTGATAGACAGAGATCATGAAATAGAAATATTGGATGATCTTTCCACCGGATTCGAATCCAATGTTAACGGGAACGCGAAATTTCATGAACTTGATATCAGAAGCAAAGATGCTTTTGAACTTATAGCAAACGAAAAGTACGATATCATCTGTCATCACGCTGCGCAGATGGATGTACGACGATCCGTCAGGGAGCCTCTGTTCGATGCGGATGTTAATATCAGGGGAATGATTAATATTCTGGAGGCTGCCCGGAAGGGCGGAGTAAAACGGATAGTATACGCTTCCACCGGTGGCGCGGTTTACGGTGAACCGGACAGTATTCCGGTTACCGAAAATCACCCCATCAACCCTATATGCCATTACGGTATCAGCAAACACACTGTCGAACACTACCTGTTCCTTTACAGGTATCTATACGGAATGGATTACGTAGTCCTCAGGTATCCAAACGTA
Organism: uncultured bacterium; assembly: GCA_964582075.1. Lineage (GTDB taxonomy): Bacteria > Fermentibacterota > Fermentibacteria > Fermentibacterales > JCC-6 > Aegiribacteria. Next base: position 7,193 of record CAZOQQ010000019.1, on the reverse strand, counting down.
TACGGTCCAAGACAGAATCCATATGGGGAGGCTGGTGTTACAGCAATATTCACCCTGGCATATCTTACCGGCAATCCACCTGTCATCAATGGAGATGGTATGCAGTTAAGAGACTATGTTCATGTAACTGATATCGCCAGGGCTAATTACATGGCAATGGATATCCGGAGAAAAGACATTTCCGGTGAAATATTCAATATCGGATTTGGACACGGACGATCCGTGATAGAACTTGACGGAATAATCCGAAAATTCACCGGAACGGACTTATCTCCATCTTTCGGACCTGCCCTGCCGGAGGAGATCCTTAAAATAGCGCTGGACAGTTCGAAGGCCGCTGAAATTCTGGGATGGAAACCGGAAATTGAATTCGAAACAGGATTGAAGGATCTGGTTGAATACCATCAACGGAAATTAAGTGAAGATTGATGGGATCTGAGCCGGTTTATATAGACAGGGATGGTGTTATCAATAAAAACAGAACGGATTACGTAAAATCCCTGAAGGAATGGGTTCCCCTGCCACGCGCGATTGAAGCCATAACCATGCTCGGTAACGCCGGACATCCGGTTATTGTTATTACGAATCAGTCCGCAATAGGCAGAAATATCTGCAGCGTATCGAATGTAGAAGAAATACACCGGAAACTAATACGTCTGGTGCGTGGAAACGGTGGAGAAATATCGGGTATTTACTACTGTCCGCATCACCCGGATGAAAACTGTGATTGCAGAAAGCCGCACACCGGAATGGTGGATTCCGCTAAAAGAGAACTTAAACTCCCCGATGGGGGTTACATCATCGGTGATGCCGATTCCGATATGGAGCTTGGCAGAAGAGCAGGATTAAAGACAATACTGGTTCTTACCGGACGGGGAAAAAGCCAGATGGAAAAGATACGGACTGAACACCTCCCCGAACCATGGAGAATTGAGGATAATATTTTCTCGGCTGTTGAAACGATTCTGGAGGATTCAAAGGTCTAGTTTATTCGTCTTCTTCAACAATCACAAGATGTTCAAGATAATGTTCGAGCTTTTCTATCCCTTCCTCGATCCTTCCGGCGTTACGTGCTTTACCTGCTTTCTCAATAAAAGCTCCTATGCGTGTTATCTCATCGAATCCGTATCCACCGCCTGAACCCTTCATGCTGTGTCCGCATCGCTCTATTTCCCTGTATTCACGGGTTTTCAAAAATTCGTGCAGTTTAACTACATCCTCTTTTCGATGATCAATGTACCCGGGGATCAGGTCACTCAGGTCAGGATCTATTGTAACCCTGATCGCTGTATCATCCTCCGGCGGTTTCTCAGCGGCTGTACTATCAACCCCGGGAGTAATTTCACCGATCAAGCTGATAAGAGCATTCTTACTTACCGGTTTGGCAAGATGCACGTCGCATCCGGCATCCAGGCATTTCTTGATTTCGGTGTTTATGGAATGAGCGGTAAGAGCAACCACGGGCGTCGGTTCAAGTTGCTTTTCACTTTCGATTTCTCTGATCTTTCTTGTTGCAGCGTATCCATCCATTACCGGCATCTGCATGTCCATCAAAATTACATCCCACTTTTCCCGATTGAAATTCTCAACAGCTTCAGTGCCGTTTGTCGCCTCGTGTATGATACAGGATTCCTTTTTCAGGAAAGCTTTGATAAGAAATCTGTTATCAGGCGAATCGTCAACCAGGAGGATTTTGAGATTCTTCCGCAATTCAACCGGAAGATTCTCCTTCTCGGCAGGAGATTCATTCTCATTGTCATGAAGGATATCGAACACGGCAGTGAAAGAGAAAGTACTACCCCGGCCGGGTTGACTTGCAACAGATATTTCACCGTTCATAAGATGCACAAGTTCTTTTGAGATAGTCAGTCCCAATCCCGTTCCGCCGAATTTCCTGGTAATTGAAGTATCGGCCTGGGTGAAACTGTTGAAGATACTTTCCAGTTTCGCTGGCGGTATCCCTATTCCCGAATCAACTACGTCAAATTTAATCACAACTTTGTCTTTCGATATATCGCTGTTTCCAACCAGTACCCTGATAGTACCTGATTCCGTGAATTTTATGGAATTACCAAGAAGGTTGATAATTATCTGCATAAGCCTGTTGGGATCACCTCTGAGGTATACCGGAACATCATCAGCGATTTCGCATGAAAGCTTCAGATTCTTTTTTTCAGCACGCAGAACAAATGTATCTATAACTTTACTGAAGGTGTCTCTGATATTGAAAGGAATGGACTCCAGAACTACTCTTCCTGCCTCTATCCTCGAAATGTCCAGTATGTTGTTTACAAGCGTAAGAAGACTTCTCCCGGAGGAACGCATGAGTTCGATGTATTTTTTCTGCTCGGCGTTCATATCGGTTTCCGCCATCAGATCGGTTGTTCCGAGTATTGAATTAAGAGGTGTACGTATTTCATGACTCATGTTCGCCAGAAACTCTGATTTTGTGCGTGATGCGTTTTGGGCTGCTTCACTGGCTTCAATTATTTTGCGTTCCGCATCTCTTCTCTCGGATATATCCCTTATTATGCCAATCGCGTGCCATCGTCCATCAAGTTCCGTAGCGGATATTGAAACCTCAACTGGAAACAGTCTGCCGTTTTTTCTGACCGCTTCTATTTCGATCGTTCGTCCCACAACAAGTCCCTTACCTGTAGTAACAAACGCCTGGTATCCCTTGATAAAAGAATTAAGATAACGTTCCGGAACTATCAAATCATGCAGTTTCCCTGCCAGCATTTCATCATTTGTATAACCGAACATCATGCAGGCAGCGGAGTTAACCAGAGATATCTGTTCTTTTTCATTTACAATTATTATCGCATCCTGCATCGATTCCGTGATGGTTCTGAAATTCTCTTCGGTAAAAAACGAAGCGCCGTACCCGGTAGTCACAGAATCTGTCATATACTATTCCCCCGTATTAACCTTATACAACTACCCCAATAGAATCTATTCTGTAAAGGTATTGATATGCAAGCTTTCCGAAATTAATTAATTTACCCGGTTTATACAATGGGAGTGAACATACTTTCTCCGATGTTTCCCGCATTGTTGTTGTAACGGAAGTTTTGTATTGTTGATTAACAGGTTCAAAAGGAAGGTTCACTTAATGACAATGTTATTGATAGTCGACGACGATCCCGCCATCAGAACAATGCTCTCAACCGCCTTCAAAAATGATAATTACGATGTCATAGACGCACCGGACGGTAGAACAGCCCTCCTGAAATTCCGTAACGAAGATGTTGACGTTGTAATTACTGACATAATTATGCCTGATATGGAAGGTATTGAAACCATACGCGAACTTCGAAGGATCAATCCGGATGCAAGAATTATAGCATTTTCCGGAGGTGGCGCGATCTCTCCGAGAGGTTATCTGAAACTGGCCGCTTCGATGGGCGCGCAGTACACTTTTCAAAAACCGATATCAATCGAAAAACTCAAAGAAGCAGTTAAGAATCTCCTGAATTCCTGAATTCATCTCTTCCGTATTCCTTAAGCAGATATTATGAAAGCTTACAAGGGGTTTCTGCGGAAGTGAATATTTATCATATTTCACTATGATGAAAAGCAGACGCAAAAACAGATATTTACAATTCCTGAGTCTTGTTCTGCCCTTCGCCCTTCCGGTAACGGTATTTGTATTCTGGCTGTCATCTCAATGCGACGGACAGGAAGAGAATCCGCTTCATATTGTTGCTTCAATGAATCTTGAAGGCGGCAGAACAACAAGTTTTTCCACGATTCTTCCGGATGGCGACCAGGCCGTATGGGAATGCTCTCATGGAAAATTCATCGAGACCGGTGATAATGTCGCAAGTGGAAGAAATGTAACCTGGCAGCCTTCCACCGGACTTACCGACTCGGTTTCAATAGTGATAACCACCCCGACTGTTTCCGACACGGTCAGATTCCTTCCAGTCATACCTGACGTTGTTCCCTCTGTTACCGTCTCCGCCGCCTACCATCTCTCGATGCTTGAAAGGGCTAGAAGTATTCAGATTGCCCCGGGAATGTACAGAGCAGTTTCAAGAGGAGACGATCTCAGCGGATACGATGGCCTTGTACTTCTGATAGTCAAAACAGCTGGTCATCACAGGGAAGCCTACGGTATGCTTCCAGGCGATACACTCATGCTTGTTCTGCCGTTGGGAGGAATAGTACAGGCTACAGGTCTTGATAATATGGAAAACGCCATGGATAATGAAGGAAACATACAGATTGTCTTTGAGCCACTTGAAGATGTGTCCGAATCCCTTCAACGGAACGATTCATCTGAATCTGCGCAGGAAACCGCTCCTCCTGGAGAACAGCCACAGGATAATAATACAGACTGACCATAACCAGAACATCCTTGTTGAAAATACCATTCTGCCCGATTTCAGAATTTCCAGTATCGCAAGCCAGATAAAAACGAACCATTCGTTCAGAATTGAAAGTGATAACAGAAACGGGAACGCCAGTGCAAGGAAACCCGTGAGCATCGTTCCGAGCATGAACGGAACTGAAAGTACGGTAGCAACCGGAGCTACCGGATTGACCCCCCCATACGTAAATGAGACCAGCGGAGAAAGAGAAACCGTTACAACAATTCCTGCGTATCCTGCCGAGAAAAGCCATGCGGTCTTTCCCGTGAACTTTCTGCCGAGAATGATAAGGCTGAGTACCGCCCCGAATGACATCTGAGCACCCGTGTTTTCAAGAACATGCCCTGACGATAGAACCGTTAGAACGATCACGGCAACCGACCATACGAAGAGGAGATCGGGTGTTCTCCCTGATAAATGAAACAGTACCAGTACAAACAACAGCATAAGCCCGGCTCTTAAAGTTGAAGCACGTGCCCCGGAAACGGATACGTAAATGAAGAGTGCAAGAACAACGAAAAGCAACGAGAGCCATCCCCTGCCGAACAGCTTTCGAAAGAATATCAAGGCAAAAGTTGACAGAATGCCAACATGCAGGCCCGAAAGAGCCAGAAGATGCGAAGTTCCGGTATCGGCAAAAACCTGACGTACGGATGGAGAAAGGTAACCTCTTTCTCCAACCAGTAAAGCCGCAGTGAGTGAACTCGCGGTTCGTGAGCTTATTCTTTCCGAAAGAACGCTGGTGGCCTTCCGTCTGACGCGATCCGGTATGGAATTGGAAGGAATTGCTCTGAATGCGGAACCGTTCATAAAGGCTCCGCTGATTGAACCTATTATCAATACAGAGTCCCCCCTGCTTACGGACTCCGCGAGTCGCCTCCCTGAAGCCCATACTACACCACTTCCAGGAGGTGAAAGAAGAGCCCCCTTTGTCGAGGTTGTTTCTACTCCGCAGCGCCATACGCCTGCTCCCTCGATCTGAGCGGAATTACTGCCGGTTGAATCGATGTAGGATCCAGCAAATAGGAAAACTGCACAAAATACCATAACAGCGGTTTTGCGGAAACGAAAAGCCATAAGAACAATTCCAACCGGGATAGCGGCGATCCAGAATTGAGAAGAGCACCGGAAGGGTGTATAATAGCCCGTAAGAAATAAAACAGTGAACAGAAAGAGAATTTTGCTGAAAACCATTGTACCTGAAGTTTACCCTGAATCATTGTTCAGTTCAAGTGGTATGCCGGTATTTCTTCTGGATAACCTGCGAAGCGCATTCAATGTCGGTTCGATTTTCCGAACAGTTGAAGCAATTAAACCTGCGGCCGTCTTCCTCACGGGAATATGCTGCAGACCGGGAAACAGGAAACTCGCACATTCATCACGGGGAACCTATGCTGTTGTCCCCTGGAGATATTTCGCTGAAGCATCTGACGCGGCTGTCTGGGTTAAAGAAAGCGGGAGAATGCTTGTGGCTGTGGAGAATTCAGACAACGCTGTTCCCATCTGGAAAGCCGGTTTTGAACTATCAAGTGCATTCATGTTCGGAAATGAAGCCAATGGCCTGCAACCTGATATCGCGGAAATGGCTGACTTGACTGTTCGGTTTCCTCAAACAGGTGAGCGAGAGTGCATCAATGTGTCAAGCATTGCAGCGGTTATCGCTGCCGAGATTCAGAGAAGAAAATGGTTGAATTCCGTTGAATAGCCGCGAGATGCTGGTTTATCACCTTTTTCTTCAATAACACTATCTGACATAACCCAGGTCGCGGAGCTGGTTGTTTTCAACTTCACTGAAAGATACACTCGGAGCTTCAGCCACAGGCGGAGTTGACCAGTAGAATTCAACCGCTTCAATCATGGATTCATCAGTGTCTTCAATCGCTGCATGTTCACCGGGATCGGTGATAAGGTTGTAATATTCAATTCCGCTGTTATCAACGTTCCATATTATTTTGTAATCACCTCTTCTTATGGATGCCTGCTGCACATTGTTCCATAGAAGATTGCTCGCGGGTATATCAGTATCAGGATATCCGGATTCAAGGATATCTCTTCCAGCGAGGTTATCAGGAATCTGCAGTTCAAGATACGATAGAACCGTAGGCATTATATCGATATGAGAAACAGGTTTCTCCACTCTGATCCCTCCGGGAATACGGGGGCCGCTTAAGATCAAAGGTACGTGTGTTACCTCCTGGTAGAGAGTCCTTCCGTGTTCCATTCCTGAATGCTCCATGAATTCCTCACCATGATCGGAAACAACAATTATCAGTGTACTGTCGGTAAATCCGTTACTTCTCATCGAAGACAGGAGCCTGCTTATCTCCGCGTCGGTAAAAGCGATTTCACCATCGTAGAGGTCTATGAGGTTATTAAGACCTTCGGTTGTAATTTCTGCACTGTCATCATTCACTGAAAACATCATGTTCATCTGGTGGCTGGCCATACCGAATACTGTATATGACGGATCGGCGTACAGTGTGTCGTATGGCGGCGGAGGATCGTAAGGTATATGCGGATCGTAAAAATGAAGTACCATTAAGAAAGGGAAGTCACTTTCAAGCCCGTCAAGCCATTCCAGTGCATCATCCACCGTTCGGTCGGCACGTCTGCAGCCTGTGTTTCCCGTAACACCTCTGCAATCAAAGTGATCGAATCCCCTGTGGAATCCAAAATCTTCACTCAGGAAAATGACATTGAATATTCCGCAGGTTTTCCATCCGTTTGCGTGAAGTATTGTCTGAAGATTCGGGATGGAAGATGCCAGTCCATAAAGGCTGTTGTTGTAGATTCCCGCGTGATGTTCCCTGGGCGATA
>CAZOQQ010000018.1:0-20363 GCA_964582075.1 uncultured bacterium | reverse complement strand
TATCACCAGGTCAGCTGATGTAAAATCCTGAATTCTATGACCACCGAGTGCGAACCTGATATCGAGTCCTTTCAGTTCCGCGAGGGCTTTACCAAGCATGGAGGCGTCCAGAAAGTCGGTGACGGTTACTCTCGCACCCCTGAAATGGCTGAATAGAGCCGCGCCTACTCCACCATCCTTGGTTCCAAGGCCCATGACAAGAACATCTTTATCGCGAAGGCTGTCGGCTGATCGAAAGAGTTTCATGGAAGAACCCCGAATAGAATCCTGTCGAGTTCGTTGCAATGAAGGTACTCCGGGTACATCTTCCCGTACAACTCGAAGAGTTTCCTTCCAACGTACAGGTCAGTCTCACCTCCGCATACGGAATCACACCTTTGCCCGGAGCTGAAACCGTTCCAATCGAAGTCCTCCGTCCACATGCGATCAGGTTTGACACGTCCCACAAACCTCTGGCACGCGAATACTTTTCCTTCGGGGTTTATAAGGGCGGTTGATATGCCTGCGTTACACCTGAGTTCCGGAATCCACGGGCCCGGAAGAAGTCTGTGATGCCCTCCAATTCGAATCGAATTCGAATATGCAGCTGAGTACGCGTTTTCAAGAAGATCGTATCGCATCTCCGGGGACATTGGATCGTGGTCCGCGTAAAGAAGAGAAACCGAAAGTTCATTAAATCCGAATTCGGAGGAGATGAAACGCATCAGCTCGGAGAGCTTTTCGGAGGTGCCGGTGTCCAGCACCGCGTTGAGGTAAACCGGAAGGTTCATATCCATCAGTACCTTTATATTTTTAATAACCTCATTGAAGCTTCCTCGCCCATCGGCCATTCTTCGTCTTGAATCGTGAATACTCTCCGGGCCGTCCAGTGAAATTACATGAATCAATCTCTTTTCTCCGCTGAAATCCCTGAGACGTTCTGCTGGAATAACGGTAGCGTTGGAATTTATCACAATCCACCCATAGTGAACCTGGCGCAGGAAAAGTTCCGTTATGTCAAGAAGAGTCTCATCCGCGAGCCAGGGTTCCCCTCCGGTGAATCTGATCTGTGGCCTTACCGGAAATTCGGAATCGCGGGCATGCCTGGTAAACGACTCAGCGATGTTTCTGAAAAGGGCGGGATCGCCTCTCCGTCCTCCTCCTGCGGGACAGTAGCAGTAGTCACAGACGCAGTTGCACCCCGATGCAGGCATGAGGTAGAGGGAGGTAACCATCAATACCCTCCTCTGCAGTCCCAAGGTGTAATTTTATCCGGTGTGCTTGCCCGGCAGAAACTTACCCTGACGTCAGAATTTTCGAACATCGAAGCGATACCCCGAAACATATCCAGCCTCCATTCATTAAAAGGATGGATCGGGATACTGCCCGGGGTTGAATAATGCTCCATCATGCGGTTAAACCACTCCTCCGGAAGAACGTTCTTCAACCTGGATGCGATGATGGCATCCATTCGCAGAGTTTCAATTCCTATGGCGAAGGGCTTAACTTTGAGTACCCACTGCAGGAGTTCGGATAACCTCTTCCCGTCCGTGATACCGGGCAAAATGGGATCTATCCTTAAAACGGTTCTGGGACCGGTGTTTCCAGCCAGTTCTTCAATCATATCGGCTCTTTCACCGGCTGTTGGCGCGCCCGATTCGAGGAGATCGGTGATACTATCGTCCAGAGTGTTAAGCGATACAGACACAAAAGCCCGGGTGCTGGCCTTTATTACATCGGCATCCCTTTTTACCAGAAGGCTCCTTGTAATGATATAGAATGGCTGCCCGGTTTTTGAAAGGTGCCTTACCAGAGTACCCGTGCGGAAAAGCTTTTCTTCCAGCGGGGGATATGGATCGGTCCATGGAGAGAGGTAAAGTGGAATATCGGACAAGGGACCATTCAGGAATTTATGCTCATTTCCGCTCGGTTCATTTTCATGCGAATGCCTCTGTTTCGCGATACAGTACACGCAGTTGAACGGGCATCCGGTGTAGAGATCCGTTTCGCGTATTTCAGGACATTTACCCGGGTACTTGGGCATTCTACCTCCAGAGATCGGACAATTGGTGCGCGAAATCGAAAAACCTGCCATCGGATCAGTCGACAGAGAAGATAATACTATATTATAAAATACGGTGTTCAGGTATGTTCCGTGCAAAGGGTGAAAGTCACTGCTTCCCCGGCCATTCTATCCAAACTTATTTCGTGAAGATAGTAATGTATTCTGGACAAAAGATACCCGCGGTTGTATAAAACTTCATTCGGAGAAATGATTTGTACAAATGGAACTTCTTGTGGCCCGAGCGGAAATCACGTACTGTATATTTACTGAAATGAAGCTGACTTCGGCGGTTTATTTACAACTGTCCCGTAATGTGAAAATGAAGGGAAAGACATGGCATTTGAAACAGGAAAAACCTATCACGGCTTTAAACTCCTTGAAAAGGATGATATAAAAGAGATAAACTCGGAAGGTCTCCTGTTCGAACATGAAAAGACCCGGGCGCGGCTTGTAAAACTCGAGAACAGTGACGATAATAAACTGTTCTCAATTGCCTTTCGTACTCCGCCTCAGGACAGCAGGGGACTGCCGCATATTCTTGAACATTCCGTATTGTGTGGATCACGAAAATTCCCGTCGAAGGAACCTTTTGTGGAATTGCTCAAGGGCTCGCTGAAAACTTTCCTGAACGCGATGACTTTTCCGGACAAAACCATGTATCCGGTTGCCAGCAGGAACACAAGAGATTTCTTCAACCTTATGGATGTTTATCTTGACGCGGTACTATATCCCAATCTGCTTACCCAACCTGAAATCATGAAACAGGAAGGCTGGCACTTCGAACTTGACAATCCTGATGATGAAATTACTTATAAAGGTGTTGTGTACAACGAGATGCGTGGGGCATACTCTGCTCCCGAGACCATACTGACAAGAAGAATTCTTAATCTACTGTTTCCCGATACGGTATACGGAGTGGATTCCGGCGGTGACCCCGATGTAATACCTGAACTTACCCAGGAGCAGTTCCGTGCATTTCACAGGGACTATTACCACCCTTCCAACAGCTATATTTTTCTGTACGGTGACGGTGATACACCGGAAGAACTCCGATTCATAAACGATGAATATCTGAACGATTTCAGCTATCGGAATATCAACTCGGAAATCAAAGAGCAACCGGCTTTCGGTAAGCCGGTGGAAAAGGTAGTTGATTACCCTGTTTCTGCGGACGAGACCGAAGAGGGAAAAACGTATCTGAGTCTCAGCTGGGTTGCGGCGAAATCAACAGACCCGGAGCTTTGTCTGGCGTTTGAAATTCTGGAGCACCTTCTTCTCGATACTCCGGCGGCTCCGCTGAAAAAAGCACTTCTCGAATCCGGTCTTGGCAGGGATGTATTCGGACTTTTTGACACCGAAGTGCTTCAGATCCCTTTCAGTGTCGTGCTGAAGAACTCCAGTGAGGACAAAAGGGATGAGTTCGAGAGAATTGTATTGGATACGCTCCGTAATCTTGTTAAAAACGGTATAGATAAGAAACTCATAGAAGCTTCGATCAACTCAAAGGAATTTGATCTTCGCGAGGCGGACTACCAGGGATATCCCAAAGGTCTTTTCTATGCCATGAAGAGTCTCGGTACCTGGCTGTATGAAGGAACCCCGTTTTCGCCCCTTGAATACGAACAGTCGCTTAAAACTCTACGAAGGGGACTGACAGAGAATTATTTCGAGGAACTTATCGACAGACATTTGCTCGGTAACAGCCACAGATTACTGCTGACAGTGCGTCCCAGGAAGGGTCTTGAAGAGGACAGAACCGCGGCGCTCAGGCAGAAACTTGCTGACTACAAAGCAACTCTGTCGCCGGAAGAAATAGATGAACTTGTTCGTCAGACTCAGTCTCTCAAAAAGCGTCAGAGTACACCTGATACACCTGAAGCTCTTGCGAAGATTCCCAGTCTGTCCCGCAGCGATATCAACAGGCAGGCGGAGGAACTTCCACTTGTCGAAAAAGAGGAAGCGGGGATACCCGTACTTGCGCATCATCTGTTTACAAACAATATCGCTTATCTGAACCTTTACTTCGACAGCGTTGTTGTTGCTGCTCCCGATCTGCCATACCTTGCTCTTCTGGCGCGCGTGGTGTCCAGAATTGATACAGAGAACTACGGGTATGGCGACCTTGCAAACGAACTGGAGATTCACACCGGCGGGATTGACCTTGATGTTTCGGTTTACCGGCATATACACACGGGAGCGATGCTTCCTCGTTTTGAAGTTCAATCGAAAGCGCTGATAAGAAAACTCCCAAAAATGATTGAATTACTGGGCGAAGTTCTGGGTCACACGGATTTCAGCAATACCAGCCGTCTATATGATATTATTCAGGAGATGAAATCGCGCCTCGAGATGTACATCAATTACAGGTCACACATAATCGCCAGAGATAGACTGTTTTCTTATATGACCACGGCGGATCAGTACAACGAACGGATCGAGGGACTGGCGCTTTACAAATCTGTTTCCGATATGGCTGACAACTTTGAAGTTCGTGCCGAAGAAATTGCGGGCAGGCTTGCGAACCTGGCCAGAGTCATTTTCAACCGGCAGAATCTTCTCGCGAGTATTACAGTTGATGAGGATGATTACACTGCATTCCGGAAGGAATTCCCCGCTCTTCTGGAGCACCTGTCGAATACCGTTCCGGTTCCCGTAAAGTACTCCTTTGAAACCCCTGTTATCAACGAGGGATTGTTCACTCCCGGGAAAGTTCAGTACGTGGCGAAAGGTTACAATTTCAAGCAGCTGGGATACGAATACACCGGAGTTATGCATGTTGTATCGACCATTTCCAGGTTGACATATCTCTGGAACAGGCTTCGCGTCCAGGGCGGCGCTTACGGTGCCTTCGCCCAGTTCTCACGGGATGGGAAGCTCTTTCTGGGGTCTTACAGGGATCCCAACCTTACCGAAACGCTCGAAATATTCGATGGTCTGCCTGGGTTCCTGCGCAGTACGGATTTCAGTAAGGAAGATATTACGAAGTACGTTCTGGGATCAATTTCCACTCTTGATCAGCCGCTCACACCATCAATGAAAGGTATTCGCGCAACCACAAGGTGGATGACAGGTAATACGCAGGAGGATGTCCAGAAAGAAAGAGATCAGTTGATTGAAACGACCCGGGAAGATATCAGGGGGCTTGCCGACCTGGTGGAAGATTCGCTTAAAAAGAATTATTTCTGCGTTGTTGGGAGCGAAACCAGGATAAAAGAGAATAAGAGCATATTCAACGATATAATACAGGTATTTGAATAGCAGACGCCAGAAGCCCTGACTTGTAAGTGGATATGGATTCAGCCGGAAAATCAGTATTCAGTACCCGGCTAATCATCGTCAAGTTCTATATGCACAACATGTTCCATTTGAGCGATAACCTCTCGAATGACCTTTTCACTGCTGCGTTCAGTGGTATCGAATGTTAAATTTCGAAGAGCCAGATTCACATTCCGAAGTCTTCTTGTAATTACCTTTGCCATCGTGAATATGAAAAACATGGCAGTATCGGGATTGGAGGCGAGGAGATTATCGAATTCCTTCCTTCCCATTCTCAGGAGAGTACCGTCACAAATTGCCTTTACGGATGCTGAACGTGGAGTGCCGTCAATGAATGACATTTCACCGAAAATATCACCTTTTTCAAGGATGGCGTGTACAAAATCCTCGCCAAGGGTATCATCGTAAACTTTGAAAGAACCACTGTTTACTATGTAAAGATCAACGGAAGTATCTCCCTTCTCTATAAGGTTCTCTCCTTCTCTGACGGCTACACGTGTGCAGGCTCGCGTAATCTTCGCAACATCGGAACTGTCCAGCTGGTCTATTCCGAATTCATCATCTACAGGCAAATTCCTCCAAAGTTCAGGGTTCATGGAACCGAATGGAATATTCACATAGTATTGTTCATCATCAAGTATGGACATTCATGGTAAATCTTCTTTAATTCGATGAAACAGGTGTTTCAGAAGAAAGGATTCATTCAATGCCCTTCGTAAAAGTTGAAACAGGTACCGATCCCGGATCCGATATCGAAAAAGAACTGGCGGAGAAAATCACGTCGATAGTATCCGAAGCGACAGGCAAACCGGCCGGGTACATTATGGTTTCCTTCAACCACAGCAGTATGTTCATGTCCGGCAAGCCTGATGGCGCGGCGTTTGTACAGGTTATGAGCATAGGAGGGCTCGATTCCCGCGTGAACGGGGAAATCGCTTCTTCCGTAACGGAGGTGGTGGCGGATACACTGAAGTTATCTCCCGATAAAATCTACATTACTTTCACCGACGTTCCCGGAGAGAACTGGGCATGGCAGGGAAAGACTTTCAGATAAAGACTATCACGGGGAAAATTGTAGCCGTTGTTGATGATGAGCCGGACATTCTTGAGCTTGTTTCCATTCATCTGAAGCGTGCCGGTTTCAGGGTCAGAAAATACGATGATTCATCCAGCTTCATTGAGGCACTCAAAACCGGCATTCCTGATCTGGTTATATTGGATCTGATGCTTCCCGACATTCATGGCATGGAAGTATTTCGAATGATTCGATCTGAAAAAGCCACTTTGAATTTGCCCGTAATCATGCTTACGGCCATGGTGGATGAATCCGACAGGGTTGCAGGCCTTGAGATGGGGGCGGATGATTACGTTGCCAAACCTTTTTCTCCGAGAGAACTTGTAGCCAGAGTCAAGGCTGTTCTGAGACGAAGCTCCGACGAAGAATCCGACCGGGGCATAATCACGATCAATGACACTGCGAAAATGGACACCTGTAAATTCACAGTATCAATAAACGGCAGGGAAATATCTCTTACATCCACTGAGTTCAGACTGCTGCAGGTTCTTGCCGGCGGGCGTGGGAAAGTGTTTTCCAGAAGAAGACTTCTTGATATTCTGTGGCAGGGTGAAAAGTATGTAGTTGAGCGTACTATAGATGTCCACGTTTCTCACCTGAGAAGCAAACTGGGAGAGACAGGCAGGCTGATTGAAAATGTTAGAGGAATCGGATACAAACTGTCGGAGAACAAGTGAAAACCATTTTCAGAAAGTCATTTTCCGGATTTCTTGTAATTATTCTTATACTGGCAGTTCTGGTTCCGGTTCTTGTTTTCAATACAATGAAGTCCAGTTTCAATTCCCTTGCCATTTCCAATCTTACAAGAACAGCCGAAGCACTGGAGTTCACTTTTGCTCCGATATTGGGGAATGAACCGGCAGAGCTTGATTCCATGGCAGACGAACTCGGCAGAAGGCTGAACCTCAGAATAACACTTATTTCGAGAGATGGTATCGTACTTGCGGATTCTGATGAACAGCCCGACAGTATGGAGAATCACAGGACCAGACCGGAGGTTATCTGCGCTTTCAACGGTTCAACGGGAACTTCTTCAAGGCATAGTGTCACTCTTGACAGGGACATGATGTACGTTGCGGTTCCCATAAAAAAAGGAGATTCAATTCCAGCTGTTATCAGGACGAGTTTTTTCTTTTCCAGTCTGAATTCTATTCTGCAGGGTATCATTACAAATATGTCAATTATTTTTCTGATAGTTCTGGTTGCCAGCCTGATAATCGCCTGGTTCTTCTCCAGAAGTTTTGCTGATCCCATAAAGAGTATTGCCGATGCAACTCGCATGGTCGGTGAAGGAAATTATTCGGTAAGAATTGCTCCCGGCTCCGTCAGTGAACTCAATAGCCTGTCCGCCAACGTGAACGGGATGATTTCACAGACTGATGAACTGATAAAAGAACTTTCAGGCAAGAATGCCAGTCTTGATGCCATCCTCGAATCGGTTGTTGAAGGTCTGGTTGTTATTGATGCCGGAGGTACTGTGATTACCGCGAACAGAAGTTTCAGAAGAATGGCAGATGCTGGTGAACATGAAAATGGATGTATTTATCTTGATTTCATTTCGAATGACGATTTCAGGAACTTCGTCGCGGAGGTTCTGAACGATGGAATCGTTTCAGGTGAGATAGCTGGCAGCGGTACTGTATATTCAGCGAAAGCAGCGGCGGTTCCCGAAACCGATCAATTCGTGATTACGTTCAGAGATATCACTGAAATCATTGAAACTGTCCGAATGAAAAGGGAATTTGCTGCCAATGCTTCGCATGAACTCAGAACCCCCCTGACTTCGATAAAAGGCTACGCTGAGACCATCCTTGAAAATCTGTCAGGTAAGGACAGAGAGTATATGAAAACCATACTGAGAAACTCTGACAGGCTTATAAGAATTGTTGATGATATAAGAATACTGTCAGAGCTGGAGCATCCCTCCGTTACTCTGGATATGTCAGATGTGAATCTGAAAGACGTAGTAAATGAGACTTTTGACTTTTTCAGGGAAAGGGCTGAGGAAAAGGATCTTGATCTGATAATTAATACAGAAACCCGAATTCCCATGATCCGGGCCGACAGGTTCCGAATTGAACAGGTTCTTATCAATCTTATCGATAACGCAATTAGATATACTGCGTCAGGAGCGGTTACCGTAAAGATTGGATCAAGAGGGCATTTTGTTACCATCGTTGTCTCCGATACTGGAACCGGAATCGGTAAGGAACACCTTACAAGACTGTTTGAAAGGTTCTATGTTGTTGATAAAGCAAGGTCAAGGAGCCGTGGAGGTACCGGATTGGGTTTAGCCATAGTGAAGCATATCGTGACCCTTCACGGTGGGTGGGTACGCGTATCAAGTGAACCCGGTCTGGGAACAATGTTCACAATTGGACTGCCGGAGCGGGCGACATCCGAATAAGTTGCAATTCCTGTTGGAATCTTAACAGAAGCTTAACATAAAAAAGACATTTCCTTAACAAATCCTTTCCATTTTATCCCATGCAACCGGGAACCGTAATCATACTTTTCAATACGGAGGCCGGAGCAACGCAGGCTAAGATATTTAATTGGCCTGTAGGAAGATACAGTAAATTAAAAAACATTACTGACGAGAAAGGAAAAGAATGAATTCACTTACAGGCAGATTACCGGCAATGTTCGGAGCCTTCGCCCTGCTGATCGCTTCCTGTGCTGCGGGGGACGGAGAAAGAGGAAGAGCCATGACTCAGTCGGAGAACATAGTAGCAGGGAATAGAGAGTCTTCTCTTGAAGGTGAACTGAGTCTTGTCGGTTCAACTTCGATACAGCCGCTTGCAGAAGTTCTGGCTGAATCCTTTGAGACTCTTGAACCCGGAGTAGATGTGTACGTTCAGGGCGGGGGAAGCAGTTTGGGAGTAAGGTCGGCCGCTGACCGGAGCGCAGATATCGGAATGGCTTCGAGGGAAATCAAGCTATCCGAGGTGCAGGAATATCCTGAACTGGTAGTACACACCATTGCCAGAGATGGAATCGCGGTAGTATCCGGTCCTGGTTGTTCCGTGAAAAGCCTTACAAAAGAACAGGCAAGACGGATCTTCGCCGGCGAAATAACTGACTGGAACGAGGTTGGTGGTGAAGATCTATTGATAACAGTTGTTGCCCGTGAAGAGGGTTCTGGCACAAGAGCAGCATTTGAAGAAATGGTTATGGAGGATGCTGCTATAGTTGATAACGCTATTCTTCAGCCGTCAAACGGTGCCGTCCGAACCACTGTTTCCATAACACCGGGCGCAATTGGATTTCTCTCCTTCGGTTATCTTGACGATCAAACGGAGACGATTGCCATTGATGGAGTATTTCCAAGTGAAGAGAATGCTGCATCAGGAAGATATACAATCGTAAGGCCTTTGAACATGGTAACTTACGGGCAACCAGATATAATTACAAGTGCTTTCCTTGATTTTGTATCAGGTGAAGACGGCCAGGCGATCGTCGCCGGAGAAGGCTATCTTCCTGTCATTTGATGATTACTCCACTTGTGAGAAAGGCTGGTACGCGCAACAGGAAACAGTGGTTTGATACCGTAATGAAGTACTCTTTGCTCCTTGCCGCAGTTACATCTATTCTTATTGTGCTTTTGATAGCATTCTTCACTTTCAGAGAAGCATTGCCGGCCTTTCGTGATATCGGTGTTCAGAATCTTCTCTCGAAATCCTCCTGGAGACCGGGGGATGGTCAATACGGTATTCTGGCAATGATAATCGGCTCCGGTCTTGTTACCGCAGGAGCCGTCATTCTTGGAGTTCCATTTGCTGTTGGATGCGCGGTATTTCTTTCGGAAATCGCTCATCCGAAGCTCAGATCCGTAGTTAAACCCTGTATTGAACTGCTTGCCGGTATACCTTCAGTAGTGTACGGTCTTTTTGGAATGGTAATCATCGTACCCGTTGTACGCGGGATCGGTGTGCCCGGAAATACCGGCTTTGGATTGCTTTCCGCTTCAATTGTGCTTGCTGTAATGATTCTTCCCACGATTACAAACGTAGCTGAGTACGCAGTAAGAAATGTACCGAAGGAATTCAGGGAAGGTTCTCTGGCAATGGGAGCGACAAAATGGGAGACAATTCAGAAAGTTGTTATTCCAGGAGCCGGATCCGGCATTGTGTCTGCAATAGTGCTGGGGCTGGGGAGAGCCCTCGGAGAAACCATAGCGATGATAATGGTGATAGGTAATTCGGTTATCATTCCAGCGGCAACCACTGGAAATCCGCTTTCCATCTTTCTCAGCAGGGCCAGAACGCTTACCGGTAACATCGCTGTTGAGATCAACTATGCGACGGGGATTCATGAAAGCGTACTGTTCGCAACCGGGGTTATTCTTTTCCTGCTGGTGATGATTATTAACGTTTCCGCGAAATATCTCATGTCACATGGAATTCAGGAGAACAACTTTTGATAAAGAGAAAATTCAAACAGAATTTTGCCTTTTCACTCATGTGGCTTTCCTGTTGTTTCACCGTGGCAATTCTGTTTGTTGTGGTGGGATTTGTGCTGGTAAAGGGATTTGCCTTTATCAATCCCGGTTTTTTACTCACTTCTCCCAGGGGAGGGTTGTCGGGAGAAGGGGGAATTTATTCCACTATCGTGACAACCCTGTATCTTGTTATCACGACGTTGGTTTTTGCAACTCCACTTGGATTGGGGGCAGGAATATATCTTGTGGAATACGCGGATAACGCCAGAAGCAGGTTAATTGAGAAGCTTGTTATCGCAGCAAGATTCGGCGTGGAAACCCTGGCCGGAGTACCTTCCATCATATTTGGTTTGTTCGGGTACGCACTATTTGTTACCTCTCTTCATTTTGGTTTTTCAATTCTGTCGGCTGCGCTTGCGGGTACCTGTCTGGTTATTCCGGTGATAATAAGAACAACCGAGGAAGCACTTAAAGCTGTTCCAACTTCGTACAGAGAAGCTTCACTTGCACTGGGCGCCGGTAAATGGGAAACAATATGGAAGGTTGTACTTCCATCCGGAATAAAGGGAATTTCTACGGGAATCGTATTAAGTGCAGGTAGAATTGTCAGCGAAACAGCGATATTTTATGTCACACTGGGAGGAAGCTACAAAACTCCAACATCGATCATGTCCAGCGGAAGAACAATGGCACTGCAGGTTTATTACCTGGCCATGGAAACCAGGGCTTTTAATAAAGCACTTGCTACTGCCGCTGTACTGGTTTTGCTTATCGTTCTCCTTAATCTGCTGATCAATGCAATATCAAACCGATTGTCCGAATGACGGGAGAAACGTAATGCAAACAAAGAAATTTTCACTGTACTATGGCAATTTCAAAGCCTTGAACAGCATCACTATGGATATACCTGCAAACAGGATAACTGCTATCATAGGACCCTCCGGCTGCGGGAAGAGTTCTTTGATTCGGAGTTTTAACAGAATGAATGATTTGATAAACAATACCAGGATTGAGGGAAGTATTCTTGTGGATGGGGAGAATATATATTCTCAGGATGTTGTAAAACTCCGCAGGAAAGTGGGTATGGTTTTTCAGCGCCCAAATCCTTTCCCGAAATCCATTTTTGCCAATGTTGCATACGGTCCTCGTATACATGGTATCAGGGACAAATCCAGGCTTGCGGCAATTGTTGAAAGCAGTATCAGGGATGCTGCCCTCTGGGACGAGGTTAAAGATAATCTGGACAAGTCAGCTTTCTCTCTTTCGGGGGGACAGCAGCAGAGGCTCTGCATAGCGAGGGCGCTGGCAGTGCAACCGGAAGTGATTCTGATGGATGAACCCGCATCTGCTCTTGATCCGGTGGCAACTCTGAAGATAGAAGAACTGATGGAGAAAATAAAAAGCAAGTATACCATAGTGATTGTTACCCACAACATGCAGCAGGCTGCGAGAGTATCTGACTTCACGGCATTTCTGCTTACCGATTCTAACAAATCCGGGAATCTGATTGAATTCGGTCCCACGAAAGAATTGTTTACAAACCCCGTTGACAGCAGAACGGAAGACTATATCTCAGGCAGGTTCGGATAAAGGAGCAAAGATGACGCGAGAAACCTTTGAAGCGGAAATGAACAGTCTCAGGGAAGAAGTACTGAAGCTTTCACAGATGGCGGAATACGCTCTTTCTGAATCCGTCAGGATACTCAAAAAAAGATTGTTCAGCGAAGGTGCGAAACTCATCGCACGCGATGAGGAGATAAATCTTCAATGTTACAGAATTGAGGAACACTGCCTTGACATTATAGCGACACAGCAGCCTGTTGCTGGTGATCTTCGCTTTCTTTTCGCAACCATGCAGATAGCAATGGAACTTGAAAGGATTGCCGATTATGCTAAAGGAATTGCTGTTATCAACGGCAAGATCGCTGCCGGAACACACGTCAGGCCACTTGCAGTTATTCAGAGAATGCAGATAAAGGCAAATGAGATGCTGAAAATGTCAATGGATTCTTTTCTTGAACGCGATGTCATGAAAGCCGAAAAACTGCCTTCAATGGATGTTGAAATCGACCTGCTGTACGAACAGGTTTTCAGGGAACTTGTTTCACTGGAATTACAGAATGAAGAGAGAATGGTGGATGCAATGCTGCTGACTTTTGTTGCACACAATCTTGAAAGAGCAGGTGACAGAGTAATTAACGTATGTGAACGGGTTGTCTATCTCTGTACCGGTAAGGTAGTGGATTTGAGCTGAATACTGCAATTTACCGGTGAATAATACAAAACTGCATACGAAGAAGCTGATTTATTGCAGTTGAATATTCTGTTCAGGGGCGGTTTATTCAGAAGTTCCGAAACGATTTATCCTGACCTGACAGAACTGGCCCGCCCCATTGTTCCGGTAGTAATCCTGGTGGTAGTTTTCAGCTGGCCAGAAATTTTCCAGAGGCTCGATTCGCGTAACTATCTTATAACCCCTGCTCTGAAGTATTGCAACAAGAGAATCAAGTGTTTCTTTCTGTTCATCTGAACTGTAGAAGGCAACCGAGCGGTACTGGGTTCCGATATCGGGACCCTGTCGGTCGATGGTGGTTGGATCGTGTATTTCAAAGAACAGTTTTGCAAGGTGCTTGTAGGAAGTAACCGATGTGTCAAAAACAACCTCAACAGCTTCCGCGTGACCTGTAGTACCCGTGCAGACTTCCTCGTAAGTGGGATTGTCGGTATTCCCGCCGGCATAACCAGTGGTGGTCTCCAGAACGCCATTCTCGCTCTGAAACCGATACTCGATTCCCCAGAAACATCCGCCTGCGAATACTGCTGTCTGCATCCTGGAAGAGGGTATGAACAGCAGAGATACCGAATTGACGCAGTGACGGACATCTGCCGGTGTGAAACCTTCCCCTTTGAAAATATGGCCAAGATGTCCGCCGCAATTGGCACAGATTATCCCGGTACGAATGCCGTCAGGATCCGGTTTGTGCTCGACCGCGCCTTCTATTTCCGAATCGAAGGACGGCCATCCACATCCTGAATGAAATTTGCTTTCGGATCTGTAGAGAAGTGCACCGCATTGCCTGCAGCAGTAAATGCCGTCTGCGAATTCGTTCACATAGTTACCCGTGAAGGGAGGCTCCGTGTGTCCATTGATGATTACGCTCTCTTCAAACGATGTCAGTTTCCTGAATCTGTCCATTTACTCTCCATCCTCAAACGGATTTGCGCGAACCAGGACTGGCTTCAGTGAATATAACCTGATGATTTTTCATATGTCCCCTGCCGGGTTACAGGCGTTGATGAAACTTTCCGTCTAATCCGCGAGGCGGGTGATCAGCCTGCAAATTTCTTCAGACGAGTGGCTTGCCTGACCAGTAACGCAAGTCCCCATAAAAGGGCCAAAGACATGATAAGCCTGCCTCCGGTGAACGCGATATTCGCGAAAAGGTGATCGTATCGGAGCAGGTTGAGTTCGGAAAGCACGAAGTTCCAGTCATGAAACCCGTAAGGAGCTGACGACCCAGTATTACCCCCAAGAAGCGGCAGGGTCATTGACCTCGCGTCATCGATGTATGGAGCCATGTCCAGCATACTCTCTCCCGTCCACCAGAGAGCAATTGAAGCACCGAAAGTATCTCTGGTTCCGATCAGTAGAACAAGAGCGCATACAAGAGGCATTATTATCTGGCCAAGACTCCCGCCCAGGGAATGCAGAACTTTTCCGAAAGGTAAAAAGACAAGGTGTCCCGCTTCATGAAAAGGGAGGTTAACAAGGTGCATGAAGGATTTTCCCATATAGTTGTCCGCTATTGAAGACTGGAAAAATTTCACACTCCATATCAGCAGAAGAATGAAAACGATAAGCCTGCCGGCAAAGAAGGCAACCTCTGTTTTATCCCCGGTGTGGAATAGGTACCTGTAAGTTCGTTTGATCAGAGGCACGTTTCCAGAAGAGGATTGTCTGTCTGGCATCCGGCTGTAATCCAGGGGTTTGTACCGGCTGAAGATAAGACCGCAGTGTACGCACTCCGTATTTTCATCGTTTTGCTTGTGACCGCACTTGGGGCAGTTCATGTAAGCGGTTTCATTCGTTGATTTCTATCGCAGTTCGAGCAGGATTGAGGGATCATCCAGCCGTTCAACATATCCTATGACAGCCGTCTCCGTATCGCCATGTTCCCTGAGTGTATCAACCAGAGCATCCGCCTGATCCGGTCTGACGGTGGCAATCAGTCCTCCCGAAGTCTGGGCTTCGGCGAACAGTGTATAATATTTTTTGTCAACGTTATCTGCTATTTTAAGGTAAGGGTCAACGTACTCTGAACATTTGCAGACTCCACTCGGATTGAAACTGTCAAGCAGATCGGGAAGACCCGGAAGGAGCGGTACATCTTTTGAATTGATCACCAGTCGAACACCGGCGTTCCTGGCTATCGGCAGTGAATGGCCCAGAAGTCCGAAACCGGTAACATCCGTAAGACAGCTTACATCGAACCTCTGAATTATCTCGGAAGCGTATTTGTTCAGGCGCTCCATCCAGTACACAAAAGTATTGAACTGGTCTTCGCTCAGACCGTCGTTCTGCATGGCATCGCAGTATACCCCTGTCCCGATTGGTTTTGTAAGGACTATCAGATCTCCGGGATTTGCGTTGTCATTTGTAAGCGCGGTTTTGGGATTCGTAATTCCTGTTACACTCATCCCGAAAGAGAAATCATCCTGCTCCATGGTGTGTCCACCAAGAAGTACCACGCCTGATTCGTGAAGTTTTTCGGCGGCTCCGGTAAGCAGTTCCAGAATTGCCTCCGGTGGTATTTTTCCGGCAGGGTAGGAAAGATGATTCATTGCAGTGATAGCTTTTGCACCCATCGCCCAGATATCCGAGAGGCTGTTCGCGGCAGCTATCCTTCCAAAACTTCTTGGATCGTCAACGATGGGAAAGAAGAAGTCAACGGTTTGAACCAGGGCGATTTCATCGGTAAGCCTGTACACGCCGGCATCATCCATCGTTTGCATCCCGACAATAAGGTTCGGGGAATCGGGCAGAGGCAGCTTCTCCAGTATTCCGGCCAGCCTGGTCGGATTCAGTTTTCCCGCTCAACCGGCGCAGGGGCCGTATTCGGTTAATCTGATCTCCTTGCCTGAAGGAATGGAACGCTGTGGAATACCTTTGTTCTGCATTTTATCCTGGAGAAATTCACAGTATGTCTGCTGGTGCCTTTCGTGATGAAAGGTTATGCACTCCGAACATTTTCCCCGTCTTTTGCAGTCTGACGGACAGGGACAATTCTTTCCATCGTACAATCTGAAATCCGACAAAACATCTCATTTCACAGGAAATTGGTATAATTTTGCTGTAACCTAATATAATAAAATATTCGATGCACAAAGACTACTCAAAATCCTCTTCAGAAAGCTTGTATGACCTGTATTTTTTCTGCCGCCCGCGGATTCTCTTTTTAGTCAGTCTTTTATGTTTTGATGAATTGGTTGGTTCGGTGGACACGCGGATTTTACTCTTTGTAACCGCTTTCAGGATCAGTTTTACCAGTTTTCGGACCGCATTCTCACGGTTTCTTATCTGGGAACGATACCTGCTTGAGCGAATGACCAGTATGCCTTCGTTACTTACGTAACTTCCAGCCGCGGTTTCAAGAAGTTCTTTCACGTCATCCGGAAGGGATTTGGAATTGCGAATATCGAACCTGAGTTGGACGGCGGAGGATGTTTTGTTAACCTTCTGTCCTCCGGGGCCACCCGAACGGATGAAATCGAATTTGAGTTCATGCTCGGGAATACATATCCTGTCGGTTATTTCTATCATTAATCAATCTCTGTTTCACAGCTTGACCTGCTGAAAAAGAAATACCATTTTATGTATCAATATGCAATAATCTGAGAAAAGGAAAGGTTTATTTATGACACAGGCTCTCCCGATAATTATAGTTCTCGGCATTGCCGGCGCGGTAATATGGCTGGTGGTAATGGCGGGGAAAAAAAGGACTGCCGCCTGGGAGGAAATATCCCGGAGACTGGGTGGCAAATTTACTCCAAAAGGTTCTACAGATTTTTCTGCTTTTCCATTCCAGCTTTTCAATAGAGGATCACGAAGAAAGATGAAGAATCATCTTGAATGGGAATCCGAGGGAGTTCTTGTTCATCTTGCCGATTATCAGTTCACGGTTCACACGTCTACCGGCAGAAATACCTCTTCAAAAACTTACAGACAGACTATATGCATACTTGAAAAAGAGGGTCTTGATCTCCCGAGAACTTTTCTGAGAAGACAGGTTGCCTTATTTGACTGGGTTGGAAGTAAAGTAGGGGCTCAGGACATCAATTTCGAAGAGGACCCTGAATTTTCCAAAGCTTTCGTCCTGAAGGGCGATGAAGTCCGAACTCCGCAGATAATGGTGCCGGAACTGAGGCAGCATCTTCTTCAGAACAAAAAAGCTTTCAAGACCCTTGAAATGAACGGTAACGCGCTCATGCTGAATTTCGGAAAGAGAAGGAAACCGGAGGAATACACCGATCTGGTAGCCATGGCGATGCCGATCTATTACATGAGCAGCTCCGGAGGAAGTGCCTGGTAAAATCAGGGAAGGGTCTGGTTATCTTCTGGTTTGTCGGATTGAAATCCAAGAATGTAAAGCTTCTGGTAACCTTCTTCCGGGTCTTCTTCCCAGGCCAGGATACCGTTCTGCGAAACACTTGTTTTCCAGCTCCATCCTTCGACCGGGAACAGAACATGGTGCAGGAGATTTCCATCGGGATCATAAATATCGAAGAAGAGACCATCAACAGTACCGCGTCTTACCCACAGATTTCCGTCGGGTCCGGTATAAAGGCCGATAACCATGTCCTTGAACGGGTCAGGTTCGAACTCCATTGCAAAACCGCCGCTGATTCTGCCGATATAGCTTGTTACATACGTGCTTTCAGCGTAGATTTCTTCCTCGGTTTTTTCAACCGGATCAAGATCCATGGAAATATTAAGAATTTCCTCTCCTTCGGGATTCCATCCTGTAACCCGGTACTCTTCTCCGTCTTTGAGAGAGAAGTATATTCTGTCGGAACCGTTTCCGCCGATACTTAGCGGATCAAGAAGGTTAATTATCAATACGGAGGGATTCTCAATAATATCGTTCATGCTGGCTTCAAGAGAATCCTGCCAGAAGATCAGGTCACTTTCCTTTTCGTCGCAGGTGTAGAGCGCAACACGACGGTGCATGATAATTTTTTCATCAACCATGTCCGTGTCGATTTTGTAGCCAACGTACTGACTGTCTGAAACAGGGGTACCCTGAAACGGCGGGTTCTGCGTCCACAAAGCGATTTCCTCGACGAACTGCAGTGAATCGTTAAAAACTACAAATCCAAGCTTCCCCGGATCAAGAATCATCAATCTGCCATCGGGCATCTGGAACAGGTCCCATGGTGAAACAAATTCGCCCGGTCCGTTCCCCTGCCGTGAAACCTGTTCAATATAATTTCCGTTCCGATCGTAAACCTTCAGACAGGCTGTGACCTGATCGAGTATCAGGATTCTGCCATTCCGGTCTATAATCGAACCCGTAATGGTGCCGAAGGTATTAGTGGAATCACCAAGCTCGACTCCGATTTCATCAAGTACATACAATGTATCCACAGGGAGGGTGGGTATGTCCGTAACAGATGAATTGTTTCGCCCGCTATCGCCGCATCCTGAAAGAACAGCCAGTAAGACGAGTGGCAGCAGAAGGTACTTCATTTTTTCCTCCTCCTTGTGAATTTATACCTCATGGTGCTATTGACGTATGCAAATAATATAATGCATTTAACACGATTTCAAAACAGATCCGGCATTATTTTACCGGCGAACTTTTATCAGTTCGTATTCGCTGGAACCAAGTCCGATGGATTCTGCGATGGAAAGTTGCAGAGTCCCGTCGATTTCCGGTCTGCAGGCAGCGAATTTATCCACTCCCGCCCCCGCTTTCAGTGGAGAATTCATTGCTGCCGGAGTCGCGGTTACCAGATCGAGAGACGCCATGTCAATCGAAACCGGATCGGTGGATGCAAGTATGCCGATATCATCGACAAACGGGGGAGCAGAATCGCGCATGCAGTCACAGTCGGGCACGATCGATGTTAGAAAATTAACGTACACGAGAGGTTTTGTAACTTTTACTGCCGCCCAGGCGTATTCCACCATTCTCCTCATGAAAATGTTCATGCTTTGATTCCAGCTTACATGTATCGCTGCCTCCGGACAGCGACCCAGACATTCACCACAGCCAGCGCAGATATCCGGATTTATTATCGCGGCAGTCCCGATGCTGATAGCGTTCACATGACAGTGAGCGGCACATATACCGCAGGCAGTGCAATTGTCAGTTTTTACTATTGGTTTTACTGAGGAATGCTGATACAATTTGCCGGTTCTGGACGCGCATCCCATGCCAAGGTTCTTAAGAGCTCCACCGAAACCGGTCAGGAGGTGTCCCTTAAAATGACTTATTACAACCAGCGCGTCCGAAGTCGAGATAAGAAAAGCGATATGAGCTTCCTCCGTTTGAAAACCTTCGGGCATCCTTACAATCACTTCATTTTCACCACGCAGGCCGTCGGCAACAATAAACGGTGCTGTATACGGTAATCCGAATCCATGTTCATGAGCCAGGCGAATATAATCGGGAGCTGACATTCTTCTCCCCGGGTACAGAACGGTAGTATCCGTAAGAAATACTCTGTCAGTTTGCAGATCAAGTGCCTTTACAACTCCGTTCACATGATCCGGGCTCACGAACGAGGAATTTCCCTCTTCTCCGGGATGCAGTTTTATTGCGAGTGTGTCCGTTGTATGAATATTAATGTCGGAGACAATCTTCTTAAGTAATTCTGTAAAATTACTATCTGTCAACGACTTATCAACGGGCAGGAAAAATACATCAGACATCTCACAGTTCCTTTCAGTGGGAAAATCCGGATACCATCCTTGCACAGAAAATTCACGGTGCTTATAAATTATAACATGGGATACCTGAAATGGATAGAAATCGAGGCTTCCGCACCTGACTGGAATCTCCGGCAGCTTAAAGCGCGCTCTGAAAACAAGGGAATACTTTTCTGCGCTGTTGTGAAATCCAACGCCTACGGTCACGGTGTTTTTGAAATAACCTCTCTGCTTCCTTCGGCCGACTGGTTCGCCGTCAATTCTCTTGATGAAGGGCTTGAACTTCGACAGGGCGGGATTCGTAAGCCGATTCTTCTGCTGGGTAATGTTCTTTTGGAAAGACTCTCCGAGGCGATTGACGCGGATCTAAGATTAACAGTCTATAATATCGAAACACTTGAATCTCTTGAAGGAATTCTGCAAAACGGGAAGACCTGCAGAGTACATGTGAAGATAGAAACCGGAACCGGCAGACAGGGAATCCTTCCCGAAGATGTTCCGGAATTTATCCGCAGGGCTTCGGAAATCGAGTACCTTGAAATTGAGGGACTGTCGACTCACTTTGCAAACATAGAAGATACACTGAACCATGAAT
>CAZOQQ010000017.1:0-21128 GCA_964582075.1 uncultured bacterium | reverse complement strand
CTAGTGTCCGAGAAACACTATCCTTTTTGAGAAAGTACCGGATTCAACGCCTGAAGCTGCAGCGAAGTAGACTCCGGGACAACAGTGTTCCGGATTCCACAGGAAGACGTTCGGTTGCTGTGGCGATTGAATATTCGTCACCAGCCTTCCGGAGAGGTCAAATATGCTGATTTCAGGTACTTGACAGTCTCCGCGGAGCTCAATATGGAAGGAAGACCTTCCCGGGTTCGGGGATACGCTCATGCCCCGTTCACTGAGAGAACCGTAACCCTCAATTCCGGCCGGAGCTATTTCAAATTTAACGGCGTCCGCCACAATTATCTCCCCCGGAGCAGATCCCTCGCTGCTGAGGCCTACCCACCCGAATGAACCTTCGTGGAAAACGAAAGTGCCCAGGCTGTACCATTCCTCTCCGCCCGAGGTTTGATCAACCGTGAATTTACTCTCTCCGTCATGATGATGAACCGTGAACTGCGCGTTTGCTGATCTGTTCGAACCCGCGACCCACCGGAGAGATACATCGTAGAAGCCTGAAACAGGTATGTACGGATTCCATCGTGCGGTATCGGTATTTTCGGAAACCGTTAACCAGGCGTAATCCGGACCGAAACAAATTCCGGAGGAACCTGTATTCCACCGGCCGGGGCCTTCGGTTGAGAAAAGCGGGCAGGAGTTGTCCACTACTCTGCTCAGGTAGGGTGGAGTAACAGGTGAAAGCATGTTTTCGCTCAAACCGGCACAGTAAGCCCAGCCTTCTGCTCCATCATGATCCTGCCACCGGGTAAAAAATCTCCAGGATTCGTCCCATTGAGCGGTATAGTCAAGGAAAGAGGCTTCACCCAGAATGGACGGCATGTTGGTGTATTTAATAACGTAAAACCCCGCAGTTTTTACTCCCCTGTCGTAGTAATCGAATGCGTCAACCAGATATGGATGGGTAACGTCTCTTAAGACAAAGGATTCCGGAAAGCCGTCAGCGTAGCAGTAAGTTTCCGTACCCTGGGCTGTCCCGTTGAATGCGTTATGATGAATTGATATGAACCTGTCGTACCCGCCTGCGTTGGCGTATGCAACCCTGTTGGCTAGAGAGACGTATTCGTCTGAAAGCCTTGTCATAGCGACAGTTTCGCAGTCAGGAATTTGTTCAAGGTACGATCGTACAAGGTAGGCTACGTTAAGATTTGCCTCTTTCTCCGTGCAGTAAATGCCAATGGCACCATTATCGGAACCTCCATGTCCCGGGTCGAGACACACTGACCAGGCAAGCAGATAGTGCGAAAGAAGCAGCGGGAAAAACAGAAAACGCATAATCAGTCGGAAACGGCGATAAGAGAACCCGTATTGGCTTCAATCGCGTAAACCAGACCGTCAAGAGCTATTGGATGGATTTCGTTGATGCCGGGAGTGAATGTGATCTGCCGGCTTATTCCATCGAGATTAACAAGCCAGATCTCTCCGCCGGTTATCCGGCATCCATCATCCGTGGTTACACTGTATAGCAGTACTTCCCTTTCTTTCCACCAGAAAGGGTGAACCCCTCTGGCAAGGGATACGCAGGCACCGTTATCGGGAAAGATCTTTACAATTTCACCCTCAAGTGTGGGCGAAATAATCACGGTTTTATCCTGACAGCTCAGGAACGACGGGTTGTAGAATCTGTAGCCGGAAGCAAGTGTATTTACTTCTCCGTCATCCGTATTCATGACGCAAATTCTGTCGCTGTTGTCGCAGAACACGACCATCATCCCTGAAGAATCAACTGATATAGTGTGCGATTCAAGCTCAATACCCGTACAAACACCGTTCCTGTAAAGAAATCCGTCCGCAGTGAACCAGAGATTGTCCATACCGTCAAACACGGGTTTACCGCTACTGTCGTAAGGTCCGTAAATTTCAAGGACGGAATCCGGGGAGAAAAGCAGAATGTAATCCGAACCGTTTCCGGAGACACCCGCAGCGGCGGAATCCCCATGGGAAGAGGGTGACGAAATGCAATTCGACTCATCCCACGCCCAGGGAATGGAAACGGGAGCATATTCCCGGTGAAAATACAGAATACTGTCGTAACCACATGGAACAGCCAGTATACCGCCGTCGAGTGGGGTAATGAAGGCCAGGTACGCGTTAACACCTGAAAACACATTGAAATCCGTCGCGGAGCCTGGTGCGAATATAAAAACCGAAAGCAGGGTCAGGAGATGTATAGCGCCTGCATAATACATTAGAACAGTATTTCACGAACTATGACGAAATCAGCCTGGTCAGTTTCCCAGGATTCATCTTCCGCCACTACGCTTACCGTGAGATACGAAACATCCGAATCAAGCTGGTCGGGGATTCCGGAGTGGTAATCACTATGGAAACCTCCGCAGACGAACATACATCTGATCCCTCTGATTGAGGATGCCATTACGGCATCCTTAAGGAGCTGGGCTCTGTACATGTTAAGCGGGTCCACAGGCATGGCCTGCATCTGATTCCCTACGGCCTGCATTGTCTCCAGAAACCGCTGTCTGTAAAAATCGTTTGTGGAATCAACACTTATACTGTCGAAGAAATCGGAACCATCCGTTTCCCTGAGACCCTGCCATCCGCCTCTCGCGACATCAGCCGCAAAATGTCTTGGTACGTTTGCCGCGATTATATCAAAATCATTCTGTACGGCGAATTCCACCATCGGGCTGTAATCCTGCGTGTAGTTGCTCCACGGTCCGGCTGATTCCAGGAATTCATCGAGACCGAGTTCTCCCGCTGCGTAATCGTCCAGGATATCCTGTACATCGGTTTCGAACATCTCAAGGGCGAGAGACCTGTTTTCAGAAGCGATATTTGTCCAGATAAACAGTTCCCATTCATGGGCAAGAGGGTCATCGTGTTTTTCCCCAACGAAAACCACAGGGGCATCATCCAGCATTTCCAACATTTCTTCCGATGATACGATTTCTTCTCCGTAGTGGATTATTCCATTCGGCGGGGAAAGCAGAAGTAATAATGCTGCCAAGATATTCATAAGATCTCCCGGGGTTATTGCAAAGTATACGTAAAGAATATACACAAAAACAAGATAAAGAATATCGTCAGTATTTTCCTGTCTTAAAAGGAAATGCGATACTTGAATTTCACGGTTCTCTCCATTCGAAATCAGGGGTTGACTGGTGGAAACTAATTCGTAGAATTGTGATAGTTCGAACTATCACAATAGGGGTAGGAGAGAATTCTGCAGTGAAAAAAGTGTCGGAAAAAACTATCAGAAGACTCAGCCACTATGCCAGATGCCTCAGAATAGCCAGAGTTAACGGGACGGCTGTACTTACCTCAAAATACCTGTCCGAACGATGCGGTATATCTTCCGCGGCAGTAAGGAAGGATCTAGCGGTTTTCGGTGAGTTCGGCAAGCAGGGATCAGGCTACAAAGTATCGGAGCTTCTGGAAAATATTGAAAGAATTCTGGGTACCTGCGATCCTCCCCCCGTGATAATCATTGGAGCGGGGCATATAGGCAGCGCTCTCCTTGAATCCGGACTGGACGGAACAGGTGGATACCGCTATTCCGCCATTTTCGATAATGACCCTCGAATCGTTGGTAAAACCATAGCTGGAGTGACAGTTCAACCCGTTTCGGACATAGAGGGTGTTGTTGCTGACTACGCCGATGTTATAGCCATAGTAGCCGTATCTCCGGGTGAAGGACAGAACGCCGTAAACAACCTTGTAAGCAAGGGATGCGTGGCTGTTCTCAGTTTTTCGCTTGAGCCGCTGGATGTTCCTGATGGTGTTGTTCTTAGGTACGTTGAGGTTTCCACGGAGCTTGATCTCTTAACACATTCAATGAAATGCAGAAAA
This sequence comes from uncultured bacterium, assembly GCA_964582075.1. Taxonomy (GTDB): domain Bacteria; phylum Fermentibacterota; class Fermentibacteria; order Fermentibacterales; family JCC-6; genus Aegiribacteria. Next base: position 17,285 of record CAZOQQ010000017.1, on the reverse strand, counting down.
TTCTCATGAAACGGTATTCTTCCATCGTATCCACAACACTGGTACTCCTGTGTATCTGGATATTTCTGACTCTCAGCTTCAAGCCAGCCGAATTATTGGTTGGGTTTTCAATAAGTCTGATAATTTCAATCGCCACGCATGGTTCGTTTACAGGTAATCTGTTCCGTCTGCTTGATCCGCGAAAACTGGCCGCTGAGATTGACTACGTTCTTTATTTCTTTGGAAAAATGACCATGGCTAACGTGGATGTTCTTTTCAGGGTTTTGAATCCTGTAGTTCCCGTAAAACCCGGAATAGTAAAAGCCTCGCTTTCTCTTCGAAGCGAAAGGGCCAGAAATATGGTTGCCAGCTCCATCACGCTTACGCCCGGTACGCTGACTGTCGAAATGACCGGTGATTCCATCTTTGTTCACTGGATAAGCCTTCCGGAGGGTGACATACACAGGGAGACCCAGAAAATGGTGGATGGATTCGCAGAAAGGTTGAGGAGAATCTTTGAGTAGCATATTTGCCGCGGTACTGACAGGATTGCTGGGAGGAGGCATCTTGTTTTCATTCTTCCGTCTTCTTCGCGGAAAACATCCAACGGACAGAGCTGTGGCCCTTGATACCGCTACGTTGATCTCTACCAATCTGCTTGTGCTTATTGCGTTTTTAGAGGGAAGATCACTGCTTGTTGATGTCGCGCTGGTCTATTCTGTCCTTTCTTTTCTTGGAGTTCTGGCAATCGCCAGGTATCTGGATGGAGGACTGCGATGACCTTTCTTTCCCTGATCGGACATGTCCTTCTTGCAGCGGGAGGATTTTTCCTTTTTACCAGCGGACTGGGTATCCTTAGAATGCCGGATGTGTGGAACAGGCTTCATGCCGGTACGAAAGCCACCACTCTGGGCTCAATACTGTTTCTTGCGGGGATAGGTTGTCTCCGTCCCGCCTGGATTCCCAAGTTGTTTCTTATCGTATTTTTCATAATTCTGACTAATCCCGTTTCCGGTCACGCGCTCGCCAGAGCCGTTCACATGAGACCCGAGGAGAAACCTGATAATCTGCTGGAGGATGATCTTGTGGAATCAGATGTTGAAGGAGGCGCTGAAGAATGAGTCCTGTCCTTACGACGGCTGTTGTTCTCTCGCTTGGAGGAATGATGGTTGTTGCCGCCATAGCGGTTCTCTTCATCAGAGATCTGTTTTCAGCCATTATCGTTGCCGGTTTCATCAGTCTTTCAGCATCCGTGATGTTTCTTCTCATGGACGCTGCCGATGTTGCTATAACTGAAGCGAGCATCGGCGCTGTTCTGGCTACCATGATTTTTCTCTGGGGCAGAGGAAAGATCGGAGGCGAGAGATGATAAGAACTCTCGCCGGCCTGATAACGGTTCTTTTACTGGGAGCGGCAGCAGCATACGTAATTCCTGAAATGCAGATGAACGAAGAGCTTCAGGGAGTCGGATACACTTACGCTTCCACGGGAATGGAGGAAACCGGTTCTGCGAACCTCGTAACTGCGGTCATAGTCGCCTACAGAGGCCTGGATACTCTTGGAGAAGTGGTTGTGCTTTTCTGTGCTTCAACGGCGGTTGTGCTGATCCTGACTCTGTTTCCGATTGGTCTTAAAGCTTCCGAACCGAGCGCGATAGTATCGTTTACTTCCAGGGTTCTTCCGGCACCCATTCTTCTGTTTGGCGTGTACTTCATAGTTCACAGTCAACTAAGCCCCGGAGGTGGTTTCCCGGGAGGGGCGATAATCGCTTCGACATTTTTACTTGTGATGCTGGGCAGCAGCTCCGTTCCCGAGAATCACGGAAAACTTCCCGCAGTGGAAGCTCTGGCCGGCCTGTCATTCGGACTTCTGGGTTTCTGGGGGGTCTTTAAAGTCGGGCAGTTTCTTAACAACACATTCCTCGGGACCGGAACCCCGGGTGAGATAGTGTCGTCGGGGCTGATTCCTCTGATATCGCTGGCCATCGGCGCGAAAGTCGCAAGTGAGTTTTCGGGAGTATTCACAGCTTTCAGGAATACAGGGTCATAGAACATGAATAACGTGTTTTACTGGTCCATCGCCGGTACGGCCGCCGGGCTGGTTGGTGTTGGCCTTTGGGGTATTCTCACCAGAAGGCACATCCTGAGGATAGCCCTGGCTTTTACGATGGCCGACACGGGAGTGAATCTGCTTCTTGTATGGTCAGGGTATCTTCCCGGAAGGACCATACCCGTTATCGACAATTCAATCCCGGTGTCCGGCGCAGCATCCTCGATAGTTGACCCGCTTCCACAGGCTCTTGTGCTTACGTCAATCGTAATAGGTGTTGCCGTAGCCGCCCTGTTCGTAGTAGTGGCGGTTCTGGCCTCAAGAAAGACCGGTTCTGCGGATATCCGGCGGATGAAAGAGCTTCGATGGTAATTGCACTGACCGTATTTCTTCCGCTCCTGGGAGCCTTTATCGGTATCTGGCTGTCCAGGAAGAATCCGGTACTGTCAGCCTCAATCTCCCAGGTGTTTCTTCTTGGAGGTCTTGTCAGTGCGGTGTTCCTTTCGATTAAGCTCAACGCCTGGAACCTGAAGGATCTCGGCAGTTCCCTTCTGCTGCGTACCGGAGTAGCCGCACCTCCGCTAAGCATTAACCTTGAAGTTACTGCTGGCACCATTATTGTCGCTGTCGTCATTTACGGCGCGATGATACTGACCGGACTTACCCGTCGAAACGTAAGGACTCAGCCCCTGCTGCTGGCCCTTGTTACCGCTTCACTGGGTTTACTATTCGCGACCGATCTTTTCAATTCATTTGTTTTCCTGGAGATTGGAAGCATCGTAACGATAGGACTTGCTGCAATCCGCGAAAGCAGCCGGAGATGGGAAGTAGCCGTAAAAGTCGCGCTGGTATCGGGACTGGTTACCATACTCTACCTTCTCGCAATAGTAGTGGTTTACAGGAACACCGGAGAGCTGCGCATAGAAGCTCTTGGCATACTTCATGGATTTCCCGCGATGATGGTTTCAGCCCTGATGCTGACCGTACTGATGACTGAAATAAAAGCCTTTCCCCTTTCCGGCTGGGGACTGGATTTCTACGAGGGAGTGAACCCGGAATTAGCGGGAACATACAGTGCCACGTGGAGTCTCGCGGTTCTGATGTGGGCCGCGAAAATACTCCCTGTTCTGCCAGTACCCGACCCCCGGATACTGGCCTGGATCGGTGCCGGAGGATTGATACTCGGACAGCTGGCCGGATTCAGGACACAGAACCCCGGACGCATGATGGGTTATTCAACTGCTGCGTACGCTTCGGTGCTTCTGATTCTTGCCGGGACTGTGACAGGGAATGACTATTTGCAGCTGGTTCTTGTTCTAATGATCTTTTCCGCGATAGCGAAATTCAGTGTATTCACGCTTGCGGACCCTGAAAAGGAGAACGTGTGGACATTCGCGAGGGGCAACCTTCTGCTTTTCCCGATTCTGATGATTATCGGGATACCTCCTCTGCCGGTTTTCTGGGCCAAATTCAGATTCCTTTCCATTCTTGCCGGGATTTCTCCCCTTCTACTTGCAGTCGTTACCGCGGGATTGTTTTTTGAAGCCGTTTACCTTCTGCGCCTGTGGTCCCGAAGATTCGGGCGATTGAAGAAAAACCGCGGACCGATTTCCATGCTTGCCTCATTCATGGCTGCTGCGGGAACAGTATGGCTTATTGTCAGATTCCAGGGGGCTCTCGACTTCTCAGGCTCTATTGTCACTTCTCCCGTTCTGAGGGTTCTTTTCATGGCGATATTCGGCGGAGGCACTGTTATGGCTCTTCCGGGTGTCAGGAACAGGATCAGCGGAGAGCGTCCGTACTGGTTCTGGATGCTGCTTTCGGGTGTCAGCCTGACATTCCTTCCGCTGGCGGGAAACGGCATGACATTCTATATCCTCTGGGAAATTACCGCGTTTGCCTCGGTTATCGCGGTCAGCCGGGGAAATAAAGCCTTTAACGGCACGTTCTGGTTTGCAGTGTTCGCCACAGCTTCCGGTTTTCTTCTTCTCGCGTCAATCGTTCTTTCGGGAACGATGTTCATATCACCGGGGATACCGGCTGTACTGACTGCGACAGCCGTGCTGTTCAAACTCGGACAGATGGGCGCACACCTATGGACAGTAAGAGCCTACAGTGCTGCTCCTGCAACAATGTCCGCGTTCCTTGCGGGAACGTCTTCGAAGGCGGCGGTGTTTCTGATGGTCGCCGCGGCGCTGGTAACAGGGACAGTTACTGTTCCGTTCGGGTCGATTCTGGCCTGGACGGGGGTTCTTACCGCCCTGGGAATGGCGGTAATGGCCGCTCTTGCTTCGGATTACAAAAAAGTACTGGCTTACGCCAGCGTTTCACAGATAGGTTATATCCTTATCGGTCTCGGACTGGCAAGCGTAATGGGATGGACCGCGGCAATCTATCACACCTTTCACCATTTCCTTTTCAAAACCGTGCTCTTCCTTGGAGCGGCAGGTGTAATCTGGAGAACAGAAACGTCCGATTATAACAGGCTCGGCGGACTTGTAAGGAAGATGCCTTTAACCTTCGCTTTTACTTTAATTGCCGTTATCTCCTTTGCGGGAGTTCCTCCGCTTGCCGGTTTCGGCGGGAAATGGCTGCTGTACAACGGACTGATCGAAGCCGGATGGCTGCCGATTGCCCTGGTGGCGATGTTCGCTTCGGTAGTGGCATTCCTGTACGCTTTCAGACTGCTTCACGCGGTATTCCTCGGCCAGCTCTCGAAGACCAATGCCGGAATAAAAGAGGCTCCGCTTACACTCCTGATACCGCAGGGACTTCTTACCGTTACTCTGATGATTCTAAGCTTCAGGCCAACGATATTCCTTCGGTATATCGTGCCCGCTATAAACAATCTGCCCGGGCTTGGCGGTGTTTCACCCGCCGTAAGCGGAACAATTGTCACAACTCCACTTGGCAGCTGGAACGCGTGGGCGGTGGGTATGATGGTGATGGGTCTATTTGGTTTCGCGTTCGTATTCTACTGGCTTTCAGGGAAAAAACCGAAGCATGTGGGGCAACTTGATATAGGTTTCGCGGGAGAGCTTCCGCCTTCACCTGAAGAGATTCACTACGCGGGTAATTTCTTCAAGCCGTACAGAAGGGCACTCGCTTTCCTTCCGGGGATTCATGCCGGGAAAATATTCGGTGGAATCATCGCGATATTCAAAATAGCGGGCGATTCAACCAGAGCCATGTTTACCGGTGACGCAAGGACATATCTCGCTCATTCACTTATCTTTCTCGTGATATTCTTCTTCTGGCTGAAGGGGGGTATCTGATGGTTCATCTTCTGGTTTCGATTGTGGTTACAATAATAGCGGGACTTGCCTGGGGTCTTCTCCTCGGCGGAATATCAAGAAATGTTGTTGCGAGGATTCACGGAAGAATCGGCCCCAGAATGACCCAGAATTACATCGATCTCTGGAAACTCTTCAGGAAGAAATCAGCCATTCATCATGGAACGATGTTCTGGCTTGCGCCGATGTTCAGGATTACCGGTGGAGCTGGAGTGCTTCTCCTGGTTCCCCTTGTGGTCGGAAACACGGTCGTGGTTAACATGTCATTCTCCGGAGACCTGCTGCTGGTGGCGTATTTCATGTTCTTCGGCTGCCTCGGCATGGCTCTTGGAGCGGGTGACTCGGGCCACCCGTACGCGGTTATCGCCGTAAGCAGGGGGCTTGCGCAGATGTCATCTTACGAATTGTCATTCTCCGCCGCCATACTCGTACTCGCCGCCGGGCTTAAAACATTGTCAATTAAAGATATCGTTATGGTACAGCAGAGCGGGATTTTAAGCTGGAACATGTTTCAGTACCCCTTTGCGACCGCGGCGGCACTCATAACATTTCTCCCGATGCAAATGGCATCCCCGTTCAGCATAGTTCTGGCTCCCCAGGAAATCCCCATAGGTCCGCCAACGGAGTACAGCAGCAGATTTCTATCATTCATGTTCAGTGGAAGAGCGTTGTTCGGGGTGGCGAAACTCGTGCTGTTCGTTAACCTTTTCTTCGGTGGAGCTTCAAGCTGGGTAAGCCTGCTTATCAAGACATTTTTCCTCTATATGTTCCCGGTTTTCGTAGGTTCCGTATTTCCCCGGTTCAGAACCGAACAGAGCATCAGGTTCCTGTGGTTCGTGCCGACTTCTCTTGTGGCTATAGACCTTTTGAGAGTAATGATCTAGGAGGATTATGTACTGCAACAGAATACCGGACAAACCGGAAGAACGAAGGAATATTCTGAAAAAGCTGGACAATATGGCCAGAGCCAACAGCCTGTGGGTCACCGCGTATGGAACCGGCTGCGGGGCTATCGAACTTCGTCCGCTGGGTACGTCAAGATTCGACATGGAGAGATTCGGTATAGCGATGAGACCTACGCCCAGGCAGGCTGATGTTCTTATCATCTCCGGCTACCTGGCGGTCAAGACGCTCAAGAGAGTTATACGTGTATACGAGCAGATTCAGCAGCCCAAATACATCCTCGCACTGGGCTCCTGTACGATCAACGGTGGAATGTATTACGATTCGTACAATACGCTCAATATGCTTGACAGATATATCCCTGTTGATGTTTACGTAAACGGCTGCATGCCACGTCCGGAGGCAATTATCGATGGTTTTGTCCTTCTTATCAGAAAGATAAAGGAAGGAAAAGCCGAGGGCTGGAAGAATTATCTGGAGAACCTCGGATATTACAGGAAGAATCAGATGGAAGTTATCAGCAACTGGGACATTCCCGATTACAACTGGTAGGAATGAAGATGCAGAATAAGGCGCGGCTGAATTTCAACGGTACAGGTTTCGAGCTTGAGCTCGTCAGGGAGGACGAGGGTTATCTGCACGTTAAAGCTCTGCGGGCCAATCTTGTTGAACTGCTGCTTCTGGCGAAGCGGCGGTACGGAAAGAAAATCCTTCAGCTTATATCGGTTGTTGACAGGATTGAAGACGATGTGTTTCAGCTTACCTGGATACTGGAGGATCCGCGGGACAGTTCAGTTTTCATCGTATCAGCCGATTATCCAAGAAAGGACTGCTCCGTGCCGACACTCGGAGATATCTGGCCTGTCGCTGTGATATTTGAACGTGAGCTGCATGAGATGTACGGCATCGATTTCCCCGGAAATCCCAGGCAGAATGAAGATTTCCTCCTTGAAGGCTGGAAAGAGCAGCCACCCATGAAGCGCGATTTCGATACCCTTGAGTATTCCATTCGTACTTACGGCGAAAGCCGGGAGCGCAGACATACGGATCCGAGGCAGTACATCGCTTCAACTACAGGGGAATGGGATACCCCCGTTCCGATGAAGGATAAAGACCGATGAGCGTGACAGACCCTCTGAAGACCACACACCTGTTTTTCGGACCCCAGCATCCGGGTGTTACCGGGAACATGAGCGTGGAGATGTGGTTCGACGGTGACGAGATTACAAAAGCCGTTACGCATGTGGGTTACCTTCATAGAGGGTTTGAGAAGCTGATGGAAAGAAGGCTCTGGATACAGAATTTCCCGCTTGTATGCAGAATCTGTGTACCGGAACCGGACATAAACGAAGAGTGCTACGCCATGGCTGTTGAAAAGCTGGCCGGCATCGAAGTCCCACTGAGGGCCCGCTGGATCAGAACGCTGGTCCTGGAGCTTGCCCGATTCGGATTCAACGTCATGGCTTACGGCGGACAGGCCGGCACCATAGGTCTCGGAACGGGGTCAATGTGGGGAATTACTTTCAGGGACTTCGTTCTGGACCTTTTCGAAGAACTCACCGGGGGGCGAGTGTACCACATGTACATACAGCCGGGCGGGGTTAGAAGAGATCTTCCGGAGGGATTCAAAGAACGGGTTCTTTCGGTACTGGAAAAGATATGCGAACGCCTTCCCGAAATGGACAGGCTTATTCTCAATAATTCGGTTTTCAGGGATAGAACGGTCGGAACAGGAATTGTTGAACCGGATTGGGTCAACGAAATGGGTCTGGTCGGTCCCGTCGCGAGGGGCAGCGGCTTCCGTAGAGATGTAAGGAAGGATGCTCCTTACGAGGCGTACGGAGATCTGAACTTTGAAGTGGTATCCGAGAACGGTTGTGATATCTACTCCAGGACACTTGTACGCAGAAGGGACATTGACCTCAGTGTCGATCTTATTCGTCAGATTCTTGATTCAATGCCCGGGGGACCCGTTGCTTCACCTCTTCCGAACCTTACCGAATGGAGAGTACCTGCCGGTGAAATTTACAGCAGAGTAGAATCGTCAAGGGGTGAGTACGGATACTACGTTGTAAGCGACGGCAGCCTGAAGCCAAGGAGGGTTCATGTAAGGGGGCCTTCCTATATCCATGCTGTTCCTCTTCTGGAAAGAATGCTGGTGGGAGCCAATATCGCGGATGTTTCAAACATCATGGTAAGTCTTACTACATGTCCTCCCGAAATTGAGAGGTAGCCATGAAATTTATCGATGTAATCTCACCGTTTCTTGCCTGGTCGCGTGCCGCAAGGAAAGCCGATACAATTCCATACCCCCTTAAGAGTAATCCGGGTTCCGCCAGGTACAGAGGATTTCACGTGAACGATCCTGATAAGTGTATCGGATGCGGCAGATGCGAGGAGATTTGTCAGAACCTCGCCATCGGCATGGTCATGACGGAGGATTCAGACCCTTCCAGAGGCGATTCTGGGCTGAGACCTCTGATAGACTACGGAAGATGCTGCTGGTGCGCTCTTTGCGTGGACGTGTGTTCAACGGGGTCACTTTCCCTTTCCAACAGCTACAGCTGGGTAACCTTCAACGCGGATACCTGCGCTTACATCCCCGGAGAAGACTCGAAGGCGTGGGATAATTCCACAAAAGGTTACAGACAGGACAATTCCATCCTTCAATGGGCGGGTTCACCAAGGGTTGATATGCCTGAAATCGAGCCTGACGAAAGAGTTCAAAGCTTCGAGGAAGTAATCAGGGGTTATTCCCCGGAGCAGGCCGTCGTTGAAGCTTCAAGATGTATTCAGTGCGGCCTTTGCGTATCAGCGTGCCCCGCTCACATGCATATACCTGATTATCTCAAAGCCATCGCCGAAGGGAATTTTGCCCGTGCCGTAAACCTGTTCTACGATAACAATCCGCTTCCGGAAATGTGCGGGAAGGTTTGTACAAGGGAATGCGAATCCGTATGTGCCATGGGTTACCAGGGAGAAGCCATCGCCATCAGGTGGCTTAAGCGATTCGCATGTGAGCAGTTCGAATCGCTGGCCGAAGTGCTTGCGGTTGATGAAAAACCGCTTCAGCCTTCCGGAAGCAGTGTAGCTGTTATAGGTGCCGGTCCAGCCGGTCTTTCGGCGGCGTACTACCTTTCGCGCATGGGATTCGAAACCCATGTTTTCGACAGGAACGCGGAGGGGGGAGGTGTCGCCCGGCATGCGATACCCGAATACAGGTTGCCCGCAGCAGGAAATGAAAAAGAGATGGACGTATTCAGGAAAGCCGGCGTGAACTTCCATTACAACGTTGAAGTCATCGGGGATGATATCCTTAAAATGTTTGACGATTACGATGCAATCTTTTTCGCCGTGGGGCTGCAGAAAAGTTCGGACTTCAAAATACAGGGGTTCGATCTGCCGGGAGTAAAACACGCTTTCTATTTCCTTACAAGCGGTCCCGAGGACGGGAAGATTGAAGTCGGCAGCAGAGTCATCGTTATTGGCGGCGGAAACGTGGCAATGGACACCGCGAGGACATGCAGAAGACTGGGGGCGGAAGTGGTTGTTTCGTACCGCCGGAGAATAGAGGATATGCCCGCTGATGTTGAAGAGATCAACGAGGCAGTGGCGGAGAGAATAGATATACGTTCAAAAACCATACCCGAAAGAATCGAAAAAACAGATTCCGGGCTCAGGTACATTTATATGGAAGCGAAAATGGTTGATGACCCGGACGGGGGAAGGCCAAAACCGGTCAGGAAGGATGATATTGAACACGACATCGAAGCCGATACGATATTCCTTGCTATTGGACAATCTTCCGACCCGGATATCCTGCCGGATGAAATATCGGAAAAATTAAAAATAAAATGGGGTAGAATAGAGGTTGACGAGCATCAATTCACGGGGATTAAGAACTTCTATGCCGGAGGTGATATTACTCCCGGCGCAGGTGATATAATTACAGCCATCGCTGACGGAATGAGAGCTGCAAAAGCCATATCGGAATCCCTCCGCCGGACGTGACACGGAACACGTTCAGGAATATTTTATATTCAATGATGTATCTTCTGAAAGATCACCGAACGGAGAAAGTAATGAAATCAACAATTATTCTGTCTGCCATGCTTCTGATACTTTTCACAGATGCTACCGGATATACGGCCCAGTTTAACCTTGTTCCCCGGGAAACGCAGCCCGTTAGTGACGAACACGCCGTTACCGCGCTGGTCAGAGGCAATAACGAGTTCGCTCTGAGTTTGTACGGGGAAATTTGCACAGCGCAGGATACGGACAACATTTTCTTTTCTCCCTACAGCATATCTTCGGCGCTTGCGATGACGTGGGACGGGGCCAGGGGGCAGACCGCTGCTGATATGGCCGAAACGATGAACTTTACAATGTCGGTTGAGGAAACGAACAGGGCATTCCATTCGTTGACCGAATCGATGAGTTCGGGTGATCTTACAGGAGCTGAAACAGGTGAACCTTTTACCCTTTCGGTATCGAACGGCCTGTGGGTTCAGGATGGTTTCAACCTTCTGGAAGAGTACGTTGATGAAGTAACCAGGTTCTACGATGCCGGAATCAGAAATCTTAATTTCAGCGGTGATCCGGAAGGTTCACGGGAAATTATCAACAACTGGGTTGCCGAGCGCACCTTGAACAAAATACTTAACCTTATTCCTCAGGGGCTGCTGAAAGAAGACACAAGAGTCGTACTGACAAATGCGGTCTACTTCAAAGCTTCATGGAAAAATCCGTTTGACGCACACGGTACTTCGAATGCGTCGTTCAATCTGCAGGACGGATCCGAAATCGATGTTCCGATGATGAACCAGACCGAATATTTTAAATACGTTTCCACTGAAGGGTGCAGCGCCCTTGAGCTGGATTACGCTTCTGGAAACGCGAGTATGCTCATAATTCTTCCCGATACGGATATTACTGAATTTCAGAGAACTTTCGATACCGATATGTTTGAAACGATCAGAAGAAGGCTTTCATCATGCAACGTGTCCCTGTCCATGCCCAAATTCGAATTCACGAAAAGTCTGGAGCTCAGTCAGATACTCATAGCGCTCGGAATGGAATCCGCGTTCGATGGCAGCAGCGCTGATTTCAGCGGTTTCACGGGAAGTCCCGATCTTTTCATTTCGAAGGTTCTGCACAAGGCTTTTGTGAAGGTTGACGAGTCCGGTACCGAAGCAGCAGCGGCCACTGCTGTGGTTATGCGACTGACAGCCATTCCCGGGGAGCCGGTTGCAATGAACATCAATCGTCCGTTCATGTTCTTCATTCTGGACAGGAAAACCGGTTCAATTGTCTTTATGGGAAGGGTTATGAACCCTTCAGAAGGAAACATTTGATTCTCAATCTTTGATTTCCTGGACTATAATACCCGGAGTATTTCGCAGCGGCCGATTTGTTGCCTTGAATATCAAGTATGTTCAAAGATGATATTTTCGATGGCAGGGATATTTACTGAAGGTTGAAGTTATGGCTGAACGGTCGCCTGATTCATTCAGAGAAATAATCGCGGTTTCGTTTCCCATAATCGCGGCAATGGCCGGCAGAACTCTGATGATGTTCTTCGACAGACTTTTCCTGGCGCAGCACAGCCAGCTTGAGCTTCAGGCTGCTCTTCCCGCGGGGATTCTCAGCTTCACGTTACTCTGTATTTTTTACGGGACTGTTTCCTACTCCGGCACGTTCGTGGCTCAGTATTTTGGAGCTGAAGATAAAGAGGGATGTTCGAAATCACTGGCCCAGGGTCTTTATCTCGCGATGCTGTCAGCTCCCATCCTTGCGGCTCTTGCCGTACCCGGGAGTCTTCTTTTTGATCTTTCCGGCCACGCTTCCGAAATAGTCGTACTTGAAAAGGTATATTTCAGGATTCTCATGTTCTCGGCGGCAGGTCCGGTTTTTACAGCCGCCGCGTCATCTTTCTGGAACGGTCGCGGTAAAACGGTTCCGACTATGCTTGCCGTAATCACCGGAGCGGGGATTAACATTCTTCTTGATTTCATATTGATCTTCGGTAAATTCGGCTTTCCTGAAATGGGAATAGAGGGTGCGGCAATAGCAACTGCGATATCATCATTCATTCCCGGAGCGATACTTACGATAGCCGCTTTTTCAGGTAAAACCGCTGTTGAATATCGAACAAGAGAAAACTTCAGATTCTCGAAGAAACTTACCGGTAGAATACTGCGATTCGGATTTCCCGCGGGCCTCATGATTTTCATGGATGTCGCGAGTTTCACTGTTTTCATATTCATCGCGGGAAGGCTTGGCGCGATCGATTTTACGGCTAACAACCTTGCTTTCAGTGTAAATAACCTGGCGTTCAATCCGTTACTGGGATTCAGTTTCGCCACGACGGTAATCGTGGGCAGATCCATAGGAATGGGCAGGAATGATCTTGCCGTAAGGGCTACACGAAGAACACTGTTGCTTTCCCTTTTCTATTTCGTGCCTCTGGCAGCTACTTTTGTCCTGTTTCCCGGATTTTACACCAGACTGTTCTTCAGCCCCGATTCAGCGTGTACTCTGGAAGAGTTAACTTCAACAGCGGGCAAGCTGCTTGCGATTATCGCCGCCTGGGGTATTTTCGATGCGGTTAATCTTATGTACAGCGGGGCCCTGAGAGGTGCCGGAGATACGAAATTCGTTGTGTGGGTATCCGGTCTGCTGGCATGGTTATTCTGGATACCCGGAGTTATCTATCTCTACGCTGTGCGAAACGCGGGAATTGTCACTCTCTGGCTTTTCACGAGTATTTATGTTGCAATCTTCGGGATGATTTTCTTCCTGCGATTCCGAACGGGAAAATGGAAGAAGATCGATCTTCTGGGAAACAGACCGTCGGTTCCTGGAATTCTGGAATCATCTTCCCCTGCCTCTTCCGCGGCCCCTTCCGTCATGAGGACCTCTTCCCAGACCCCTTCCTGAGCCTCGCCCCAAACCCCTGCCCGTTCCGGGACCGGAACCGCCGAAGATTCCTCTTCCGCCCGGATTAAAAAGTTGCTCTGATTGCGCACCCGGATAAATTGCTCCCTGAGGGCATACCTGAACGCATCTCGCACAATCCGTGCATCTGCTTCCATCGATCACCGCTTTATCACCAGCCATCGAAATAGCTCCAACAGGACAGGAATCTATACAGATTTCGCATCCTGTGCATTTGTCTTTATCAATCTGAAACATCAGACACCTCTCATTTGAAAGTTATTTATTGAACAGAGTCTGAACAAGTACTCTGGAATACTGAGGAATATCTTTCACAACTCTTCCCCAGATCAGATTTCCATCTCTGAAAGCCGGCTCATCAACCCATACAGCACCAGCGTTTTCCAGATCATCCTTAACTCCTTTTGAGCCTGTGGCTTTTTTTCCTTTAACGATCCCGGCCGAAATCCCAACCAGACCGGCATGACAGATCATTCCGATTACAGCGCCATTATCATGAACCTTTCTTACCAGATCCAGTATATCCTTGTCTCTTCTCAGTTTATCGGGAGCCCAGCCTCCGGGGATTAATACCGCGTTTATTTCATCGGGTGAAATTTCCGATGCGGTGTATTCACTCGTTACCTTCAGTCCACCGCTCTTGCTCAGGTACTCTTTTCCAGCTTCAGAACCGACTATTTTAACCTCGGCTCCTTCCTCGATCATTCTCATGTAGACTACCCAGAATTCCAGGTCCTCGTAACCGGGACCGACCAGCATTACTATTTTTTTGCTTTCCATCGTGACCTCCATAATTATCTTCTGCCCTCTGTCTGGAATTCTTCTACCGGAAGTATAATAAAGCCCGTAACCCCGCTTTTCAGCTGGCTGCACCTGGAAATTCTTTAGCTTATGAATATTTGCTCGTTGATTGGAGATTTAGTAGATTTTTCTGAAGCTTCGGGGTGCTGCCGGTTCGGCGGCTGAGAACAAACCCGTACAACCTGATCCGGATAATGCCGGCGTAGGGAACAGTGTGGAACCTGTCTGTCTGCTTACCGGATCATCACACAGGGAGAGAACATGGAATCTGTGGTGAGTTCGGTAATAATCAATTCATATTTCAAAAAACTCAAAGACAGTCTGGATGCTGATGTGGCCATTGTTGGCGGAGGACCTTCCGGGCTGCTGGCAGCGGCTCTTATTGCTGAAAAAGGTTATTCGGTCAATCTTTACGAAAGAAACACCGCTCCGGGAGGCGGCATGTGGGGTGGAGCCATGATGTTCAACAGCATTCTGATAGAGGAAAGTGCCTCTTTCATTGCAGAGGAGTCAGGGATCAATCTCACCGAAAGCGGTGACGGTAACTGTGTTGCCGACTCCGTACAGGCCACGGCAGCACTTATAAACAGAGCCTGCTGCTCCGGTGCCAGGATATTTAACTGTATTACGGTTGAAGACCTGACATTCAACAAAAGCGAGGAAGTCAGTGGTGTTGTTATCAACTGGTCCCCGGTACTGCAGAATGGGATGATGATCGATCCACTCATGACAAAGGCAACGGCAGTTCTCGATGCGACCGGTCACCCCGCGGAGATAGCCACAGGGCTGGCCGGCAAAAATGGTGTTGAGCTGTCAACCAGTTCAGCCGGAATACCAGGGGAGAGAAGCCTGAATGTCGAGCTTGGTGAAATCAACACGGTTGAGTTTACGGGCGAAATATATCCCGGGCTTTTCGTAAGTGGAATGAGTGCGTGTGCCGCAGGAGGCGGTTACAGAATGGGGCCGATCTTCGGCGGTATGCTTCTGTCCGGCAGAAAGGTTGCAGCGGAGATTATCAGGAAGATTGAAAATGCGCGGCAATAGTGTAGCAGAGGGTTACTGCAGTGTGGTGGGGTAGTACACAGGCTGCGGTCAGCTTGCAGATCAGCTTATACTGCCGTTCTAACACCCTGAATAAGAGTCCAGATACCGATCAGAATAAATCCGGCCCCGGCGATTATCGTTAAAACGCGCCTGTTTATGTAATTTGAAACAGCGCTGCCAAGGGCTACCGCAATCGCAGTTGAAAGTATCAGCGCGAAAGCCGCGGCACAGAATACAACCAGTTTATTGATCTCTCTGTCAGCGGAAAACAGCAATGTCGCCAGCTGAGTTTTATCACCAAGCTCAGCGAGAAATATCGTTACGAATACTGTGAAAATCAGTTTTACATTCATTTTATCCCGTTTCCTGATTAATTGATTATTGTTACAATATTAAAATTATTCCAGGCAACTAAGAAGAACACACTCGAAAACTTCATGCATCTCCGGTTCGACACTGTTCCTGCGGGTTATTGACATTCCCGCTTACCTGGTAATATCACTACAAATAAGAAATAACGATACCGTATTTTCTCACAAGTCTGGAAGGTTATATCAAATGATCCGCTTATCAATTTTATGCATTGCAATCCTTACGGCAGCCGCAACGGCGACCGGCTCACTGCCGGAAGGCATAGCTATTATTCCCGTACCGGTTTTCATCTCTGACAGTCTCGTCTTCTCGTTCGATGATACAGAACCTGCAAGCGATGAACTTGTCTCCGAACTGGGCCTTTCCGAGCTTCCGTTTGTCATCGGTCATTCCTCCCAATACATTAGCGGCCGGATTGAAATCGAAGGAGCACCTCTCCTGCTGCTGCTCTTCCAGAATCACACTGAAGAGATATCCGGCTGGCTTGTAAGCTGTTCTGATGACGGCGGAATTATTGACTATCTCTATGTTTACTACTGGAACTCAGAGGGTTTTGCTTCACGCACAGGTTTCGTTGGTGCTGATGGAACAGTTGTAGTGAACGAGTGGCTCATCGATGAGTCGGGAGGAAGTACGGAAATAGACACCGTTTCCCTCAGGGAGGATGGTTTCTTCGAAGTGAACGGCAATATCCTTGACCATACGAACGATGAATGATATTCTGAGGGTTGGCTACCCGAAGTTCCGCGGTTACAGTTCTGTTCTTTCACTGAGAAAATCCACGTAAGGGATGAATATTCCCTGAATCGAGCTGAAATACAATATCTGTCCATTGGTGTACACTCTGTATCTGTCCAGAAGGGGCAGTGAATCCCCGGCGGCTATTTCCTCACCCGGATCGCACGGTATCCTTATGGCGATATCCGTGTAATCGCTTTCAGTAGTGTCAGACAGTTCGCCCATCATTTCAATCATGAAGTACGCTGTCTGAAGTACTCCATCTTCGTACACTTTGTCCATTCTCAGGCAATTGGAGAGGTAAGTTATGGCCAGCGTGCTATCTATGAAAAGGGTTCCCCCTTCTTCAGCGGGAACACCTGAAGCCAGAATGAGGAGAAAAGAAAATAGCATATAATCGTTCCTTTCCGTGGAGCGGGAAATCAGGAAGTATTTCCGGTCATCCATGTAATACCAGCTCTGATTTATAGTACAAGCTGTTTGATATTTCAATATGCGTATATAGATACCTGAAGGCAACGATCGTATTCCCTCCGGTCTGCGTCTGACCCTGAAACTGATTCATGACATATTTCATCTTGAGTGAGCGGAGAGGAGCTTCGCAATGTTGAAATTAAGAGACCGACACTACATCTTGCTCTTCATTGTGCTGGCGGCGTCTCGGGTTCTGATGCCGTAGTGAGACAGGCGATCGATGCCGTTGGAAGCGATGACGATGACGCAATTATCGCTTCCTTTTCCTCAGGGACCGTAGAGAGCATCAGTGCCCAGGTCAAGGGATTTAAAGTTAATCCGGAGGGAAACCTGGGTTACCTTGCCATGATGGGCATCGAGGTCAGCGTCGAGGACGTGCAGAATATGGATGCCGGTGACTTTATCACCTGGATGCTCCAGAGCGATTTCATGAAGGCTCTATTTTCCGATTTCAGCGCCATGGAAATCGTTGAATCTGTGATCGATAGCGAACATGCGGTGGTTTCCATTGTGCTTGAAGGATTCGTAGTTGACGGAAGATAAGAACTGAATATATTTGTAATATAACAACAATATTTTGTTACATAACAAAAATAGAGTGGATAACGAGAGTAGCCCCGGTATGGAGAATTTGGATTTTGGTTTCGTATATGGCCTTCTGGGAGAAACGGCAAC
>CAZOQQ010000016.1:0-21206 GCA_964582075.1 uncultured bacterium | reverse complement strand
TCGTTCGATGCGATGATCGATGAAATGGTAGATTACGAGATGGGAAAATTAAAATCGCGAAAACTTCCCCGGGGTTGATTATCACTCCGTCGATCTTCGAGCACGCGATTTTCAGACTTGTAATCTTGTTTCTCTGAAGGGTCATGTCGGTATACTGAAGTTCCCTGAGCAATATCGATTTGTGCGCCTTAACGATTACCGGAAGAGTTTCATCGGATCGATTCAGCGCGTACTTATCTCCTCCGAAATACCATTTCAGTGTTCGCCGGCAGCGGCGGAGAAATACCGACACATGGTAAAAAAACGGATTCAAAGACGAAAATGAATTTTTCATGGTATCGGTCAGAATAAACCTGTAATATTTCCTTCGTCATCAATATCCATTTTAGTAGCTGCGGGCACCTTTGGAAGCCCGGGCATTCTCATGATATTTCCCGTTATTGGCACGAGAAAACCCGCGCCCGCAGAAATTTCAATTTCCCTTACCGTTACCACAAAATCCTTAGGTCTTCCCAGGAGAGTTGGATTATCCGATAGTGATTTCTGAGTTTTTGCTATGCACACCGGAAGCTTCTCATAACCAAGCTTCTTTATTGTGCGCAAATCCTTCTTTGCCAGGCTTGTAAAGTCAATATATTCAGCCCCGTAAATTTCCCTGGCGACAGTTTCAATCTTATCCTCCACGCTCTGATTCCAGTCGTACAGAGGTTTGAAGTCAGCACTGCCGTCTCGAGCGTTTTCCATAACAACGGAAGCAAGTTCTTCCATTCCTTTTCCTCCGCCCGTAAATCCGTCACCTACAACGGCCGGGATTCCAAGGTCTTTGCAGTGCCTGATAACCACTTCAAGTTCTTCCTCCGTATCGTGGGGAAACTTGTTGACACATACCACGGCCGGGAGCCCGAACTTGCCTATATTCTCTATATGTTTCTCCATGTTGGGCAAACCCGCCTCAACTGCCGCCGCATCGGGAATTTCAAAGTCTTTTTTCTTAACCCCACCATGCATTTTCAATGCGCGACATGTGACAACAAGAACGACCAGGTCAGGAGATAAATTTCCGTACTTGCATTTGATATCAAAGAATTTCTCGGCTCCAAGATCGAAACCGAATCCTGCTTCCGTTATGGCCCAGTCTGAAAAAGCTATTGCCATCCTGGTTGCCAGTATAGAGTTACAACCATGGGCTATGTTAGCAAACGGTCCGCAATGCACAAACGCCGGAACACCTTCCAGGGTCTGAACAAGATTCGGCTTGATGGCATCCTTCAAAAGCACTGCCATAGCTCCGGTAACACCAATATCCCTGGCTGTTACTTCTTCGCGGTCATAGGTAAGGCCTATGAAAATGCGATCCATTCTTTTCTTCAGATCGTCAAGGTCATCAGCCAGCGAAAGAATCGCCATAATTTCACTCGCAGCGGTAATATCAAATCCGGATTCCCGCGGAACACCCTGAGTTCTTCCACCGAGTCCGATGATGATATCTCTGAGAGATCTGTCATTCATGTCAATTACGCGTTTGAAGCTTACCGTTCTTGGATCAATACGCATAGGGTTTCCCCTGTGAAGCTGGTTGTCCAGCGCCGCTGCAAGCAGATTGTTTGCCGCTGTTATAGCATGCATATCGCCGGTGAAGTGAAGATTGATATCCTCCATCGGTATCACCTGTGAATATCCTCCGCCCGCGGCTCCTCCCTTTAACCCGAAAATCGGGCCAAGCGAAGGCTCTCTGATTGCACAGCTGACAGACTCCCCCAGTCTCGCAAGTCCCTGCGTAAGTCCTATTGTAGTCGTGGTCTTTCCGGCTCCAGCCGCCGTTGGTGTAATCGCCGACACAAGAACCAGTTTGCCGCTGCCCTTTCCTCTGTTCTCCAGAGCGTCCAGGTGTACTTTCGCCTTGTCGCTGCCGTATAGATCCAGATCCTCCGGTAGAAGGCCCAGTTTCTCTGCAATATCTGTTATCGGCAGCGGTGTCGCGCTGTCAGCAATTTCAATGTCACTTGGAAAGGTACTCATACTCTTCCTCCAGCGTTAGAATCCATTTGAGCTGATCTTTTCTTGTGGCTCTGGTTTATTTCGTTCAATTCTTGGTTTTACAACTTCCTCCAGTGTGCCGCCGGGGGGAAGACCAAATCCTTTCAGGGGATAGATTCTGTACACTTTCTTACCCTTTTTCGTGCCGGAAACTACGCAGATTGATTCCCCAACGCGGTTTGCCGTTTCCGAGGCTTCCAGCAGTGCCGGTTCCAGACCGGTGTAGTAATTGCCATGACTTTCCATGGACGCAGTATTACAAACCTCCGCGATTTTTGCAAGTCACAGGATATTCCCGGTTTGAATCTTCCTTCACAGAGTAAAGCAAGGGGAAGGCATTTTCGGTGTCTTCCCCTGATTCGGCTGTTATGTGACGTGCCTGTCGATACTCGAGAGTTCTATCTCATGAACATTCTTCCCGTTCCGGCAGCATACTCCTCTATTATTATTGCCAGATCTTCAAGCTGTCCGGGCGTCAGTACATCGTGAACGTCAACCATTGCCTGGAAAATAATATCCTGCATATCTTTCCTTAGATCATCGTTCCGATTTACAGCGTCTTCAAGATCTCGTACCGTAAGAGTCGGCGAAGTGAAGACCAGCATCAACGGAGTCATGTTTTCCGGAATCTCCACGCTTTCCATTATATCCATTGTTTCTTCCCTGGCGTTCTGCGTGATTGCGCGGATTTCCTCGATCTGTTCATCCGTGAGATCAAGATATCTGAACATCATTCTGAACTGTACGAGGTTTACCATTCCAAATACACCGGGACCACCCGGACCCGGGATCATTCCCCACATTCCACCCCGGAAGCTTCCACCGTGTTGATTCCAGCCCGCCGACCGCTGGGCTATCGCGGTTCCACTAAGAACTACCAGCGCGAGAACTGCAAACCCCGCTTTCTTCATTTTTCGTAACATTGAGATTCCCTTCCTTTCCTATTTCTGCACCTTCCGGTAATATTCTGAAGAGGGATTGCAAACGGAGTATTTTCACCTTGTAACAGATTGTAACAGTTCGGGACTGCGGTCACCAGAACGGTGCCATGTATTCAGCTTGTAAAGGACATAACAGTTTGCAGACAGGGGCCGAAAAATCGGCCCCTTACAATTTGATTATCTGAAGCTTACTTCGGCTCCGAGGCCGAAGTACCAGACCTTTTTGTTGTATGTGCAGTTCTTAAAGGGTCCGGATCCGTTTCCCTCTTCGTAGAAATTCCGTCCACCGGCAAGAGTAAGTGCAAGATCATCGGCTATCGAATAGCGAATTCCTCCGCCTACGCTGCTGCTGTTGAGATTGTACTCAAGGTCGCTGAAAGTATCTTCACTTCCTCCAAGGTCACTTTTAAGATATGCAAGCCCCGCCAGTAACCTGGGAGAAATCTGGTAGTCTATTCCTATTCCCATATCAAGACCGTTCTTATAGTCATCATCAATACCATTCAGACTGTCCCCGGCCACATCTTCAACGAAGTAGTAATTGAAGGTCGTGCTAAGCTTGAACTCGGGTGATAACCTGTAGGATATGCCTCCCGCAAGAATGGCCGGAAGATCCCTTCTCTGTCTGTAGCCGTCCGTAAAGCTGGAATCCGGAAGAGCCGCAGCTTCCCATCCGTTCTGAGTAACACTTGTCTCGAATTCAAGATTAGTGCTTGTCTCGTACCGAAGAGCGATATTAAGGTTCTCAACAGGGGCAACATCAACACTTACTATTCCGCTGAAACCGTTTGCCTTTTTGTCAACATCCAGAACCCTGCTTGATGTTCCAACCGGTACCGGTACTCCTGTGGAGTCCGGAAAGAGTATGGTGAAATCGGCCCGACCATCGTAGGCCTTCTTAGCCGAAACGTAACGACCGGCAAGTGAAAAGGAGAAAATGTCACTTGCTGCAAAGGAAGCACCTGCCGTACCGGCAAGATACTGAGAAGACGCTTTGATATTACCTTTACTCATAAGAGCGAAATAGTACGGGCTCGCGTGTATCGCCTGCTGGAATCCCGTTTCAAGCAGGGGTATCGCGTAAATACCATCCCTGTAATCCAGCGCGCCTCCACCTGCCGGAACCGTAAAAGCGCCGAAAACAGCCCAGTCGCCGGTTCTGTAAACTGCATACAGGTCCGGGAAGAACAGGGTTGGTTCTGTTGATTCGTACTTTACAACCGTAGTCGTGTCCCAGAAGGGAATCGCATCTATGGTATAATCCTTCATGAAGAATTCGTTTCCGAAACTTATATGCAGGCCCTCTCCCATGAATACCAGCCCGGCCGGGTTGTAACTTATCAGATCGGCTCCATCGGTAGCCGCATTACGCGCGAAATTTCTGAAGTAGTTAACACTTCTGTTTGTAAGGTAATCAATACTACCGGCATTTGTAATTCCGAAACAGAGTATAGCAAGAAGCAAAATAACTATGAATCTCATAAGCCCCCCTTAAATAGCTGGCTCGGCAGCTATCGAGTGTATCCGGCTGCCGCTCTGATTATCAGTTGAATTATTAAAAGAGTTGGATGCCTCGTCCAGCTTACACAAATCCGTCAGTTCCCATAGGCTGCCGTTAACAGGTAAAAATACGTTTCTGTATTGAAGATGAAACTCTTGGTGCTGACTTCCTATGATGGGTCCTGGTAAATACAGAAGCCGCAAGGTTATATGCCTTACGGTAACTCTCTGGCGGTCCGGACGAGACTCGAACTCGCAACTTCCGGCGTGACAGGCCGGTGCTCTAGCCAATTGAACTACCGGACCGCTCAGAGCAGGAAGTGGAATATCTGCTATTTTGGATGAATGTCAAGGCTATCCGGTTCGCAGTGCAACACTTTCTTTTCCCGAACGGAGCTGCCTTAGAAAACGATTAGTACTTCCTCAAAGTTTACACAGCCTGTACATCTTATATATTAAATAGTGATGTTTGTAAGTTTTGTACATTTAATGATGGGAGTTGAAATTGAAACTGACAGGAGCAATCCTCATTTGCCTTCTGGGGCTGGGCTTTGCCAGTACAATTGAAATTGGTAGTGCACAGCTTCCTTCCAATCAGCCGTGGTGTGGTTCCTGAGACCCCGACATACGCTACCAGGTGGTAGTGCTTGCCGGAGATATCGGAGACGCTGTCACCATTCAAAGTTTTTCATGGAAAAGATCTCCTTCTCCTAATGACCAGGGAACGTACAACGATATGTCCATATACATGGGTCTCTGCAGCAGTGATGAACTGGGAACCAGCTTCGATGACAACTATATCAGCGGAACCCGAACCCTTGTTTTAAGCGGCAATCCATATACAACGCAGGTTGTAGCCATCAACGACTGGTTTGAATTCATCCTGGATACTCCATACTGGTACAACGGCCAGGACAACTTGCTTATAGAAATCCAGTGGTCCTCTGGATCCGGGTCACTTTACGTGTGGAACTGGAACGGAGGAACGAACAGGTGTGTTCATGGTAGGTATGGATCTTCAACGGCTCTGGTAAAAAATTCCAATGTCCCTAACCTTCGCCTTAACGGAAGCCTGTCTTTTACTAACTCAACTTTTGCCCGAATTAAGGCTTCTTTCATATAAAGTCAGTTATTGCCGGCCGCCCCTTTGCTAAGGCGGCCGGTTTTTTCTATTATTCATCAAATTCCTTTATGTTTTCTTATCCACATTTGGAAAGATGATTCTATGAAATCCTCCGGTATGCTCGTTTTCATCCTTACTTCATTTCTGCTGGCGTCATGTCCCCTTGGTTTTCCTCCCGAAAACGCCTGTTCATCCGATGACCCGACATGCACTCTTTTTGTTGACGAGGACGGAGACGCCTTATGTGACAATCCCGGTCCACAAGCGGAAACGGGTTCCGGACAAACCGAGGCAGATTCTCCCGCAGACACCGTCGAATCAACTTCGGACAGCCTGTTTACCGATCCTGTTTCTGTTATCGACACCCTGCAGCTTGTCCCGGAGGATACAATTCCCCCGCCGGATGAAAGTACTTCGCAGATTCCGGAAGCCTACGCCGGAACATCTTCTCCACAGGAACCACCCGAGGAACTGGCACCTGTAAACCCTGCTCCTGATTCGGCATACATGGTTACCCGTATTATCATTCTTTCCGATTCCCAGGGGGATCTTTTCTGTGCTAATCCAAAATATTACCAGGGTGACGAGTTTTCTTACATAACCTGGGAAATCGCTGAAGCATTTCCCTATACGTCTTTTGTAACATCCGGGATAAATATCGATATTTCAAGTGATTCCACGTTTATTGACACTGCGGCAGTTGAGGAGAACAGCACTTCCGTTTCCGAATGCCCTCTTGGTTACTCTGCTGAAGAAGCCTGTTCCGAAGATAACCCGTTCTGCGCTCTCTTTACCGATGCAAACGCTGATGGATTATGCGACAATCCGGGAGAATCCGCAGATTCAACCTCTTCGGGAAACGTGGATGTTTCAAGCACAACGTACGGTTTTCCGGCTTTCGGAGGCGGATGTCCCCTGGGGCTTCCCTCTGAAGCTTCCTGTCCCGCGCCGGACAAAGCACTCTGTCCCAGCTACAGGGGCTGGGAAGGGTGCGAAAATCCGGGAGGTATCGGTATGCATCGGACCTTTATCGTAATCATCGCAACCTTTGTTCTTCTCCTTTCCGCCACCATTCTGAAAGGACTCCTGAGGGGAAGAAAGAAATCGGAGAAACACAGGCGCAAAGTCGCCCATATTACGGTTCAGATTGTATCTCTTCTGGTTCTTGGTTTCTGGGTTCAGGGATGCTTCTGCCCTCTTGGTGTCATTCAATACGCGCTGCTTCCCGGAGGTCTTTTCTTCCTGGGTGGTATGGGTATTATTGTTCTAATTCTTCCGATGATCTGGAGCGTGTTTTTCGGAAGGGTCTACTGCGGCTGGGTCTGTCCTTTCGGAGCGCTTCAGGATTTTCTTGGAAAGCTTCGTATTCCCAGGCCAAAACAATTTTCGCACAGGGTTCATTCTATCCTTTCAGGATTCAGATATCTTCTCGCGGTGCTTTTCCTGGGATTAATCGTTCTTACCGGCAGCGGTCAGTTCGAGGGCCTCAAGCCGGCTGCTTTCTTCTGCAGATACGATCCTTTTCACTCGTTATTCTCGTTTTTCCTGGTAGGTTCCTTCGCCGGAGTAATTGCGGCTTTGAGTATTCTTACCTTCTTCCCCAGATTTTTCTGCAAATACCTGTGTTTCTACGGTGCCATACTGAGTTTTCTTGGCAGAATCGGCCTCTGGAAGCGTTTAACTCACAAGGAACACCCTCCGTCTGATAAAGGAAAGTAAAGATCCAACCGCCCCTTGACCTGACCCCTTTTCACCATGCAGATATTTAACATTCGTTAAAAGCAGGAAGGGGGAAACAGTGGCAGGTATCAGAGAAACCTGGAACAGCAGGACTGCCTTTGTTCTTGCAGCAATTGGCTCTGCCATCGGCCTTGGCAATATCTGGCGTTTTCCGTACATCACGTACACGAACGGTGGAGGCGCTTTTCTTGTAGCATATTTCGTATGTCTGTTTCTTGCGGGTATTCCACTGCTGATGCTTGAATTCAGCATCGGTCACAAATTTCATCAGGCCGCGCCTGGTTCCTTCAGGAAAATCAGCCCGAAACTTGAGTGGTTCGGTTGGTTCGCCGCCGGAGTCGGTTTCATCATAGTCACATACTACGCCATAATCATGGCCTGGAGCATGAACTATACATACGAAGCCGCCACCCTGGGGTGGGAACAGGAAAATGCTCTTTACGCGGATACTTCCTACGCCATCGTGGAAACCGATCTTGAAGATATGGAAGTTCTTACTGAAATTCCCGATTCCCTGACAGGAAGGAACTTCGTGTCTCCGGTTACAAATGAATCTCATGTTATCTGTGCCGATCCCGTGGATTCTGAGGAGTACGGAACCATTCTTGTAGCTTCCGGTGGATACCTTTACGGTTTCAGTGACGTTGACAACGCTAATACTTTCATGGGATCTCCCGGAGATTTCTTTTTCAACGATTTTCTCGGGATAACCTCTTCCCCATGGGATATCGGTGATTTCAGGTGGCCTCTGTTCATCGGGTTCACTCTGTCCTGGATATGGATAGTTGCCTCCGTATGGAAGGGTACCAAAACCGTCAGTAAGGTTGTGTACTTTACGGTTATGATTCCATGGGTTCTACTGCTTCTGTTCGTAATCAGGGGTCTTACACTTTCCGGCGCAGGTGCGGGTATAAAGTTCTATCTGACCCCGGTCTGGTCGAATCTGATGAGCGCTAAAATCTGGCTTGCAGCGATTTCCCAGGTATTCTTCAGCCTCAGCGTCGGCTTTGCCATAATGATAGCTTACGGAAGTTTCCTCCCTGAAAAAACAAACATAGCCGCCAACGCGATAATTATAGGTATTGCCGATGCAGTTACTGCATTTTTCGGCGGCCTTGCCGTGTTCTCGGCACTGGGCCATCAGGCTTCCTCGCTTGGAGTGCCTGTTTCCCAGGTTGTATCATCGGGTCCGGGATTAGCTTTTGTTGCATATCCTCATATTATTTCTACTCTTCCCGCTGCAAGATTATTCGGCGTTCTCTTTTTCCTTATGCTTCTTACCCTGGCAGTGGATTCCGCCTTCAGCCTGCTGGAAGCCGTTACAGCTGCGGTAAAGGATAAATGGAACACATCCCACAGGAAAGCCAACCTTATAGTAGGCGGAGCTTCCTTCCTGCTTGGACTGCCCATGCTTACGGGAATGGGCATACATATACTGGACATAACCGATCACTTCATGAACAGCTTCGGTCTCACACTCGTGGTTCTGGGTGAAGTTCTGATAATCGGATGGGGAACGGGAGCCGAGAAGCAGAGACAGTATATCAGCGACAATTCAGGTTTCAGGGTAGGGGTCTGGTGGAATATCTGTATACGCTGGCTTATTCCCATGGGAATTCTGTGGATGATATTCAGCGAGATCAATGAAAGAGCCGTTCCCTACGGCAGTTTCGGCTTGCGATCCCAGGAATTCATCTTCGGCTGGCTTCTGATTATTCTGCTTCCAATAGCCGGAGATATTCTTGCAAGCCTTGGAGGAAAGAAGCAGCTTCAATAGCAATGTAAATCAGGAGAAAGGGCTTCGGAAGTTCTCTATTATACGGGCCAGGGTTCTATGTTCCGCGAGGACACGATACTCGAGCAATTTCATTAATATCCGGAAGTGCTTCCATTCCTCTCCGAAATTCTCGCTGGTACTTATCAGTTCCTCGGCTTCCCGTATGCTCTCCTTGAAATAATCCGAAGCGGTCATGTTGTTTATGTCATGCTCAAGCACTTTTACAATCCTGGAAAATTCGCCTCTGTCAAGCCAGATCCCGCCGCACTCCCTGCAGTAATCAATTTGCACTCCGGTATCAGCGTAACCTACGGTTGCCATCTTCTCTCCGCAGGAAGGACATGAGAAGGACTCCTGGGTTACATGAAAACCGTCGGTTTTTTTCCAGAGATCAATCTCCATCCAGGCAAGATCACTGTCCGCCTTGTTTCTTGCCAGTCTCATTTCGTTTCTATCGAACCAGCTTCCACCGCAGGAAGGACATGTATCAATCCTCACTCCTTGAAATTCCTCTGCTTTCAGCTCTTCCTGGCATTTCGGGCAGAGCATCATTCTTCCTCCTCTTCCTTCCAGTTAACGGAGATAAGGCCCAGCCTGACAGCGTTGTCTACAACAATTTGAGCCTGTTTCGCTACCGGAGGATCAATCATCTTCGATCCCAGTACAACTGCGCCAAGTCCTGAAGCAGTTGCCTGCTCCATTACGGTAACTATCTTCATGGCTTTGTCCAGCTCTGCTTTGCCGGGCATGAAACCTTCGTTAATAACAGGTACCTGCGCAGGATGAATACAGCCTTTTCCCACAAAGCCCAGGGCCTTCGCGCGTTTTACCGATTCCCGCAGTCCCTCCTCGTCCTTCACATCTGTATAAACGGTATCTATGGGCTGAAGCCCCGCTGCCCTTGCAGCAAGTACTATCAGGCTTCTTGCCGTGAAGCTTTCGGTTCCTTCTGCAGTTGGCGTAACTCCCATCTCTGCGGAAAGATCCTGCAATCCAAGTGTTATCGCCGCAGTGACTTCGGGTGCGGACCTGGCTATGTCCAGGGCATTGAATACTCCCAGAGGACTTTCTATTATCGGCATCAGCCATACCGCCGCTTTCCTGCCGCAATGTTCCGAGATTTTGCGTACTGCACCGCTTACCGTTGCTACCTGCCCGGGTATCTCTACTTTGGGAATGAGAATATGCTGGACCCGCTGCGGAACTATCCAGTCCATATCATCAACTGCGGTTTCTCCCTGATTGATTCTGACCATAACTTCCATATCACCGAATTCGAGATTCGAAAGCGCGTGAGCCACCAGAATTCTTGCTTCGAATTTTCTTTCGGGTGACACACTGTCCTCAAGATCGAGAATTATACCATCCGCACCCGAAGACAGTGCTTTCCCCATGAAACGCGGGCGGTTACCCGGAACATACAGCCTGGTCCTGCGGGGAATGTTCTTTCCCGAAGGCTCGATATCCCGGGCCGGAGGAAGTCCCGGAAATTCGTTTCCAAGAACCATTCTGACCGCGGCCTCGAACCTGGCAGATGCTGCGAAGGGAGCGGCTCCATGGTTTTCAATCGCAACTTTTCCCCTTGAAACACCCATTCTGTCCGCTGTTTTTCGAACCGCCTCTTCAACTTTGCTGTCAGGTTCCGTTTCTCCGAAAGTAATGTGAAGTTCCGCATTACCGCTTTCGTAGGTAATCCTGCAATCCGATTTTACACCGGAACCAGCATATCCGCATGAAGCTTTTTCTATCATCATTCTCCCTGTTCTTCTCCGTTTTTCATTTGCTAATGAGGAATATCACAGGTTGAACATTCAACCGGAGTACAGGCCAGAGGATTCAGCATAAGAAAAACAAACCCGGAATCCGGATGACATCTGAAACTGTACCTTTGCAGGAATGTCTGAACTCCCCTTACCCGGTCAGAGCAGAAAGGCTGATATTCAACTGCAAATATTCTCATATGAGTATTTTGCAGGTATTCGGCAAAGTCATCCTGCCACTGCGCGGTTTCAGTATTGGATCTTTCGTCAACCCAGTCCGGAACCAGTACGGCGGAAAGACCGGGAATCCGTTCAACAGGTTCCCGCCAGAGTTCTGATGTTGTTTCAACAACCTTGATTGGAGGCAACCCTTCCTTTTCAATCTCTTCGGCAAGCTCACTTCCCATATCATCTTCATCGTCACTGAAGGTTACGATATACAATGTATCCGCGTCTTCTATCGAGAAAACTGCAACACTGTCGGCTCCGGTTAATTCCGATGTCTCTACGGTCTCCTGGCTGTACTGAAGTCGCAGCGAAGGATTAAGAATCCAGGAAGCAAGACCACGTATTCCCAGCGATCCGAAATACAGGACGACGATAACGGCTATCATCCTGGCTGCCTTGGTGATCCAGTCTTTTGTAGTAAGAAGTCCAAACAGGGCGAATGGCAGCATGTACGCGGTAGTCCCCACAAAGAAACCAATAAACAGCATCATTCCGGACAGAGGGCCGCTGGTTTTCAGAGCACTCGTCAAAGCAATTAGAAACGCGGGACAAATTGAAAAACCCGTTAGTATACCAAGCAGAAACGGACTCTTTGTAATTTTCAGGAACTTCCCTGTCTGGCAGCTTGTGCATGCCTTGCGGACCCTGACAACGGAAAGAAGCAGGTACGCGGAAAACAGAATATATCCGGAATACGTAAGAGGAATCCTGATGTTAACTGGTATTACCCCACCGAGCATCCCCATCAACGCTCCAAAGAGCGCGTATGCGATGAACCTGCCCGCGTTCAGCTTGAGAGTCACCCACAGGGATTGAAATCCTGTTCGTTTCTCTCCCATCAGATAGAATATGTAGATGGGACCACATGACGCAAGGCAGGCGGTTCCCGTAGCAAGCCCCAGGGTCAGTCCTGAGCTGAGACCTTCAAACAATGTTGTTTCCTCTCACCGGGATAAATATGGCGGGCACAGCCTGTACCCTCTTCGAAAATTCGAAATCCCTGTTTCAGAGAGATCGCTAAAAATTGAAAGAACCGGGATAAAGTTCGAGCCCCGCCCGCACTCGCCACCAGTTTTCGTTTCTGTTAAGGTTGGTTCTTTCCTGGCTAACTATACCCCATATCCGGGCAATTGTGCCAAGCTGATACTCCAGACCCGGGCCGAAGGTATACCTCTTTCTGAAGGGACCGGCCCCTGCAAACGAAGTCGGTGTAACCCGCGCTTCGGCATCTAACAGAAGGGAAAGTCCTTTGTAAATATTTATCCTTGAAAATATGCCGGCACGTTCGGTTCGTATTGATGAGCGGGAGAGTTTGGCCGAAAGAACCACAACCGAAGGAACATCCCTGTTCTTCATGAATCTGTAAAGCACTCTTGATTCAAGTGAAGTGCAGGCGTTTCTTGTTACTCCATCATCAAAATCAATGACCGATTCAAAGGTTGTATTGACGGATACTGCCGGAAAAACCATCTGGACAAGTCTGATTCTGGAGGTAAGCCTGTCGGCAATGTTATGATTCAAAAAATCCGAACCATCGTATATGGAGTAGGTCACGTCGCCGCCTACGAACATACTGGCCGGAAGTGATTGCGGAAGAATACCCAGTTTAATATCCACCCTGTTCCAGACGGACCTGTAATCAATAATATCCGATACCGCTTTATGCGTCAGGCCAGCTATGGTCAGAGAAGGACCAAGGGGAGAATTCCAGGTAACACCACCGCTTACCTGAATCTCAGTCCAGTCAAGACTGGTATCGTCTTCCCTTAATAGATCTCTTTCCCAGTAAAGACCTCTGGAAAACAGGTGAATATCTTCCGTAACATCGGCTTCAATCCCCAGTCCCGGCCTTATGAAACCTTCCCTGTGGGCCACTCCGGCCTGCAATGGCAGAACTATTTCCGGTCTTTCGTCTCCCAGATCAACTGTCCAGCAAACATCCGGATTGATGGTTACCGGCCCGGCTGCAATTGTAAAATCAGCGTCCATTCTGCTGTAGGTATTCAGAATTCTCGGAACAATACCTGTGCTGTCTCCGTGGGACAGCCTTTCATGGATTATGAATGTCCAGTCTCCGCCCTTCAGCAGACCGCCCAGATCCAGCCTTCCCATCTTCTGAGAAAGGCTGTCGCCCCCAGTCTGCATATTTGCCCATCCATCAAAAGAGACAGCCGTCGAAAGAGCCGGAAGCAGAAAAATCATGAAAATTGCCGCGAATTTCATCAGTTGATCGCTCCTTCCGGACACTGTTCCACGCATCTGTAGCAGAAATGACACAGTGCGGGATCAATAACGGCATCGCCGTCGATAACTTCAATGGCGTTGTACGGGCAGACTTCTACGCATTCACCGCACCCGATGCAATCATCGGAATTGACGATAAGCTGTGTGCTTTCAACCGGCCCTTTGCAGGCTAACAATAGAATTATCACGGCCACCACAACAGCCAGGGTATCAGCGTATCGCGTCATAACTGCACACCCCCTGACAGAGGCCGCAGCCTATACATTTCTCCGGGTCTATATGAGATTTGCCATCAGTTACTTCTATCGCTCCAACAGGGCAGACTTCCATACAGTCACCGCAACCCGTACATACGGAGCGGTCAACTCTGAAAAAGGTTTCTGAAAGCGCCACTGCAGCAAGAATAAGTAGTACTGTTGTTACGATTACAGCCTTCATCCTCATTGAGCTGATCCCTGTAAGAACACTTCAAGGCCTTCTTCGTTAACTCCGAAAATGCCGTACTGCAAATCCGAAGTTGGAGCGAGAATTGCGCCGACAGGACATCCATCCGAACAAATTCCGCAGGCAATGCACAGATCAGGGTTGATTACGGCGTTTCCATCTGAATCTTCTGTTATTGCGTTCACCGGACATTGGCTGATGCAGATTCCACATGCAATACACTTTTCCGGATCCACCACAAAGGACGCAGAGATCTGAACCGAAACCGGAAACGCACCGGTAGAATCGGGATGTACTGTCGCAACAATTACTCCCCAGTCAGGATCATCGGTATCGTAGGAAGTATCCGAACAGCGGATAACCAGAGAATCGTATGTGGATTCAATCGGATCCCACTGGAGAAAACTTCCTCCGGCATCCTGTGAATAGGTAACAGAACCAAAAACAATAGAAACCATACTTAGAAGAACTGCCGGAATCAGTATTTTCATTCCTCAACCACCTCTTTCGATATCGACCACATTCCGTATTCACGACACTGAATAAAACATTGGCCGCAGTTAATGCAACGATCGTAGTCAATGTGTACCATACCTGAATCCGCTCCGCTAGGTGTGTACCAGATAGCGTCAACCGGACATCCAGGACCGCATGAATCAAGCAGTATGTAACATTCGTAGGCGCAGCGACCACACCATCGTTCCCTGTTCGCGTAACGAAGTCTGTAACTGCTGGAAGTCGAAACAACACCGGATTGCGTATTCCCTGATCCCATAGCCCTTATCCCGAAATAGTACCCCTGTCCGAAACGACTGTCCGTAATAGCGTTGACAGGGCACACCCGCACGCACTCACCGCACGCGGTACATTTGCTGAGATCAATTACGGCTTTGCCGTCGATAAGGCTCATCGCGTGCTGAGGACAGGCCTCAACGCAAAGTCCGCACGAGATGCATGTGTTCTCGTAAACTTCAGGCTGCACCTTCACGCGGGCAATTATTATTGTGCTGTCACCCTGGGGAATCGAATCTATTCTGAGTGCTGTGTCCCAGTTGGAATCGTCGATTGGTTGAGTTGATATTCTGATATCGTACCACTCGGCATCATCGACAGATGTCCATTTTAATGTGAATGTGGACGTTTCACCCAGGACCAGTTCTCCATAAGTATATCCGGTATCCACCTGGATTTCCGATACAAAATCCGGACCAATGCCCGGAACCGGGTCTGCCGGCAGGCATGAAACAAACAGTACTGTAATGCCCAAGGTAATCATGAGTTTTATTTGATTATTCAATTGAATACTCCCTATGGATATAAGAATTTACGAATTATAATTTCAAATATGCGTGTTGTCATTACCACATATTCATAGTGTAACAATAGGTAATTAAGTTCCCGATGTAAATCCAGTTCCACATGAACACTTGCTTAAATGAATTCTGAGGGGCATATTCTCGTCCCGCGGAGGGGTGCCGGAGCGGTTGAACGGGACGGTCTCGAAAACCGTTGACCCCCTATGTGGGGTCCGTGGGTTCGAATCCCACCCCCTCCGCCAACAAGTCCATATTCAATGAGTTCCGGGAGATTCCTGCGAAGGTGCTCATTACAGTTTGCCTGAATCTCTTATAAGAAGTAGTAGCGTCCGAGAAAGTGGCGCATGAAGGTCTTGAGGGATTTAAGTTAAAAGCAAGTGTTATAATCCCTATATGTAACCGTGCAGAATATCTTAACCGGGCCAGTCCAGGTTCAGTTCAATTACCGCTTCAGCGCCACCCAGATCATCGCTCGAACCGAAAATAAGCTTTCCCCCGTGCAGTACTGCTATTCTTTCGGTAATGGCCAGACCAAGGCCGGTTCCCTTGCTTGCGTAACCCTTCGAAACCGGCTTTCCTAGTTTGTCGATAATACCGGGATCGTAACCGGTGCCGTCATCCGAAACCGAAATACGGACAAATCCAGCGGAAGGGTCTTCGGTTATTTTTACCAGTACTTTCGATTCGGCATAATTTACGGCGTTTCTGATAAGGTTCCCCAGGGCCCTGGTAAGTAACGAGATGTCTCCCCTGCAGGTGCCGCTGCCTCGAAGCAGTAGTTCAATATCATCCCTTGCCCAGGATTCCGCCTGAATCAATTCACTGCAAATATCACCGAGATCCACCGGTTCACGGTTGATGTTACTCTCTCTTCTGAGTTTGTTAAAATCAAGCAGTTCGGTAACAAGGCTGTCCAGCGATATCAGGTCTTTTTCCATCCTGTCAATCCTGGGCAGGTTTTCTTTCCCGGAGTCTTCCTTAATAAGTTCAAGAGCCAGTCTCATCCGCGTCATCGGGGTGCGTAATTCATGGGCGACAATGCCCAGAAGTTCCTGATGCGATTCAACAAGGGATTTTATCCGTTCGGCCATGCTGTTGAACGTTCTGCCGAGATCATCAATAAGATCTCCCTTTTTCTTCACCTGAAGCCTGATTCCAAGACTGCCCGAGCCCAGTTCAGAAGCGGCCCATTGGAGTTTTGACAATCTTTTCCGGACAGGCAGGAGCGCTACGAAAAGAACCAGCCCCTCCGCAAACAGGAGAATCAGAAGTACGAACCAGAGGCTTCTTCTTAAGTAACCTCCCGGACCACCACGCGGGCCACCGGATATATCTATTCTCCATGGATAATCCCGCGGAATCCCCGGAACAGTGTAAAATCCTTCCCGCGGAGTTATACGTCGACGGTGCCCTGCATTAGGAAAAACATGTGCTTCGAGATCCATCGATTGAGCGATGCTAACTATGGAATCCCTTTCGAGATTCGGTGATTCGAGCAACAGATTTCTGAATTCCGCAACATTTACCCTGTATTTGTTTATCTGAGCGGGTATGATTTTCATTACGGCGAATACCGATAGAACAAGTGTCATCACAACGCAGACAGCAAGGGGCAGATATACTTTAATGAAAAGCTTTCTCATCAGGAATCTTCCGGCTTGACCATGAAGTAGCCAACTCCGCGAACGGTTTTAATAAGATCTCCGGTAGAGGACTCTCCAAGTTTTTTCCGAAGACGGGAAATAATAACATCAACTGTTCTGTCAAACGAATGAAAATCTATTCCCCTGAGTTCTTCAACCAATCGACTTCTTTCCTGCACTCTGCCAGCCCTTCTTGCAAGAAGAACAAGCAAATCGAACTCCGTTGTTGTCAGATCAACTGTATTACCATCCAGGAGAACTTCTCGTGAGGGAACGTTAATGAAAAGATTTCCCCTTTGCAGAACCTCTGCCCTGGCATCGGCCGACCCTCTTCTCAGCAGAGCCCTGATTCTGGCCAGCAATACTCTGGGATTAACGGGTTTACCTATGTAATCGTCTGCTCCCACTTCCAGACCAACTACGATGTCTACATCATCCTTCATCGCGGTTAACATGAGAACAGGACCCTCCCAGCAGGTTCTCAGGTTCCTGCAGATATCGAGGCCGCTGGCATCGGGAAGCATAAGGTCCAGAATTACAAGATCTGGTTTCATGTCCAGAACCATTTCTACGGCTTTGGAACCCTCATGCAGAAGACTGACTATGAACCCATGCCGCTGAAGGTATTCCTGAAGGAGGGCAGCAAGTGATTCGTCGTCTTCCACGATCAAAAGTTTGTGGTTACTCAAAGAGTACCTTTCGATTGTTGACAAAACCAGAACTTATTCTATTCTATTGTGAAACTTCGCAGTTGCCAATTACCAAGAAGAAGGATAACAAAAATGACAGTAATTTTCTTGATAACAGCTATTTCCCTTGCAGGTTCCCAAAGTACTGAACCGGCATATATTCTTGAATATCCGGGAGTTGCCTTTGGCGAACTTCCCGATATAATGAACCCTCCTGTCGAAGGTACTCTGACAGAAGAAAGCGGAGTAATAACGAGCAGGTCTAACTCAAACGGGTTGGAATACCATCTTTATTACTGGAAGGAAGATCTTGAGCCCAATACGAGAAAGGCTGACTGGCTCGATGAAAGGTTTCGGGACACAATTTCACCCGATCTTCTGCCCTCCCTGTTGATAAGCAGTATCGATTGGATGGAGGGAAGCACCGATTCCCCTTACTGGGAAACTAACTCAATAGGCCTGGTGACTACTCTGAATTTCAACGTAATAGACGAAAATTCCCTGATCATCGGCAGGGGCAGAGCCTGCGCTGCTTTTGCGAGGGGCTATTCTATACTGTTTTACATGCTTACTCCGGGTGACGGTACTACTGACGTCAAAACAGGTTTTGACAGTATAGTATCGCATATGTACCTTGTTGATGAATAATTATCTTCGTTTTGACCCTATGCCAAAAAGCAGTCTTCCCAGAATGAGAAAAACAACGGAGTGAAGGATAAGTATTACTACCTGAAAAACCCCCTTCGGATACTGAAGACCCATTGACAGGATTCTTCCCACAGGTGGGATTACGGTGTAGGTCCATTCCGGAAACCTTGCGACTGGAAGCCCTGTCAGAAAACCCAGAAGCAGCAGTGCTGAGAAAAATACTGAACCGGCAGTTCCCGTTGTAAGAATACCAAGGAAAGCTCCCATGGATACGGCCCACACCACAGGAACATAGGATTCAACTATAACCTGCAGAAGAGGGAAATTCCCAGGTTCGGGAAGAGCGGCTGAAACAGCTCCGAGAGTCAATACAAAAACTACGGACACAACGATAAGCACGGCGAGATATGGACCCCAGAAAGCAGACGATCTGCTGACGGGAAGGGCCAGGGAATTCCTGAACCATTCGGATTCCCACATC
This sequence comes from uncultured bacterium, assembly GCA_964582075.1. Lineage (GTDB taxonomy): Bacteria > Fermentibacterota > Fermentibacteria > Fermentibacterales > JCC-6 > Aegiribacteria. The sequence goes on along the minus strand of CAZOQQ010000016.1, from coordinate 2,635 downwards.
CGGGAAAAGAACAGACAGGATTTAATTCCGGCGATCAGGGTAAGCAGAAGCGAGCCGTTCCAGATAGCCAGTACGGTTCTCTGTTCCAGATTAAAAACACCTGTAATACCGTGAGCGGAGAGGTACGCTTCAGCGTATACCATGAATGCCAGCACGGGAGGAACAAGCAGGTAGGGACTGACCCATCTTGTTTTCAGAAGAACATTAACACTGTCTCTGAAATGATAGGTGTTCCTTCCCTTCATAGTAAGCTCATTGTTCTATCGGCTTTCGTGGCGAGAGGCGATTTTTTCTGCGCCAAAACAAGCACGGAAGAATCTTTTTTCAGCAGGGAGAAGACAATTGAAAGCGCGGTGCTTGTTCTCAGGGATGACAGATTTGCAAGGGGTTCATCAAGCACGGCTACAAGAGGATTCGAAAGGGCCAGCGGAGCAAAGGCAAACATCTGAACCTGGGATCGGTTCAATTGTCCGGGAGTACTTTCAGCGGCTTCGGCAAGCTCCATGTCTTCGCACCAGTTCCGCACATCCTTTTTAACCATTCTTACCGGAACTCCGCGCAGGAGCGCTGTTTTTCGTTCAAGCTGGATTCTCATAGATAAATCCGGGGAAAAATTACCGCTCTGAAAAACGAAAACAGCCCTTTCCCTGGCTCTGATTGAACCTGGCCTTGCTCCTATAATCCTTATGGAACCCCTGCTGGCAGACCTGATACCAGCAATAGATTTCATTAGATTACTTTTACCGCTTCCCGGCGCACCGGTAAGAGCTACAAGCTCACCAGCACTCACTTCAAGGGAGAAGTAGGATATACGGGGCGGGTCGGAGTAACCACCAATTGAGATGTACGGAGGCATATATTCCTTTCAAATTCTGCACAGGACGGATAAATACCCTATGAAAACAGTTTTGACCACCCTCCTTGCAACTATGTTAATTACCGGTTGTACTGAAAAGGAAAGATACGCTGAACGTTACCTCGATACAATTTCTCTTGTAATACACATTGACAGACCTGCGAATGTCAGCGGGTTTCTGAAACGGGGAGAATCTATCCGGAATGCAGTTGAATATCCCGATCTATCCGGTATAACCCGCCTGTCGTTAACCTGTGACGAGGAAGATTCAATAGAACTTTTTAATAGACTCTCTGATTTTCCGTTCGAAGTTTCGACGGAGACATACAACGGAGCAGTATCGGTTGAATACCGACAGGAAGGAATTACCTGGCAGCCTGTTTACAAATGGTATACTTGTCGGGACAGCTGTTATTTTACCGCGACTGTCCGGATAAGCAACAGCACCGGCAGGGAATGGTTCTCCAGAAATTTAATTATGGAGGATGTGTCTGAGAATCCCGTCTGCGGGTTTTCCGACACGTTGATAATAAAAAACGGTGACATGGACCTGGGATGGTGGGCTGCCGGCGGAAAACTTCTTCCCCTGACTCTCCGATACGGCTGGCCTTTGAACTCCCAGTGGAATCAGCTTGTACCCTGCGTTGTTCCCGAAGCGGGTACGCTTCTGGACGGAATTGGAACATGTCCCGCCAGAACCGGAGATACCCTGTGGGTGCAACCGGAAGAGGAAATGGAAATCGCCGAATCGGTAAATCAGGTTGCAAACGGATACGACTGTACTCTGCAGATTCATAATCAGACTGATGAATACAGGGAAATCAGGATAACGCACCCTGAAACTACGCCGCGCGGAGCTCATTTTCAGGAACTGGGGAATTTTCTATCCTTTCTCGGTCTGCACCCGGGAGATGTTGTAATTCTGGAATATCGAATACTTTACTCTCCATCGCCTTGACCGGAGAGCGTTTGATTGGTTAGTATAGCCGTCCAACCCTATTGCAAGGTGCGCCCGTAGCTCAATTGGATAGAGCGTCTGGCTACGGACCAGAAGGCTCCGGGTTCGAGTCCTGGCGGGCGTACCAACCCTTTGTCCAGTCGAACTCACGAGGATTTGGTCCCTTTCGGGCTAAATACAACACAGTATCCAGCAGCAAATGCGCCTCTATTTCGTCTATCCCTACCCGTATCTCCTTAAAGCATACATTCCCGTGCTGGGCAGCTGTGCCAGCGGTAACGCATCCGACAAGAAGCTCAACAATGAAGTGCTTAGCCGCCTGAGCGAATATATGGCAGCTCACGGACTTGCTCAGGGAGCTTTCGTATACGTTGCCGATTCAGCGCTGGTCAACGAGAACAATCTGGAACTGCTGTTTGACATTCTATTCATAAGGAATGTACATAACCGCTCGGACTTGTACTGATCCAGAGTTCACTTATATTACTACAGAATCACAAACGGTCAGAAAAGACTGGGAGGAAGGGTTCCTCGGGAACTAATAGGCACTATCAGAGTTAGAGCATGTTAGCTTAGAGACACCATGGTATGAAAATTTTTAAAGCAATGGTCTGAAGCAGATAACGTATTGGAACATGGTAGGTGGTAATCATGCGGGAAACATACACCAATAGGCAGGTTAGCCAGGAAACGAAGAAGCAGTTCAAGGAAAGTGCTGAGAAAGTCCAAGCAGATATCCAATATTCAGAAGAAGTCATCACTTTCATAAAGAAAGCGGAATCCGCACATAGATCTACAGATAAAAGCGAGTTAGTGTTTAA
>CAZOQQ010000015.1:0-21369 GCA_964582075.1 uncultured bacterium | reverse complement strand
TGTTGATGAGATCATTAACAAAGGACCAGCTCTGTTCGCACTTACTCTGGAGAGTATAGATAAATTGTTTTACATGGTTCAGAAGTACAAAGTTCAGACGTTAATAGATATCTATGATTCAGATACAGGGAGACCTTTTCACCTTCGGCCAGAGAGACTTAAAGAAGCGTTTAATTCTCATGTTACTGAGTACTGGCATTCTTCAGAGATATTGGATAGTAATAGTGATGATTCCCGGTGGCTTATTGATCAGATTCGGGATGGGAAGCGCCTAGCAATTATACAATCACCAGACGCTGAGATACGCGAATCCTTGAGAAGAATGCTAACGATTCTAGAAACACGTACAGCTATTGTGGTTGAATGGATATGATTGCATTGGGCTATCTGCTTTGGAATCTTTACTTTCCCGCCACGTGGACCAACTTCCCGATATTCACCTGACTTTTTTGGTTTCTCACCTGGTTTCTGAAGTGCCATGATTTCACCTCCAATCTGTTCAGTATAACGTAATATGTCAAATATTGACATGCAGTGTCAACAAGTTATACTACATGTAGAAGAGACGATAAAAGGAGGTACCTGTTGAGCAATGAACTTGGAAAGAGAGTGTCTGAATTCCGCAGGAAATTCGGAAATACTCAGGAAGATCTGGCTAAATGGCTTGGTGTGTCCAGAGCCGGTATTGCCCAGATGGAGGCTGGGGACAAGGAAATTGATTCCATTGTACTTGAGAGAATAGCTGATTTCTTTGGTTGCAGTCCGCTTGCATTCTTTGAGGATGAATCAGTTACTGCTGATGCGTTCAGTATACTGTTCAGAGCCAACGCTGATCTGCAGGACAGCACTGAACTCCGTGAATGTGTAAGTGATTGTCTGAAACTTGGACGTGAAGTAACCGGCCTTAAAAAAATACTGGATATCGAATCCGGGTTTTGTTTACCGATACTGTACGAAATGAATACCCCTGCCAACAAATGGGAAGCTGTTGAACAGGGTAACAGAATAGCTGAGCAGGAACGGAAACGTCTTGATCTTGGAGATCTTCCCGTAACCAACCTTGTCATGCATCTGGAGAATCTTGGAATATGTACAGGTGAACATGAAATGCCTTCCGATGTGTCCGGTTTTACCATGCTTGACAGTGCAAGCGGCGCTTTCATCTTTGTGAACAGGAACAATACTGGAGTCAGAAAGCGGTTCTCTTATGCTCATGAATACGGGCATGTTGTAATGGATTCCGGAAGGGCGGTATCTGTAAGCAGAATCAGTGAAAGTGACAGCTTGCTCGAAGTAAGGGCGAACGCTTTCGCCGCGAGCTTTCTGATGCCGTCTGAAGGGTGTCACAGGATGATTCGTCAATTCGGTAAGGGTGCTTCCGCAAGGGAAGAAGTAACGGTATATGATGGAGAAGATTCTTTAACTGTTAATAAAAGAAACATTAAATCTGATCAGGCAATTCAACTTTACGATGCAGCCAGATTGGCTTTCTATTTCAGTGTCAGTCTGCGTTCGATGATATACCGGTTGAAGAACCTGAAATACATTTCTCGATTGGAACTTGAGCATCTTCTTGAGGAAGAAGCAGGTTTTGGAGGAGTGCATTACAGGAATCTGATGAGAGAGAACGATCAGCAGAACCGTCTTGATGAACCTGACCTGTTCGGTTTTACTGTCAGCAGTCTTTCACTTGAAGCATACAGGAGAGGGGAGATAAGCAAAGGTAAGTGCATCGAAATCCACAGACTGGCCAGAATCAAAGATGATATCATCCCAATCATGAAAATGATCGATGATGAAGTGAATCCTGAGAATGGAGAATAAATAGTTTGTCTGTTTCTATTGTCGTTCTTGACGCATGCATTCTGATCAGCCTTGCACAGGTGAATCGTTTCGATATTACAGAAAACCTTGAAGGTTACAATTTCTTCACAACTGAGCATGTTCTGAAGGAAATAATGGATAAGCAACAGCTTGCTTTGATCAATACGCAGATCTCATCCGGGGTTCTTGAAGTCATTAAACTGGTTGAACCATCAACACTCAAACTGTACTTCCAGCTAAAAGCGAGAATCGGTTCCGGTGAAGCGTCATGTATCGCGATTGCAAAGGAAAAACACTGGCTCGTATGTTCTGATGATAAACGGAAGGTTCCAACACTTGTTGAAGCACATCTCGGAAAGGGTGCTCTTCTTACCATCGATGGACTTCTGGACCTGGCAACAAAGGGGAAAGTACTGAATATTGAAACAGCTGATGAAATCCGAAAAAGCCTCATTGAAATATCAGAAATGCAGTTAGCAGAAAGAGTATTGGATGATCTCTAATTTATAATACATCTGGTTGCTGCACTGCTCTTATACTGACCGGTTGAAGATACTTAGACGCTACCTTTTCAGTATTTCCACTATATCATTAATTCCTGCGCAGACAGTTGAGATGCCCGGTGCAGTGCCGGCAGACAGAAAATCTTCCGAAGTGATGCGAACAGGGCCTTGAAGGTCGGGAAGCATTCGATTCCACGCCAGGATTATTTCTGAGGTTATGATACTCTCATTTTCATTCTTCTGAACCATTGAATCAAGAATATTCCAGAGGGTTATGAGTAAACTGTATACTTCCGGCCAGTCCATCCATTTCGCCGGTTGCTTACCGGAGTTAAGCAGTGGAGACCATATCTTATCTCTGAGGCTGTACATGGATTCCCGCCCCTTGAATCTTCTTAAAATGGCTCCTGATCTGTAAAGGTCAGTCATTGCATTGTAGATCGCCTTTGGAGAATAACCTGTGGCGCGGGCAATTTCGGTTGGATTGGCTTCCGGGTGAGTATTAAGGTATGCGATGATTTCACAGCGGGAATTTACACCGAAGAAGGCTCTGAGTTTCAGTAAGAGATTGGCCGAGCGGTCCGCTTTGAAATTGAAAATGACATTTCTATTTCTGTATTCACTGCGGGATAATCCGGCCTGCTGAAAAGCTGAATCATTCCGATTCGGAGTGGGGTGAGGGCGTCCGTCTTTCAGAAAGAACAGAGGCTCCTGTCTGAAATTTCCCTCCAGCAGAGTGTCCGCCAGCCTTTCCCATTTCGACCTGGAGGAAGGCTTCATCATAAGATGCGCTATGGCACTGAGGAGTTTTCCAGCAGTGAAACCCTTCTTCCTGTTCAGAACTTTCAGCCTTTGAATGTTCAGGAATCGCTGGTGTACTCCAATCCATTCCAGCATGGCATCGAATACTCGAGGGTCGTATCTTCCCAGGTGACATGTGAAGATCACCAGAGCTTCCGGATCCAGTACCCACTTCTCAGTAACAGTGGTATTACCCGAAACGCCTATCGTAGTCCACTGGGACCAGATCAGATCCAGCAGACGGTTCAGCATCTCGAGCCTACAATTTTTCAGCGACATCACCATATCCCAATTCCTTAAACATTGTTTGAATTGTAATTCTGAATTCCTCTGAAGGATCGAGAGTCATGCACCAGCGGGCAGCTTGCTCCAGTTCACCCGAAGCAGGATTCAATTCCATAAGATCGTTAACATGTACACCCATACTGTCAGCGGCTGCGTATACTTTGAAATGAATCTGGTCAAATCTATCAATGAAATAAGCAGTTAAATGAGTACCGAATTGTCGCATGTGTGCCCTGTTTAAAAGCCCCTCCGGCAAACCTTCCTGAAAGAGACCGCCCTCTCCGCTGCTTGGTCTGTTGTTCAACCAGTCATCAGAAAGTCCATGCAGAACAGCTGTTTCATGAATTGCTTCTATCAGCTCTTCAGGGAATGGTACCGGACTGAGGAGTACTCCATTCCGATTCGCAAGCGCAACAACATCAACGTCGCCTGTTGTCCTGGAAACAAGATTCAATGCGATAAGCGCAGATCCACCACAGATTACCAGTTGAATATGAGAAGAATTCTTTACACGCAGCCTATCAGCCAGCGTTTGTAATACATTGTACAGTGCATTTCGGTTTAACTTATCCAATTATCTATCCTAACAATGGTACTTGTTGTACCTAATATTTGTACAACAACTACCATCGTCAAGTTGGGATTCACTATTCAGCACTGCACATCAGTATCGATAGTGTGTATAGTTGTTCCTGAGTATTAAAGTCAGGAGAAATAAATGATCCCGTCAGTCCTCTCATCTCAGATAAGCCGGGCCATCAGGGAATACCTCCGTACAACTTTCCCAATTAATACTCCCTTGTTTCATGACGCTCTTGATCAGTTCTTTTCAGAGGATGGAAGTGTCTTCAAAGGGCCTTACTTATCTCTTGGGTTACCTTTCCGAAAAGGCATCATGCAGGGTGAGTTCTTCCCTGAAGTTCCCCTTGGCTTCACACCTCATCTTCACCAGGCACAGGCTTTCAAGCGTCTTGGTGCATCAGATCCTTTATCGACCATTGTTGCCACAGGTACAGGTTCCGGTAAAACTGAGTGTTTTCTTCTGCCAATTCTGGACTATTGTCGCCGTCATGCTGATTCAAATGGTATTAAAGCCATAATCATCTATCCCATGAATGCGCTTGCCACCGATCAGGCCGGCAGGATAGCAAGGATGATTCATGATAATCCATCTCTTTCCGGAAGGGTTACCGCAGGGCTTTACATTGGTCAGAAAGGAGAAACAATACATCGGGTGATGACTGCTGATTCAGTAATTACCGACAGGGATAAGATGCGATTATCTCCTCCTGATATCCTTCTGACCAACTACAAGATGCTTGACTACATGCTTATCCGTCCTTCCGATTACCCGTTGTGGAAACACAATGAACCCGGGACACTTCGATATCTTGTTGTTGATGAGCTGCACACATTCGATGGTGCACAGGGAACGGATCTTGCCTGCCTTATCAGGCGATTGAAAGCAAGAGTCTCTACACCAGATGATTATCTCTGCTGCGTTGGAACCTCTGCGACGCTCGGAGGGGAAGAATCCGTTTCATCTCTTGTTTCCTATGCTTCGAAAGTGTTTGGTGAATCCTTTTCTGATGATTCCGTTATTATCGAATCACGCCAGAGTGCTTCCGAGTTCCTTGAGGGAACCGAGGTTGAGTATTTCGGTTCTCCGGATGCCGGTATTGAAGAATTTGTGCCATCTGCACCTTTGAACCTTGAAGATTATCTGCAGGCTCAGGCTTTACTGTGGTTCGGGGAGTTCGAATTCGATGAATTCTGGAGAGTCGAACTTGGGAGGCATATCAGACAGCACGCTCTGTTCAGAGATCTTTTAGCAACTCTGGAAAATTCAGTTATTTCATTATCTGAAGTGATTATTGGTCTCGCTAATCTGGACTCCGGTTTTGCTGAAGCTTCTCCTGAATTTAAGGAAGCTCTTTTGATAAGCATGTTATCACTGATTTCCCATTCTCGAGATTCCGATTCCTTTTCTCCGCTGGTTCATGTCAGGCTGCAGATGTGGATTCGTGAACTTCGTCGACTGGTTGCATCCGTTTCTGATAGACCACGGCTGCATTTTGCCGATGATCTGAATGAAGAACAACTCAGACTGCACCTTCCTGTAATTCACTGCAGGGAGTGCGGTGCTACAGGATGGGGCGGTGTTCTCCGGAAACTGGACAGCAGGATTCGTTGTGACCTGCGGGAGTATTACCGTGAGTTTTTCAGTTCAGGAAAAGACGTTGTTTTCGTGTTCCCGGAGAAACGTGATGCGTTTGAACTGGGGATACCGGGGATGAGTTACAGACTCTGTACTTCCTGCCTGCATCTTGACCCGGGGAATCAGGATCATTGCACGGGTTGTGGAAGTGATTCTCTGATTGATGTGTTCATTCCTGACAATACGGCAAAGCGTAAGGGAGTGACGATTGCCTCGCATAACTGCCCATATTGTGGTGGTCATGACAGTCTGACCATCATGGGCGCCAGGGCTGCTACTATTACGAGCGTGATGATATCCCAGCTTATGTCATCCCCTTTCAATACGGACAGAAAACTGCTTACTTTCTCCGATTCCGTTCAGGATGCTTCCCACCGTGCGGGGTTTTATGCAGCACGAACCTGGAGGTTCAATCTTAGAATTGCGATTCAGAAGTTGTTATCGAAGAAGGGTGACGGGATTAAGCTGTCCTCTCTTCCCGGGGCTTTTATTGAGTACTGGTCAGATAAGCTCGATTCTCTCGAGTATATCAGCACATTCATTGCGCCGAACATGCTTTGGTTCCAGGATTACGAATTAATGATCAAAACCGGTAAAATCCCTGATGATTCCAGATTGAAGTACAGGGTTGATTCCAGGATTGCCTGGGAGATCATGAGCGAATACTGCTTCAGCGCAAGGATAGGGAGGACGCTTGAGAGGTCGGGGTCTTCAATAGCATATCTAGATTCTTCATTACTCGATCAGTGTGCAGATACATTGCTGGAACCTCTTCGGAACAAAGTGGGGTCGCTGCGGGATATGGATCGGAAGCGTTTAATGGTTTTCCTTGCCGGTCTTGTGACTCATATGAAGAACAGAGGGGCTGTGCTTCTGCCGGTTCTCGATTCATACATTGAATCGGATGGTAATGATTATCTGCTGAGCCAGAGGCATATATCATGGATGCCTGGTATCGGACCCCGAACACGCGCACCTGCATTTCCGGTTGATAAGACCAGACGTGACAGGTTCGAGAGAGTCATTGCCCGCACTTCTTCCCGCAGGACCTGGTATCAGATCTGGTCTGATAAATGCTTTGGTGATCTGAATGTGTTTGTTACCGGTGATGCCGATTCTATCTGGGAGACGGTACTGAATGGTTTGTGCGATGCCGGGGCGTTTGAAGCTCGCAGTACTTCAGCCGGGACGGCCTGGGGATTATTACCATCGGTTCTTCGAGTAAGCAGTGATGTAAAGCTGTTTCGCTGCTCCAGATGCGGCTACATTACCTCTGCGAGTGCTTCCGAATCTGAGCTGTGGGAAGACGCTCCCTGTCTTCGAGCGCACTGTTCGGGTCATTATGAACCTTTTTTCTCTGCTGATGATTATTACGGGAGGCTTTATTCCAGTGGAGATGTTCAGAGACTGTATGCTCATGAGCATACCGGGCTTCTGAGCAGGGAGGACAGGGAAAAACTTGAGCGGGAGTTTCGCTCTCCACTTCCCGATCTGCCACGGAAGCCGTGGTATCCGAACCTTCTTTCTTCTACTCCAACGCTTCAGATGGGTATCGATATAGGTGATCTTTCCTCATTGATACTCTGTTCCGTTCCACCTTCCCGATCCAACTATCTGCAGAGGACCGGGCGCGCGGGGCGGCGTGACGGAAACTCATTGAACCTGACTGTAGCTTCCGGTAAACCTCATGATCTGTATTTTTTCTCCGAGCCTTTAGAGATGCTTGCCGGTTCTATTACTCCTCCTGATGTGTTTCTGGGAGCAAGTGCTGTGCTTGAACGGCAGCTTGCAGCTTTTTGTCTGGACAGATGGGTGGAGAGCAGTTTGCCCGCAGGTGCGGTACCTTCGAAGCTGGGTCAGGTACTGAGTGGCATGGAACCTGAGAACCTTTCCCGATTTCCATGGAATCTTATAAAGTTCTTAAAGAAGAACAGGCAATCGCTGCTGGATGATTTCGCTCTTCTGTTCGAAAAGGAGATTTCCGGAGAAACTCTGGATCATCTGCGGAAGTTTATCACAGGTGATGAGAATATGGAAGGAAGTCTTGCATGGAGGATACTGAACGGACTTATCAGTTGCCTTGCCGAACGGAAATCTTTCAAAGGCAATGTGAGGAATCTGAATTCCCGGATTAAGAAGAAGAAGGAAGAAGCAGCAAGGGGCTTGAACTGGCAGGAGGAGATTGATGAACTCCTGCGGGAGAAAAAAGCCTATCAGAACCTTGTTCGGGATATGGACGACAAGATTACATTCAATTTCTTCACCGATGAGGGGCTGCTGCCGAATTACGCATTCCCTGAAGCCGGGGTACAGCTTAAATCCATAATCTTTCGAAAGCCGGAGAAGCGGGAGAACGAGAGGGGACAGTGGGAGACCTGGACGTACGAATACGAACGCGCTTCTTCTGTTGCTATCCGGGAACTGGCTCCTGCAAGCACATTTTATGCAGGCGGCAGAAAAGTTGTGATAGACCAGGTCGATATGAAACTCTCAGACCTTGAAGACTGGAGGTTCTGTGATGCCTGTTCTCATATGGAGCGTCTGGACTCAGGTGACACGAAGACAGTCTGCCCTGTATGCGGAAGCACATTGTGGATGGATGCGGGGCAGAAACGGCAGATGATACGGCTGCGTCAGGTGTACGCTTCAACAAGTGATCGCGCAAGCAGAATCGGTGACGACAGAGATGAGAGAACTCCCCTCTTTTTCAACAGGCAGATGCTTGTTGATTTCAAGGGAGGGGATGTTGCCGGAGCATGGAAACTTGATACCGAGGATGTTCCGTTTGGTTTCGAATTTCTGCGGAAGGTTACGTTCAGGGATATTAATTTCGGGGAGAGGAGTCCTTTCGGGGAGCAGGTGTCCATTGCCGGGAAGGAATTGCCAAGGACCGGATTCAAGTTGTGTAAATTCTGCGGGAAAGTGCAGGGGAAGAATGGTAAGGTCAGGCATGCGCTGACCTGTACTGCCAGAAAGAAAGAGGATGATTCCACTTTCCTGACTACTCTGTATCTGTATCGGGATTTTACATCCGAAGCTGTGCGCTTCCTGCTACCGGTTTCCTCTCTTGTTGCCTCCGAGAGAATGATCAATTCCTTTATCGCTGCTCTTCAGCTTGGTCTTAGACTGAGGTACGGTGGCGCTGTGGATCATCTGCATGTCACTACTGCTGATGAACCGGCACCGGATTCAGTATTCCGCAAGAAGTATCTGGTGCTGTACGATACCGTTCCGGGGGGCACTGGATATCTGAAGGATCTTATGAAGGATCCTTCGCGACTGATGGAAGTACTCCAATTTTCACTTGACAGAATGAGATCCTGCAAGTGTACGCTTGATCCTGAAAAGGATGGATGTTACAGCTGCCTTTACGCCTACAGGCAAAGCTACGATATGCAGAGCATTTCAAGGGATGAGGCTATACGGTTCCTCTCGGAAATACTTGCTGGAGAAGGAAAACTCAGACAGGTGCGTTCTCTTCGGGATATAAGCATCAATTCCCTGCTTGAGAGTGAGCTTGAAGAGCTGTTTATTGAAGCTCTGTCTGAAACCAGGGCAGGGGATCAGTATTTCAGCCTTCGCAAACAGATAGTGAACGGCAGCCCCGGGTATTATCTTAAGGCCGGTTCTTTCGCGTGGCACATTGAACCGCAGGTATCGCTTGGTCCGAATGAAGGTGTAACAGTACCATCGAGGGCTGATTTCGTATTCAGGCCTGCGGTGCCTTCTGCGGATGTTAAGCCAGTTGCGGTTTTTACAGACGGTTTTGCTTTTCACAGGAACCGTATCGGTCTTGATATGGCACAGAGAACAGCGATTATAAGGAGCGGTGAGTACAGAGTATGGTCACTCTCATGGAATGATATATCCCGTGGCAGTGAGAAAGGTTTCGTGGATTTCCTGTCTGTTGGAGTGACGCGGAATTCAGAGTTGCTGGGAAGTCTTCTTGACGGGTTCGAAATCAGGGAGATGGATAATGTCAGGAGTGCTGACAGTTTCGAATGGTTAAGGAAGTATCTGACTGAGCCTCTGGAGGAATCCTGGAGGAAGTATGCATACGTGCAGTGCCTTGTTCGAATGGATAACTCGATAGGTGTGGATGAGAACCTGTTATTCCACTGGAAGGAAGACCTTTTAAATACTGCCGGGGGAATAGGAAGGTTATTTATTGATGAAACAGATGAGCCTGCTCAGTACGGCAGAAAAGAAAACGCGCCAGTATTGATGTTCCTGGCTGCAGATAACGAAAGTATCAGATCACGAATACTTGACGGAATGAAAGTACTGCTCTTCCTTGATGACAGAAAGATATCGCAGAATTTCAGGGAGATCTGGAATGGATACCTTCGAATACTTAACCTGCTGCAGTTTCTTCCGGGATGTACTGCTGTTTCTGCAAAAGGAGCAGAGCAGGATATCTTCCCCGGGGCAATTCCCGTCAGAGCTGTGGCTGCCGGGGTTACTGCGCATGCGCTTTCTGAATGGGAAGAAGTGATGGAGCTTGCGGATCCTGAACTGCGGCAGCTTTTGGAAAGAGTGCGCGAGTCGGGTATCGATCCTCCCGAAGCAGGCTGGGAAATTACTGGAGCCGATGGAGCTGTTGCCGGGCAGGCTGAACTCGCGTGGGAGAAATCGAAAGTCGTACTTCTTTTGGAATCAGAGATACAGTCTGCTGAAGAATTTCAGCGCCAGGGATGGAAAGTGTTTACACCTGCGCAGACAGAGGAGAGGCCGGTAGCTTTTATCTCAGCCCTCCGCACGGCAGCAGAAGGGAGTAAACGATCATGAGTGAAATGGTAGTAGCCCTGGGAAGTGATTTCCTTTCTGCGTATTCCCGGATACCGAAGCAGCAGCAGGGGAAGGTAAGGGAGTTCATCAAAAAGTTTAAACAAAACCCAGGATCGAACGGTATAAATTACGAGCGTATCCGGGATTCTTATGACAGTCATATCTGGTCCGTCCGTATTGATCAGGCTTACCGTGGTATTGTTCACAGACCGGATGGTGGTCACACTTACATTCTTCTCTGGGTCGATCATCATGATGATGCCTACACCTGGGCAAGAAGACGCAAGGTTGTAATACACCCTGAGACGGGGAGTCTTCAGGTTCTGGATGTTGAAGCTTCAGTGATAGCAGGTGAGAGTCCTTCTGTTACGGAAGAACTCCGTCTGTTCCGAAAACTTAAAGACAGGCATCTCAGGCGGTTCGGTGTACCGGAGATAATGATTCCTCTGGTTAGAAATCTTACTTCTGAGGAGGAGTTTGATGATCTGCCGGGAGCTCTTCCTGAAGAAGCGCTGGAGTGTCTTCAGATGTTCAATGCAGGATTCGATCTGGAAGAGATACTTGGGGAAATTACAGGTGATGCTGATATAGATACGGACGATTTCAGCACCGCCCTTGAAAGGGACGGTTCGAAACGTTCCTTCTGGGTAGTGGATGATGAACTGGAACTTACCGAAATGCTTGCTGCTCCTCTTGAGAAATGGAGAGTATTCCTGCACCCGTCACAGAGAAGGCTTGTTGAGAGAAACTGGAACGGACCGGTGCGAGTGCTGGGGGGCGCTGGTACAGGCAAGACAGTTGTAGCGATGCACAGGGCAAAATGGCTCGCGGAGAATGCTTTCATCGATCCGCATGACAGGATACTGTTCACTACATTCACCAGGAATCTTGCAGGTGATATCAGGGAGAATCTGATGAAGATTACTCCTGCGGATGTTATGAAGAGAATTGAGGTGGTTAACCTTGATGAGTGGGTCTGGAGTTTTCTGAAAAGGAACAGATACGATTACCGGATTGCGTACGGAAAAGTAACGAAGGATTTGTGGGAAAAGGCACTGTCTGTATCGCCTGAAGGTTATCGGGAATCATTCTTCAGGGAAGAATGGGAAAGAGTCATTCAGCCACAGGGTATAGATACACTTAAAGAGTATCTCAAATGCTCCCGCACCGGCAGGGGAACAAGACTCGTAAGAAGAGAGAGGAAAGAGATATGGCAGGTCTTTGAGGAGTATAGAAGACTTCTTGATGAAGCGGGTTTTCGTGAACCCGCTGATGCCATGCGGGATGTACGCCATATCCTTGAATCGAATCCGGGTATGCTTCCTTACAAAGCTGTTGTTGTTGATGAGGCGCAGGATATGGGTCCTCAGGAATTCATGCTGATCAGACAGATAGTACCCGAAACAGGTAACGATATCTTCATAGTTGGAGATGCTCACCAGAGGATATACGGAAAACGGGTTGTTCTGGGCAGAACAGGGATCAACATACGGGGCAGGGGCAGAAAACTCAGAATCAATTACAGAACAACCGAGGAGAACAGGAACTGGGCACTGAAGCTGCTTTCGGGGCTGAGTTTTGATGATCTTGATGGAGGGATTGACTTGCAGAAGGGATACAGATCTCTGGTTCATGGTGTGCCTCCTGAAATACACGCTTTTAATTCGTTCGATGAAGAGATCGAGTTTATTGTCAGCAGGCTTGTTCCCATGTTTGCATATCCCGGATTGATGAGCAGTGTCTGCATTGCAGCCAGAACCAATACACTGCTGAAGCAGTACGCTGATGAACTTGCCTCACGCGGAATCGCCATAAGCTTTGTAAAGACTGGTCAGGAAGAGGACAGAAACTCTCCAGGAGTCAGACTGGCAACAATGCACAGGGTGAAGGGGCTGGAGTTCGACACGATGATTGTTGCAGCTGTAAACGATGGTGTAATACCTTTGCCAGAGGCTGTATCGGGAAGCGATGCTGTTACCGTTAAAGAACAGGAGAAATCTGAGCGGGCTCTGCTTTACGTAGCCGTTACCCGGGCAAGGAAGCAGGTACTGTTAACAGGGCATGGTGCAATGAGCAGATGGATAACCGGATAGTTTCGTTCAAATCCTTTCCATCAGTTTTGTTTTTGCTGAAGCTTGTATTTTCATATCTCTAACTTCTCTGTATTTACCTGCAGATTTCTCTTAAACTCATGCAGGATTGATCTGATGGAGATTCCATGAGAAGAAACGCGGACTTGACTGAGGAAGTAAATAAGACCTGAATTGATCGGTTCGCTTGTATTCACGTCAGAATCATCGTAGATCACCAGAATGGAATACAGGACCCCTGTAAAAGTGGGATAATGAGATATTACCCGGCAGTTATATAGGGTTCATATCTATATCGAGTGTGGTTTCGGTTCCGGAAGTTACACTGATATTTTCGAATATTCCGCTTTCGTAACCGTCAAGCGAAGTTGAGACATCGTATACACCGGGAGGGAGTTGAATTCCATAGTAACCGGCAGCGTCGGTCCGTACAGATATTCCGTTTACCAGAATGAGAACGTTGTCAAGAGGTATTTCTCCCTTGTCGGACGTTACCGAACCGAGCAGGTAACTGGGGGGTGAGCCTTTTACGACAGTGAAGCTGTCCATGACGCATTTGTTTAGATTGAGTACACGAAACGACAGAGTGTCCCGATCGATCTCGAGCAGACAGAAATTGTAATCGGGTCGCGTAACAATTACGTTGGGCCAATCGGTAAGAGGCTCCGAAAGAGGGGCTCCGCCGCCTCCGGTTGTTACATGGTAAACCCCGTTCCTGCAGGCCCTGGCGTAGTAGTGGTTGTGCCCTGAAAAAACTATCTGCACTCCGCAGGCTTCAAAGATCGGCTGAAGAAGTTTCTGAACATCATCGTTATTGGAATGGCTTCCGCAGGACCAGCCCGGCTCGTGGAGGATTACGAATTTCCAGTCGCTGGATGAGGTGCTCAGGTCATCCTGTATCCAGGCAAGTTCCTCCGGAGAGATTAGCCCCCGGCCATTGTAGTCCGCTGGATACTGGTCAACTATGGTGAAGTGCGCGGGACCGTAATCCAGTGACCAGTAACGCCTGTCAACATATGGGTAAGGAAAATATTTTCCAAGGAGCGGGGTATCAAGGTTCAAACCCAGGTAAAGTTTTTCGTACAGCTCATGGTTACCGGGACACTGAACGTATGGAACATCCATCATTCTCCGGCGAAGGTTCGTCTGCTCTTCATTGAAAAATTCCTTTTGCCAGGATACTTCGTACCCTCCGTACTTTACCATATCACCTGCCCCGAAAAGAATAGTCTGGAATTCAGGCCTTGTTCTGTATATGGAAACCATTGCCCCGGCGATGGAATCATGCACCATGAAGTTCGATCTGGTATCCCCGTACACCATGAAACTCAGAGATGTTTCGGTTGAATCCGGCGCAGAATAGAATGAACCCGCATAACTTACTCCGGCGCAACTCACCTGGTAGTAGTATTCTGTCGAGGGAATCAGATCGCAGATAGTGAAAACATGCTGGTGATCGGTTCCATATTCCGTTGTCAGTTCGGTGCCCGTACTACGAGTTGTATCCGTTCCCCATTCGATCGTGCATTGAGCTGAATCGGTCAATTGCCACAAAATGTTCATCTCCGGGATTGAGCCTGCGTATACAAGGTAGGGTGTTTTAAGAAAGGGTGAGGTGTCCGCTATGGCTGCGTGCAGCACCAGGATGAAGGAGAAGAACAGAAAGAACGAAGGCACTCTCATCGTAAAATTCCCTTCAATCGGTCAGTTGAATCTTCATGCCGCCCGAGCTGTACTATTCCGGCTATTGATCTTACCTGAGACCCGGCCCTTGAACTCTCCCGCTATTATCGTTAAACTCTTTGTATGGAAACAGAGGAGTATTTATGCTGGCTCGCACAAGAAGTCTTGCAGTATACGGAATAGATTCCTACCCGGTAGAGATCGAAGCCGATATGTCTCTCGGGCTTCCAACGTTCACTATAGTGGGCCTGCCGGATAGTGCAGTCAGGGAATCACGGCACCGCATCACTTCCGCAATAGCGAATCTGGGTTTCAAACTTCCCGGTAAAAAGATTACCATCAATATGGCTCCGGCAGGAAGAAAAAAGGAGGGTCCGGGGTTCGATTTACCCATTGCAATAAGTATCCTTGCCGCTTCCGGGATAATCCCGGGGGAAACAATTGAGGGTTACTATTTTGTTGGGGAGCTAGCGCTTGACGGCACTCTCAGACCGGTCAGGGGGATTCTCTCGATGGCCGATCGTGCAAGGAAGGAAAGTCATTCAGGGCTTGTGGTTCCGTTTATGAATTCTGCGGAGGCGGCGGTTGCGTCCGGACAGGATGTTTATCCGGCAAAAAGCCTTGGGCGTGTGATTGACTTTCTGCTTAATAAAGTAACGATAGAGCCTGCTGTATATTCACCTGATTTATCTGGAACAGGTGGAAAACCGAAACTGGATTTTCGTGACGTGAGGGGTCAGGAGTCAGCAAAAAGAGCTCTTGAAGTTGCCGCAGCGGGCGGCCATAACGTACTGATGACAGGTCCACCCGGATCGGGTAAAACCATGCTCGCTAGAAGGCTTCCTTCCATTCTCCCTTCGCTGCTTCCCGAGGAAGCCATAGAAACCACAAAGATTCACAGCGTTGCCGGACTGCTGGAGCCCGGGCACGCGCTTCTTGATATCAGACCTTTCCGCTCACCGCATCATACGATTTCCGATGCGGGACTCATTGGCGGCGGAGCCCTTCCGGGTCCGGGCGAGGTAAGCCTCGCGCATAACGGAGTTCTCTTTCTGGATGAACTGCCGGAATTCAGAAGGAACGTTCTGGAAGTTTTAAGACAGCCAATGGAGGATGGTACAGTCACCATTGCAAGGGCGGCGATGACCATGACGTTCCCTGCGAATTTCACACTTGCCGCAGCTATGAACCCGTGTCCGTGCGGATACCTCACCGATCCGGGCCATTCATGCAATTGCACCGGGCCTCAGATACAGCGGTATCTGGGCAGGATATCAGGGCCCCTTATGGACAGAATCGATATCCATGTTGATGTTGCCCCGGTTAAGTATCGAGACCTTTCGTCCAGCCTGCCGGCGGGAGACAGTTCTCCCGAGATAAAGAAGCGGGTAGTAAGGGCAAGAGAGCGACAGGCTGAAAGGTTCAGCGGCACGAGCGGGCTTTACTGTAATGCCGGTATGAATTCACCTCTTGTCAGAAAGTACTGTAAACTTGATGATGATGTCAGGAAACTGCTTAAATCCGCGATGGAACTGTACGGTTTTTCAGCAAGAGCTTACGACAGGATCGTCAAAGTTTCAAGAACAATCGCTGACCTGGCAGATTCTCCCGATATTAACTCATCTCATATTGCTGAAGCCGTGCAGTACCGCTCCATGATCGGGCAGATGTATCCATGAAGGGCCGGTATGGAAGAAGTCAATAAGTTTTATTTGGAATTGTAAAAGGTGTAATATTATATTGCTTGAGTATTACTACGGGCAGGATAAATACAATCAGATGGAAAGATTCCTATGGAACCGGTGATTACCGTAAGAAACCTGACCAGGAAATTCGGCAAATTCACAGCCGTTGACAGTATCAGTTTCCAGATCGATAAAGGGGAAATATTCGGTTTTCTGGGGCCCAACGGTGCCGGTAAAACAACTACCGTAAGGATGCTGACCGGTGTAATTAAACCCTCCGGTGGTTACGCGGCTATCCAGGGGCACGATATCGTGAAGGAATCCATTCTCTCCCGTGAGCATATAGTAGTGGTTCCCGAGCAGGCTAACGTATACCTCGACCTTTCCGTCTGGAGAAACATAATGCTGATGGCTGAACTTTACGGTATACCGAGGGGCAGGCGAATAAGCGAAGGTAAAATGCTGCTGAATCTTCTTGGGCTGAATGATAAGAAAAACAGTAAGGCGCGTGAACTTTCAAAGGGTCTAAAACAGAGGCTGATGCTTTGCGCGGCACTCGTTACCGACCCTGAAGTACTCTTTCTGGATGAACCAACAAGTGGTCTTGATGTTCAGAGCGCG
This sequence comes from uncultured bacterium, assembly GCA_964582075.1. GTDB lineage: Bacteria > Fermentibacterota > Fermentibacteria > Fermentibacterales > JCC-6 > Aegiribacteria. The sequence continues at coordinate 4,871 of CAZOQQ010000015.1, read as the reverse complement.
AGGCTTATAAGGAAAATTATCAGGGAACTCAACGAAAAAGGACTTACCATTTTTCTTACAACCCACAACATGGTTGAAGCAGGAAATATCTGTTCACGGGTAGCGATAATAAACAACGGTCGTATAGCGGCAATCGATACACCTGCGAAACTCAGATCGATGACAAGCAGGCACAATTATGTTGAAGCGGTGTTCAAAGATCAGGCACCTCCGAATGAAAAGCTGAAAGCCCTGCCAGGCGTAATCAGCCTGGAATCTGACCAGCATGTTCTGAAATTGTACACAACGAACCCGGGGCGAGTCGCTACCGACCTGGCATTACTGACAGAAGAACTCGGGTTGGAACTGGAGCAGCTGAAAACCCGGAAACCCAGCCTGGAGGATGTATTTCTTTACTACATCAGTGGTGGAGGCTCCGAATGATTACTTCCGAACAGAGTATCTTGCGAAGGCAGATTCACGGCTCTCTGGTGATTCTGAAGAAGAACGTTCTCCTTTATTACCTGCGGCCTCCCGTCCTGATATTCGGGGTTCTTTTTCCTCTTTTCTTTTTTCTTGCTTTCAAAATGGGAAGATCCGTTGCCGCTGAAAATATCGTTCCCGGAATGGTTGCCATGTCTCTCTGGTTCACAGCAAGCGCGATTGGCCCGCTGGTAACCCCATGGGAGAGGCGGGCGAAAACCTACGAGCGTCTGTTATCCAGCCCGATTTCTGTTCGCTCAATACTCGTTGGTGACGTGTTAAGCGGTTTCGCGTTCGGGTGTATAATTTCAGCGTTGACGATTGTTCTGGGCCTGCTTTTTTCCGATGCCGGTATTGTGAATATTCCGCTTCTTGCGGGCGGTATTCTGATGGGGGCATTAAGTTTTTCTTCCCTTGGAGTTCTTCTTTCCGCACCACCTGCCGCAAGTCCCTCCAACATCATGCTTCTGTCCAACCTGGTTCGGTTACCCCTGCTTTTTGTCAGCGGTATCTTCGTTCCCATAGGGCAGATGCCCGGATGGGCGGCATGGGTGGCACCTCTGTCTCCATTGGCTTACACGAGTTCAATAATGAGAGCGGCTTACGGGAGTGTTCCCTATTTTCCCATTTGGCTGTGCTTTCCCGCGCTTTTTCTTTTCACGGTTATCTTATTCATGGCTTCGTGTTTCTTTCACAACATGTACAGGGCAAAAGGACTTTAGCAGAAGATCTTTTCTTCATGCTGTTCCCGATCTGATTCTCTCGATTGTAAGTGCAGCTCCGTACGCTAACGCGGCTATGAGAATGATGACGGCCCCGGGAGGAAGATTCAGAATCCATGCCAGCGCAAGGCCACCGAGGTTGAACACTGCTGCCATAATTGAAGCAAGAATCATCATTTTCCAGAGGCTGCCCGTATACATTTCGGCTATGGCCGAGGGAATGGCAAGCATGGCTATTACCATGATGAGACCAGTTATTTTCATCAGAAGAACTGCCGTCAGCGCAGTGAGTATCAGAAAAACCCCTCTGATAAGATTGGTTGGAACTCCCTGAAGCAGGCTGAATTCGCGATCGAAGGAAACCGCCAGGAATTCCTTGTAGAGTCCCGCGATAACAAGAATAATCACGATATCAAGAATGGCGGCAAAGGTAATATCGGACGTTGATACGGCGAGAAGGCTTCCGAAAAGCCAGCTCATAAGGTTAGCTGAATAGGTGCCGGACAGCTTTATGAAAATTAGTCCCGCTGCCATGCCTGTTGCCCACATGGCGGCCATGACCGTATCGGTTTTCACTTTTTTCCCCGATGTGATAATCGTCATGCCAATGGCCGATACCGCTGCGAAACCGGTTGCTCCCGCTAAAGGGCTGAAACCCATGAGGTATGCAAGACCAAGACCTCCGAACGAGGCATGAGCTATGCTTCCGGCAAGAGCCGACATTCGATTGACTGTTACAAGTGTGCCTATTATGCCGCAGGCTACAGATGCCAGAAGAGAAATAATCACGGCATGTTGCATGAAGGTGTATCCCAGCGCGTTGATCATGATCCTTTTCCCTTTCCAAGTACTCTGTGTGGGATTCCCCCATGGGAAACCAGTTCAAAGGGACATCCGTAAGCTTTTGCTACAGATTCGGATGACAGTGTTTCCCCGTGGCTGATCAGTACCCTGTTAATACATGCGATATTTTTAATGTAGGCCGAGACAGCACCCACATCGTGAGTGACCAGCAGGATGGTTATTTCCCCGTTCAGTTCAGCGAGAATGTTGAAGAAACTGTCCTGGGTGTCACGGTCAACACTTGCCACGGGTTCATCAAGAAGGAGTATACGCGGGTTGCCAGCGAGTGCTCTGGCTATCAGCACACGCTGTTTCTGTCCTCCGGAAAGAGAGTTGATTTCGTTCCCGGCCAGGTTTCCAACGTCCAGCCTGTCGAGATTCATCATGGCTGCTTTCCTGTCCCTTCGGGTGAATCTTCTGAACAGGCCTGAATTTTTCAATCTTCCCATCAGAACAACATCCATGACGGTGACGGGAAAAGGGTCGTCGGGAATTACCTGTGGTACGTATCCAATTTCAAGGCGGGCATTCTGTGCGGTTCCTCCAAAAACGCTTACGGTGCCGCTCCAGGGAACAAGCAAACCCAGAATGACTTTGAGGAGTGTTGTTTTACCGCCTCCATTCGGGCCGATAATCGCAAGGAAATCGTTATTGGCGACGGAAAGATCAATGTTGCTGATTATAGGATTTCCCCTTCTGTATCCAGCGGTAACACCTTTAAGTTCGATTATATTATCCATTTATGAACCCGGATCTCCTGAGAGATATTCGGCCACGTGGTAGAGGTTGCTACTCCAGTCAAGAGCCAGCGGGTCGATGTATACAACTTCAGCGTTAATTTCAGAAGCAATTGCTTCCGCGGAAGATGTGCTGAACTGAGGGGAAACGAAGATCGCGAGGATATTGTTTTCTTTCGCGTAGTTGACAAGAAGTGACATTTCTCTTGGTGACGGCTCACTGCCGGCAGTCTCTACAGGTATCTGAACAAGGTTGAATTCATCGGCGAAATAACCCCACGCGGGATGAAAAACCATGAAACTCCTTATGGATGATGAATCCAGCAATGTGTGTATCGATTGCTGAAGAGAATCTATCTCGAGATTAAAACTCTCCAGGTTAGCCATGTATCTGCCGGTTCCCGGGCTGTCGAGCAGGCAAAGTTCGTCTGCGATAACCGCCGCCTGGCTGCGGACCAGTTCCGGTGAAAGCCACACGTGAGGGTCAGGTGAAGAGCCGGATCCGGGAATACTCTCCGAAGATGTTTCGTAACCTGTGGCGCTGTACCTGTCTACAGGCAGTCTTTCGATATTATCTATTGTGCTTCTGATTACCAGGTCAGGATTTGAGCCTGTAAATCTGGGAAGCCACGGGGTCTCAAAAGCGACGCCGATTGTGAACCAGACTTGGACATTGCTTAAGTTTCTCATATCGGAGGGAGAAGGTTCGTACGTTGCGGGGCTTGCGCCCTCAGGCACTATTACCGTTACGTTGATGGAATCTCCTGCTATTTTCTGTACGAAATACTTCTGGGGCAGAATGCTTACCGCTATCGACAGATGATTGCCTGTTGCAGGTGTTTCTTCCCGACAGGCCACCGGTAGCAGGAAACAAAGGGTAAGAACGGCAGCGATTACTCTTCTGAACATTTGCGGCATGTCCCTTCCAGAAAGAAATCCGAACTGTATATTTTGAAATTTCCGGCCTTTTCAACCATTCTGATGAACTCCTCCGGAAGAGTACGGGAAACCGGAAATATTCTACCGCATTGTGCACATTTGAAATGGCCATGGTCAGGGTAGAAAGACCTGGAACAGCGGTATCGCAGGATCCCTTCTGAATTCCTGTCAGGTCTGAGAAACCCGGCTCTTTCAAGGGAACTCAGGCATCTGTGAACAGTTGAAATGTGAGTTTCTGTGGAAAGTCTGTCATAAACATCCCTCGCTGAAAGACCGCAGGCACCTGAAATGAAGAGATCTATTACCTGTTTCTTCAGAGGAGTGATCCTCATTCCTTTTTCTCTTAGCTTCTGCCAGATAATAACTGAACTCATATCCATTCTTCCTTAATGCAAATCAATTGCATTAATATATATCAAGGACAGTATGACAGCAAGTATTTCTTTACCCATATTCGTTCTTCAGGAGGGTAATATGGTTATTTCTGTGCAAAGCATTAAAGACAGTTTCAATAAAGCCGGTGAATTGATTGAAAAATCCCTCGAACGTGTCGGGGAAAGCGATCGCGTTGTTAAAATAATGGCCGTTACGAAAACGCACCCTGTCGAGGTTGCCGGAAAGGCGATAGAAGCCGGTATCAGGCTTCTCGGCGAAAACCGCGTAAGTGAAGGCGGTCGCAAGGTAAAAGTACTTGGAAAAGATGCCGCGGAATTTCATATGATCGGTCCGATACATACGGGAGAGGTTCGTCAGGCCTCGCGTGATTTTCACTGGATAGATTCCGTAGGAAGAATGAAAATAGTACGGGAAATAGCAAAAAAAACGGTTCTGAAAGGTCTGGAACAACCGGGTATTCTGATAGAAGTTAACACATCCGGTGAAGATTCCAAACATGGTTTTGAACCTGATTTCCATATATTGCAGGATATTCTGGGAGAAATTTCCGAAGCAGGGCTGCACGTTTCGGGATTGATGACGGTTGGTCCTCTGGGGGGAAGTGAGAGAGATATCAGAGGAGCTTTTTCTCTTTTAAGAGAACTCAGGGATCGTCTGGATGGCAGTTGTCATCATGATTTATCCGAACTGTCAATGGGAATGAGTGATGATTTCCAGTTTGCGGTTGAAGAGGGAGCCACCATCGTAAGACTCGGCAGATACATTTTTGGTC
>CAZOQQ010000014.1:0-23293 GCA_964582075.1 uncultured bacterium | reverse complement strand
CTTCCCAGAAACCATCAAGTCTTCCGCAGGCTACGTAAGCAAGATCGAGGGCCGCTGAACCACCTCTTCGTATTCCCTGAACCCTTTCCAGAAAATATTTCAGAACTTCGAGGTCAAGACCAAGACTGTCCTTCTTTCTGTGGTAAGGGAACCCGGTTGCGAAAAGACAATCCGATACATTCTCTTTTGCGGTTGAGAAAACCTGCTTCCCGTTAAGCCATGTTCCCAGGCCTTTTGAAGCGGAAAAGGTTTCTTCTCTATTGGGGTCGTACACACATCCGCTTTCAATTTCGTTTCCGTTCCAGTACGCTATGCTTACGGACCAGACAGGATATCGATGAACGTAATTGTTAGTGCCATCCAGGGGGTCGACAATCCAGAAAGGGGGTTCCGGAAAACCTCCGTCCCAGCTTTCCTCCCCAAGAAAACCCGCTTCGGGTTCTATTTCCCTGAGACGTGATTTCAAGTATTCTTCAGAAAGCAGATCTCCGGACGTTACCAGTTCGTGATTGTTCTTTTTCCTTACTTCCACTCCTTCTGCGGCGGCGGTCATGAGAATGGAACCGGCCATGCGGGCCGCCTGTACTATTTCATCGATTTTGTTCACGTCAGCCTTTCCGAACAGGATTCCGTCTGCCCGTTACGCGGGTCCTGACCATTTTGCCAGTCTTGTTTTTTTTCTTTCGCAGTGATACTTTAATTGATACTATTTTCAAGAGCAAATCAGGACAGGGGAATAAAATGAACAGGAAACATATTTTATCTCACAGCCTTTACATCTGGCTATCATGGGTTCTGGGAATTATCGCGATAATAGCCGGATCTGCAATTATAATCGCCGCATTTACAGCGTGGGGTCCTGTCCGGAGCAGCCTTCTGTCAATATCTGAAGGACTTCACAGCGCTAATTCGGCGGTGGAACTGATAGGAAAAGACTTTGATACATCGTCATCCCTTGTAAACGAAGTAAGCAACTCCATAAGGAGTACAAACAGTGTAGTGCATGAAACCTGGATAACACTGAACATCATAAGGCAAACTACCGGGGAAATAAGGGAATTAGTGCTGACGGTGGGCGAAAGCCTTCAGAATCTCCCGCTGGCTATTACATCGATGGTAGGCAGCAATTATTTCTCTGACGCTGTCGCCAGCCTGAATAACGCTTTTTATTCTTCAGGAGAGATGATAACACAGATGGAACACCTGTCTTCTGTGCTGCAACCCCTGGAGCCGGTACTGGACGATGTTGCTGACGGGGTTGATTCTCTGGCCGGGGACCTGTTTACCACCAAGGAAGCTTTTACAGAGGCCACCGATCATCTGAATAAAGCTGCCGATGCCATAGACAGAGCCGCTGATTCCACTATTCTTCCTCTGATAGTAGCCGGCACAGGTTTTCTTCCGCTGCTTGTGGGATTCTACCTGATAATTCAGGGAACAGCTCTTCGGAAACTCCATTCCGCAGGAAGAGGTTAACCGGGAGTGTCGGATTTCTTCAACGGCGCAAAATACCAGTGAAGACATCAATACTTGTTCTTACTGTTACTTTTCATCTGCTTCACGCGGGCAGCCTGACTCTGCTGCGGCAGGAAAACATGCAGATTCCTGTGGCCAGCTACAGAACGGTAAGATTCGTAATCCAGGAGTACCAGTCAAACGATGCGATTCTCCGGGGAAACATAAGTGTAGATCCTGATACATCATCCATCGAACTGATACTGCTTCATATAGATGATTATATGAGATGGAGGAACAATACAGGCACTGTTGATACTTTGTGCTATAAATCAATATCGTCTGGTTCCTTTGAGATGGAAGTCTTCGGGTTTGGAAGCTATGCGCTCGTTGTCAGCAACAGGGGTAACTACTGCCCGGTATCTGTAATTCTTGATATGAAAGCTGTCTTCAGCGGCAGCGGCAGAAGCGGGGATCCTCTGCCTTCCGCTCTTAGAATAGCGGTCACTATGATGATGGCGGCAACGGTGGTAATAGCGGTGGGAAGCGTGCTTTCCAAACGCTTTGCCGGACGCAGGCGTATTACTTGACGAAACTTAAAATCTGTATATACTCAAATTCCCACAGGAAAAGGGGTTAATATGCTTATTTCTACGCGAAGCCGGTACGCTCTAAGAGTTCTTGCCAGAATGGCCAATTCCATAAGTAAGGGAGACAAACAGCCCACTTCTCTTGCTTATTTATCCGAGCAGGAGCAGGTATCCGTTCGTTACCTCGAGCAGATATTCGGCTTGCTTAGAAGAAAGGGTGTGGTTAAGGGAAAGCGCGGTCCGGGAGGTGGCTATGTTCTGGGTATGTCTCCTGATGACATCAGTCTGTTTCAAATTTTCAGCATTCTGGAAACAGATTTTCTTCCGGCCACATGTATGGCCGGTGAAGAAAGCTGCTCTCCCGAGAAAAGTTTCAGTCAGGTACACTGTTCCCTTGAGGATACCTGCGTAACCAGGCCTCTCTGGATAACCCTCCGGGATATGTTCTGTTCGTACATGAGCGAGAAAACGCTGAAGGATCTTATTGAAGGAAACGTCTAGGAGCGGAACAGATGTGGAAGTATTCAAAGAAGCTCATGGATCATTTCATGAATCCACGAAATACCGGACAGTTATCAGATCCGGATGGACATTCCGAAGTAGGTTCTCCCGGGTGCGGTGATGCGATGACCCTTGATATCCGGGTGAATGATGAAGAAAGAATCATCGATATAAAATCCATGACATTTGGATGTGCCGGAGCCATAGCGGCATCCTCCGCTCTTACCGTTCAGGCCATGGGGAAAACATTGAAAGAGGCTCTGGAAATCAGCAACGATCAGATAGTTGAATTTCTTGGTGGAATGCCCGATGAGAAAAAACACTGTTCCGTAATGGGACACGAGGCTCTTTCAGAAGCAGTTGATGATTACAGACGCCGAAGCAACGAACTTGCGGAACAATTGAATTCCATACTGAAAGAAGCTCCGAAAGATCTTGCAGATATCGTTGGAAAAGGTAGCGTCATGATTGAACATATTCACCCCAAACGAGTCTCTTTGAAGTTTTCGGGTGCTGAAGCAGATGCAGTGTCCGCTGTTCTGGAAAGAGAACTGCTGAAACGGACAGGAAAAGTCGTGAAAGTGAGCGTCACGAAATGAAAATTTACCTGGATAACAACGCCACCACAAGAATGGCGCCCGAGGTCCTTGATGCCATGCTCCCGTTCCTTTCAGAAAAATATGGGAACCCTTCCAGTTTTCATTCCTTCGGAAGTGATCTTATGGAAGATATTGAAAAGGCAAGGGGACGCGTTGCCGAACTCATCGGAGCTGACGCGGAGGAAGTGTTTTTCACGTCGGGAGGTACAGAAAGCGATAACACAGCCTTGATCGGCGCGATGGAAATCAACCCGCTCAAACCCGGTCTCGTTACCTGCACGATCGAACACCCGGCCGTTCTTGAGTTTGCAAAACATATGGCCGGCAGGGGTTATCCCGTCTCGTTCGCGGAAGTCAGCGGAAAGGGTTTACTTGACCTGGAATCACTTCGGAATTCAATCGATGAGAAAACAGGTCTTGTTTCAATAATGACAGCCAATAACGAAACCGGCGTTATAATGCCCGTAAAAGAAGCAAGTGATATTGCGCACGAAGCGGGAGCACTGTTTCATACCGACGCTGTTCAGGCGACAGGTAAGATTCCTCTGGACGTTAAAGCCATGGGTATAGATTTACTTAGTCTCTCAGCACATAAATTTCATGGTCCCAAAGGAGTTGGAGCCCTTTACATAAGAAAAGGCGTGGAAATATCACCCTTTTTGCGGGGGGGACATCAGGAAAAAGGTATGAGGGCGAGTACGTACAATGTTCCCGGAATAGCAGGGCTTGGAAAAGCAGCAGAGCTTGCGGGAGGTTTTGTTATTGAAGAGAGTCTGCAGACTCGTTCACTTCTTGAGAAGCTTGAAAAGGGAATTCTGGAAGAATGTCCCGGAGCAGTTATTGGTGGTGCTGATGCAGAACGGCTTCCCAATACGTCTACCGTGTTGTTCAGGGGAGTGGAAAGTGAAGCTGTAATTACTCTGCTGGACCTTGAGGGTATCTGCGTGTCTTCCGGTTCCGCATGCAGCAGCGAAGATGAAACATCCAGCTACGTTCTTGCTGCAATGGGTGTTGATCCGATTGATGCCAATACCGCGGTACGGTTCAGTTTAAGCAGATACACAACCGGACGTGAGATTGACCTCCTGCTTGAAATTCTTCCCCCTGTAGTGGAGAAACTCAGAAAAATCTCACCTTACGCGTAGCAGTCCGAACATGGGATTTATAAACAATATCCGGTCCAGGACACTCCAGCCGAAAGTCTGAACGATTCTCCTCCGCTCAACCCCGTTCTTAAGGCGCCAAATAGAGAAACACTGTCAAGGACGTACAGCACACCACAACCGCTCAGACCAAGATCTCCCAGCGTGTTCCCGTCAACAGCGCCGACTATCTGAAAATCCGGGGTGATGTAACTGGAGCCGCCTATTGAAAAAGCCATATAATCAAAGATATGATTTTTGAAAGGATTTTTCCCTCCGTTTACGAGGTATGAAGCTGAAGCCTGAAGCCGGAACAGACGGAAAGTAGTACTGGTCGATACTCCCAGGGCAAGTTCTGAGCCCCCGTCACGACCCTCAAGACCCGTTGGAAGGGTAACCAGTCCTTTGATCACAAGGGCAGACCCCCCCCGGGCAGTCTCGTACAACCATGCGCAACCAGCGGTAATATCACCCAGGATACTGTTTTCTTCCGTTCCATCGTCAAGATAGAAAGGAATTTCACTCCCCAGTTCAAATCCTTCTTTGCAGCCCCACGCAACATTCAGAGGAAGAACAAGAAAATCTCCGGACGGATTGTTCCTGTTGATGTAATCAAGGCGTCCCTGGATACGCAGCGCATCCTCTGGCAGAACGTCGCTTCCCGGAAGAAAAAGATAACCGCTTAGTCCTCCCGGGGAAGAAGTACCCGGAATTGAATCGGAGACGGATATTCCGGGTAAAACAAGAACACATACGGCAAAAAACACTTTTATCATCATACTCCCTTATATTTCTCCTTGACTTGGTAATAAATTAAGCGAATCTTCGTTCAGAATACCCGGAGGATAATAACAGAAAATGAAATTGAGTGAGATAGGTCTGATATTCCTCGCAGTTGTTGCCGTGGCAGGATTGTTTACTGTAATTACTGGCAGGCAGGAAGTCCCTGGGAACGAAACGGAATCTTCTCAGGAGAATAATCCTCTGACATCTGTTGAAAGAGATTTTGCAGCCATCTGTATAGGGCATGGGCTCAGGGATATTCCCTCTGCATCTTCGGATACCATAGTAAGGTCGATGGACCTGCTGGACACAATTTCAATACATCAGGCAAATCTGTATATAACAAGAACCCTTCGCAGGCATGGTTTCGATCATGTTATAACATACATGGTGCCTGACAAGGGCCTGTCTTTTATCTGTCTCACGCCCGATGGCGACCCTGTACGGTTCGAATTGAACAATACAATACGGTAAACCGGACTCCAACGATTTCGCCTTGTTGACACATTCTGCTTCAGTCGCTATTCATCAGTTCCCGAAGAATGATTATATTGTACGCGATTTGTACAGAATTACAGACACCTATCGGCCGGTAATCGGATACCAGCCGTATTTTCTCGGTATGTCAAGATTGACTGACATCTGATGAATGTTCCTCGGAGGTTGTAGCATATGACAAAGTCCGCCAACTGGCGTAACTGGAGTTCGATTTCTTTGTTTGTTGTGTCAATCCTTATGGTTTGGCCGACTCTGCACTGGTATACACTGCCCGTTACAGAAAGGGACAGGGCTGAAGCAAGCGTTCAGCCGGAAACGGATAATCCTCATCTCAGGGCAGTTCTGGACACGCTGCAGAACCAGGGGGAAGAAAACCTTCTGGAAAAATACAGACAGCTTTACCGGACAAGTGAAGGTACTATAAAGCTTGGACTTGACCTTCAGGGCGGAATGTACCTGTCCTACATGGTTATTCCGACTCCAGGTCTGGACAAAGATGAAGCCATCGATCAGGCGCTGGAGGTAATAAGGAATAGAATAAACGAATTTGGTGTTTCCGAACCCTCTATTACCCGGCAGGGCAGCGACAGGATAGTTGTTCAGTTACCGGGAGTACGCGATCCGGGACGGGCAAGAGCGATTGTGGAACGCCAGGCTATGCTGGAGTTCAAAATGGTTGCATACCCGTCAGAAGAACATCCCGACGTATCAAGCGTACCTGTTTTACGACAGATTGAAAGTGTACTTGGCGGCGAAGACGAAGAGCCGGCCCCAATAGACAGTCTTCTGCCATCGGATACGGCAGTTGAAGACACAGATGACATCTCTCTTCCCGAACCCGATTCTTCCGTCGAAACACCGGAAGGATTTTCTCTTCCTGTTCCGCAGACAGATGTCGAAGAAACAGCAACAGAAATTGCATTGCCGGAAACCGGTCGCCCGGGAAGTCTTTCAAGGCTGATACAGGTGGCATCAGAGGAAACAGCGTATTCCGCGGGGGGAATTTCTCCCGGAGACTGGATAGTATTTACCGGCGACAATATGGACAAGCTTAACGACATCATCAACACCCCCGCTGTTGATTCAATCATGGCCGAAGCCAATCTCTGCTTCTCCTTTGGAAGACTGCAGGAGACCTCCGAGGGATCACTGAGAGCTCTCTATCTTCTCCCCAGAGATATGACAAGGGGCTGGGAACGTCAGGTTGACCAGGTAAAAGAGGATTACCTTCTTACCGGAGCTAATCTGACCGACGTAAGGATCCGCATGGGAAATTCCCGGTCACTTTCGAACAACCCGTACCTTATACTGGAGTTCGATTCGGACGGGGCCCGGAACTGGGAGCAGATTACCGGAGACAACGTAGACAAACGGGTAGCAATTGTTCTCGACGGTACCGTATACTCGGCTGCAACTATTCGCGAACGAATATCCGGTTCCGGCACCAGGCTGTCCGGAGGATTTTCGACCGAAGAGGCAAGGGATCTCAGACTTGTTTTGAAAGCGGGCTCTCTGCCGGCGGAGCTTGAGATTGCCGAAGAACAGACGATTGGGCCAAGTCTGGGGCAGCAGTCAATTAACAACGGTATGATGGCGGCGATAATCGCGATTCTCGCGGTTGCTGCCTTTATTATTTTCTATTACGGAACCGGCGGGGTAATAGCAATTCTTGCCCTGATCTTCGATATGCTGATTATTATGGGAGTTCTTTGTTTTCCCGGACCACTTGCGCAGATCGGGGTTAAGGGTTTAAACGCTACCCTCACTCTGCCGGGAATAGCAGGTATCATCCTGACTATTGGAATGGCTGTTGATGCCAGCGTTCTGATTTACGAAAGAATCAGGGAGGAGAAGAAAGCCGGCAAAGGCATAAGGGCGGCAGTGAAATCCGGCTATTCCAGAGCTTTCGTTACCATCCTGGACGCGAACCTGACTACTCTTATTACAGCACTGGTACTGTACAAGTTCGGAACCGGCCCCATCCGTGGATTCGCCGTTACACTATCGATCGGTATTATAGCCAGTATGTTCTGTTCTCTTGTATTCTCAAGGGCTGTAATAGAGCTTCTGCTGAAAAGCAAGAAGAGGAAAGATCTGAGTTTCGGAAAATGGTCGATGCTGGGAGAAAGGCACTTCTCCTTTGTGGAGATGCGCAAAAAAACTTACCTCATTTCCGCCATAGTGATACTTGTTGGAGTTGCGGCATTCGTAATAAACGGAGGATTGGATCTTTCAATTGACTTTACCGGTGGTCTTGAAACGAATGTCATAAGTAATACCGCGGCCACGACAGGGGAATTGAAAAATAACCTGATCAGCAGTGGGCTTCAAAACGTTCAGATCCAGAAACTTATGGATTACGAAGGGGATGGAGCCGCCGCTTTCGTTGTCCGGACTTCGGAAACGGACAAGGATATTGTCTACTCCGCTCTGGAGGAAAACGGGTGTGTTCCGATGGAGCTGGAAGCTGCTTCCGAAGGACTTTCCTTTATAAAGCAGATTGGTCCCAGAGTAGGGGAAGAACTGAAAACAAAGGCACTTAACGCCATTTTCATGGCGATGATCTTCATAATCTTCTACGTATGGTATCGATTCCAGTTCAAGTGGGGTGTCGCGGCGGTTATCGCGCTCGCTCACGATACTATTATCACAATTGGTTTTCTGGCATTGGTAAGACTCGATGTGTCACTTAACATAATAGCAGCGATCCTGACAATAGTGGGTTATTCGATAAACGACACCATAGTCGTTTTTGACAGAATCCGTGAGGACAGAAAACTCAGAAGAGGCAAGACCCTTTCGGAGACAGTTAACATCTCCATAAACGAAGTGCTTGGAAGAACGGTGATTACTTCTCTTACTACGTTCATGGCTGCTTTCATACTCTTCATAATATCCGGAGGGGTTCTGTCCCGTTTTGCTCTTACGCTTATGGTTGGGATAATAGTTGGAACCTATTCTTCTGTGTTCATAGCAAGCCCGATTCTTGTTGACTGGCACGCTAAGCTGAAGAAAAAGTAATCAAATTACCCGGGAGCGGAGCTGCTTTATGCCGGCTCCGCTCTTTTACATCGTCCATCTTTCGCACGAATCCATCTTGTTTTACTGATATATACAGCGGCTGTAAACAGGCATATGTATAGTTAAGCCCGGCTTAGTTCCGTATATTAACAGCTGAATGAAAGAGGATAATGCATATTTTTCTTAGCGCTGTAGTATTACTGAGCGGTCAGGGTACCCTTGACAGCTACCATCTGTATATGGGTCAGATCTATCTTGACAGTCTCTACGCTGATTCACTTGCCGATCTTCAGTTCCCCGCTTACATGGAAACCTCCACATGGAGCTGCAGCTGTTCGGCCGGCTTCAGAGGCGGAACATCCCTTCTTTGTCCCAAAAAAAGCTGGAAAATCGAACTTCAGGATCCGACGCTGGCGAATGCATCACACATTCTTCTTGACGCTCAATACAGAGATCATTCCCTTATGCGTAACGTCCTGGGCCTTATGCTGTCGCGAAAACTGGGATTCCCGGCCCCACAGACGAATTATGTAGAGTTCTATATAAATGACGTATATTATGGGGTTTACGTTCAGGTGGAAAGAATAGATGACTATTTTTACAATCGGAATAATATAGGGAACGGTCCGCTCTTCAAAGCAGTGAACCATCTCAGCAGATTCGTCTGGCAGCCTTCCAATCCGTTCAATTCATCGGGCTACGAAGCAAAGCAGGGCAGTGACGAGTACCTTCCTCTTTTAAGGAGTCTTGTTGATGAAGTCAACCTCCGATCACCCCTCTCGATCAATGTTCAGGATTTCATCTCTAATGCAGCGATAAGCCTTGCCATAAGGGATCAGGATGCGATTACAAAGAACTTCTACCTGCATTTAACCGGAGGTGATACCTGGAGGTACTTCCCGTGGGACAGGGATGCCTCTTTCGGCAACAGATGGAACGGAGAATACGAACCAGAATGGGTTGAGAAGATATCCATGTTCTGTTTCACTATCTCTCCGTTGCTTACAACCCTTCTTATGGATAACCGGAATCGAATCATGTTCGAGGACTACATGCTGGAAATTGCTGATATCATGAAAAACGATCTCCCGGCTGTTATTGATTCCATTTATCTCGAGATCAGGACAAGCGTTTACGCTGACACGATGAAACAGGGAACGAACGCGGATTTCGATGAGGCGGTCGAAATTCTCCGAAGTTCTACGATCGAACGTGCTGAATTTCTGCCGGAAATAGCGGAACCACCCGTTCCTCTGGAAGTGGAATCAATGACTCTTTCGCAGTGGGATTTCCGGCCAGGTGGCAGTAGCGATTCGGTAACGGTAACCGTCGAATTTGAAAGTCCTCCTGACCATGCAGCGGTAAACTGGTGGAGCGACGAATCTGATATACATTACATCAGACTGAATCAGGTTGGTTCCTCCGGTCTTATATGGAGCAGGACCATCGCATTTCCTTCACAACTGGATCATATTGAGTTCGCCGTTATTTACTACGTTGAAACGAAGGAGGATATGGCGGTATTTTACTATCCTTATTACGGTATCCCTGTATCTTCCTCGCGTAAAATTTGTGTGCCGACGGTCAGAAGAAGTGAAATCTCTGCACATATAGAGGAATTTTCAATACTGCGGCCCATCAGGTACACTCCGTTCCTCTGGTCGATTCCCATAGTTAACACATCATCGAGCATTCAGAACATTTCCTACTTCGGATTTCAGGCGGGAGACCCCCCTGCACGGCTCTTCGCTCCGGCCGGAATATTCATTTCTCCGGGAGATACCATGTATCTTACGAACAACGAACAGCTGCTGAGCAGCGTGCTTCCCGAAAACAGTATTCTTGGAAACCTTGTGCTTGATTCCCCTGCCGGAACCGAACTCCAGATACTCGACCCGTCCTGGACGACCGCAGCAACCGTTACCCTCGGAGAAGAAACTCCGTGCGGAGAATCGAATCCCTCCGTAATACTTTCCGAAATATGCTACAGCGGAGAAGGAGGAGACTGGATCGAACTGTTCAATATAGGACTTCGGGTTGCCGATCTATCGGGAGATATTCTCATAGATGGAGTACAGCACAGCTATGTCATACCTGATAACGTAAATATCGAACCAGGAGAGTGCCTTATTATCTGCGAATCGTACGATTTATTCAACACGTTCTACGAACCGTATATACGCGCTATCCAGGCTGATAAGTTCAAGCTGAACAGTATCAGAGACGGGATTTCGCTTATGCATGGAGATGAGCTTGTTTTCTCGGTGATGTACGACAGGTCAACGTGGCCGATGTCCGATAACTGCGTGCTTTCCCTTATTTCTCCCGAATTGCCCCTTGCAGACGCATCGAGCTGGGTGGGAGTTGATCTGCCCGGTACCCCGGGTGCTCCCAATCCCGGGTGGCCTACAATCGTGTTGATACCGGTTATTAAAACCCTGCTGCCCAATCCGGTACTGTCGTCATTCACCATTGATTACCTGATCCCCGATGTTCCTGGAGAATTGTTCATTTACGATATCTCCGGAAGACTGGTTACGCAACCGGTGATGCTTGGAAATTTCGAAGGTACAGCACTATGCGAACTTCCCCTGACATTGAGGCCGGGAGTATATTTCGCGGTAATCAGATCCAGAGGAGCTGTGGCATCAGGAAAATTCGTTCTTCTGCGCTGACGAATATATTGCGACAGGAGCTGTATTTCACAACCGGTTGTAATTATACTCATGCGTTGACTAATTGATCGTGGAACAGGAAAGAGGATAATGAAACATATAGGTATTCGTTTTCTGCTGACGGTGTTCCTGGTAACTGCCGCTGCACAGGCAGATATCGATGTTGAAAATGTCAAAGCGGAAAATTTCACACTATCGGTTTACGCGAAAGTAAGGTTCAGCGAATTCGGCGGAACGCTTGTAATGCCTGACAGATCTTTCAGTATTGAATCCAGCGGTCTCAAAGCTGATTTTGAAGTAACGGACAACACCAGAGGCCAGCTTCAACTCGAGATTAGACCTGATAATGTTTTTCTTAAAGACTGTTACGTACTGTGGGAACCCCTGGATTTTCTTGGAATTCAGGCCGGGAGATTCAAAAAACCTTTCTGTCTTAATACGTTAACAAGTACCTGGAATCTTCAGTCCATTGGTCATTCCATAACACACAGGAAACTGACAGACCTTCTTTATTCCAACCGTGATATCGGTTCTGTGGCAATTTTCGATCCCGGATCGGCATTTCTACCCGTCTTCACATTCGGTGTTTTCAACGGTTCCCCCGGTGCCCTGAATCAGGATAATGAAATCCAGTATGCGGGCAGAGCGGAAATCGAACTGCCGTACGACATTACAGTTGGTGCCGATTTTACGTCGTTGAGATTCGGAAAAGAAGACCTCGGAACCCTGAATGGTTACATTTTATCGGCAAGACAGACGGCCATAGGAGCAGACCTTCAGTTCGAAACAGATCTTGGAAAGAAATTTTCGATGCTCATGAGAGGTGAAATCGTAAAAGGAAACAATTGGGCGGCAGTGAATGTTATTGAAGGCGATAATCCTCCGGAATTCCAGACGTGGTGGTTTACGGGAGGAGTTACATGGAAAACCGACAAACCCTCCCTTGAAAGCGTTACGGCATCCCTGAGCATGGGATCATGGGAGCCGGATCACTCCGTGGGTTCCAGAGAAGATGAGCTTACTTTTACCGTAAACTTCGATACGGGAAGTCCATTGACAATCAGGGCCGCAATGGTGAATCACCGCCCTCATAATATCATGTTCAAGGAAAACCGCTCCGATTACATCCTTGAAGCTGCTCTGGACCTTTAATGAAAACAGACGATGCACCAAGGCTGCATTTTCACAGGTACGAATTCAAGTACCTGATTTCCGGAACAACACTCTCTGGGATTCTTCGGGAACTTGAGCTGCGTCTTGAACGTGATATATACTCCGATGCCACCGGAAGCTACTTCGTGAGAAGTCACTACTTCGACACGGACACTTTTGATCTTTATTATGAGAAACTCGCAGGCTTGCTGAAGCGATACAAATTCCGCCTTAGGAGCTACTCTTCGGAACCGTTCTATGCGGGACCGCTTTTCCTTGAACTTAAGGGAAAGAACGACAACCTTGTTTACAAACACAGACTTCCTGTTGATCCGGAAGCGGTTGAACGTGTTATGAAAAACGGGACGAAGCATTTCGCCGGGTTGCTTCTGGATTCTAATATCGAAAGCAGCACGGGTAAAAGATTTATTTTCGATGTGTTCAGAAGAAGGATATCCCCGAGTGTTGTGGTAGATTATCAAAGAACTGCTTTCGAGAACAGGGCAAATCCGGATTTCAGGGTTACACTTGACAGTGATGTACTGGCGTACAGAGCAGGCAGTAACGGGCATCCTGCGGGTAACGGTCGCTACATATCGGACGGTTTTTCCATACTGGAAATCAAGTTTCGCTACCACTTTCCCGGATGGTTTCATCGCCTGATACAGGAATTCGAACTGAAGAGAGTATCCTTTTCCAAATTTGCATCTGCCACGGATGTTATATATATGAATACATTCTACTCGAATCTTGATCGAATTTTTGAAAGGAGACCTGCGTGTCTGAACTGAACCACTGGTTCACGCAGAGTACAGAGGAACTCGGTTACAGTCCGCTGTCCGTGATTATCAACCTTGTTCTGGCTCTATGCGCTGGACTGATCATCGGAATGATATACAAGAAGACTCACAAGGGACTTTCGTATTCTCAGTCGTTCGTTGTGACACTGGTGCTTATGTGCATAACCGTCAGCGCTGTAATGATGGTAATAGGAAGCAACCTGGCCCGTGCATTCGCCCTTGTAGGTGCTCTGACGATAGTCAGATTCAGGACCGTGGTGAAAGACACGAAAGATACGGCCTTCATATTCTTCGCACTGACCCAGGGGATAGCTTCCGGTACGGGGAACTACATACTGACGGTATTCTCAACATTCTTTATAGGTCTTGTGACTCTGGTTCTCGCTAAAACCAACTTCGGCTCGATGCACAGAAGCGAATTCATTCTTCGTTTCCGTTTCAACAGGGAATCCGGAGATGAGCAGGCATACATCAATTACATTCTTGAGAGGGTAACCAAGAGTACTATCATACATATCGAACCCTCCACGGACGGTGTATACCTTATACTTACTTACGATCTGTCGCTGAAATCAGGGATAAGCTCCCAGGACATCGTGACCGGACTGAACAACATTACCGGAATAGATAATGTTAACCTTGTTACGGCCAGCAACGATATAGACTACTGAACCTGATCCTGCTCTGTGCTGTTTGTATTCCCGGGTGTGCCCCAGCAGACGGGGTCACCGGTTTCCGGATCCGTTCCGGGGCACGCCCAGTCTATTGAAGGAGCCCAGTTATCTTCTGTATTCGTTCCCCGAAGATCGATTTTCTCAAGAGAGGAACCCCGTCCGTCGGCTTCACTTCTGGTAGTATCTCCCGCGGCAAGGCCCCATGTGTCGGAATAATCGAGTTCATCCAGCAGCAGTCCATTGGAAGAGTACAGGATCAGAGTATCGCTGGAATTGGAAAGTTTCGTCCAGACTCCTTCCCAGGGGATGATCGTGATCCCGGTTCCGTAGGCTTCCGAAAAGGATAGTCCGTCTGCCGCAACAATTATCCTTGACATCGGATCAAGGGTATGGGATTCAAGAAACAGCTGATTCTTTCCATCGCTGAGCATCATTCCGTCGAGTTGCAGCGGGACGGTTCCGATATTACACAGCTCAATCCATTCGAAATGATCATCGTTACCAAGAGTCGGTCCATCCGGGTTGTACATGATTTCACTGATAACAATGTCTCCCGGTGCCACCATAACAAGCGAAACGAGTACGGAAATAAACAGCACGATAACCTCCTGTTTTTCTGGTGCAAGAACGTCACACCATCGTACATTCAATTTAATTTACACTATCATCTGCTAAGAATAACTGTTTTCCTGCTTTCGGACAGTCCCGCAGCATGTCGTACCTGAATAAGGTATATACCCGAAGGTGCCTGACCACCGCCGCTTCGAAGAGTATCCCAGTAGAGTCTGTGTTGCCCCGTTTCAAGGTATTCATCAAGAATAACATCCACCAGTCTTCCCGAAAGATCGTAGATTGAAACCATCGTCTGTCCCGCGTCGACAACTATATCCAGAGCCACGGAACCTGAAAACACCGGGTTGGGAAAAGGGCTTGAAACCTGGAGGTAACCGTTAGCTGTATAGGGTATGGAATTGGACTGTCCCGGTGTGCAGTGTTCAAGAATGCTCCATCGAGCGCTCCCGTCGGTTACCCTTCCGAAGGAGCGATCGGACTCAATAGCATCGAAATACTTGAAGTCGATCAGCCTTGGAGCATCACTGTCGATGTTTATCCGGCTTCCTGCAGGCTGTCTTGAGAAGTACAAACTGTCTCCCGTGCCCGCGAGCCTGAAAGGCAGATGATATCCATCCTGCCACGGCTGTTCGTCCGCCCAGACAACAAGGAAGCCTCCGGAAGCAATTGTTGATCCGGGTGGAAACTGATACTTTGCAAGATCAGACGGATCGTCGGAGACATATACCCAGCTGAGGTCGCAGTCGTAACCGGAACCGTTGTAAATCTCGAACCAGTCGTCATATTCATTGTAAGCGTCCGCAATTGTTGTATCGTTCACCGATTGTATTTCGTTGATAACAAGCCCGTCGAATATCTGCGGAAAGAACAGTGCGCCCATATCGGATCTTGTTCCGTCCGGATCGGTAATCAAAGGGGACCCGGCATCAATACAGGGCGAAGTACAGGACAGATGCCAGTCACGTGAACCCCAGCCCGCGAATCCGGGATCGGCGGCTATATTGCCCTCCCCCGTCCATGGTTCGATGTTTCCGGTAAGGCAGTAATTCACAGTAACATTTGAACCATCCTCAATACTGAAGACAGTCAAA
Organism: uncultured bacterium; assembly: GCA_964582075.1. GTDB lineage: Bacteria > Fermentibacterota > Fermentibacteria > Fermentibacterales > JCC-6 > Aegiribacteria. The sequence continues at coordinate 7,739 of CAZOQQ010000014.1, read as the reverse complement.
TTGGAATCCAATATTGAATTAACCACAGCCGCATTTCCCCCGCCGGAACCGGCGGTCTTGTTGTAAGCCTGAATTCCGATATCGCAACCGGATATAGTGCAGCTGGATATGTCCGCGTAGGAATCATCCTTGACCGCAATGCCGGTGTGGCAATCGGATATGATGTTTCCTGTCAATTCAACTTCGGAAACCTGACCTCCAGCAGAACCTACCCCAATGGAAAAACCTTTATCGGTTATGTTCCAGACTCTGTTGTATTCCAGAACAAGGGAGCTGCCGTTGGAATCAAATGCGTCTCCATCTATATTGAACACTTCACAGTTTTTAACAATGTATTCTCCAGTGGAGCAATTTTGAAACTCCACACCGTCATGATATGACGAAGGCGGGTTGATCATGTTGCCGAAACTGCTGTTCCGTATTGCAGCTGATTCTCCATCGCTCATGAAGAACAACTCCTCGGAATTCCAGCCGGTAAGATCACAATTATCCATACAGACTGAGCCTCCCGACAGATGGAGACATCTCTTGTTACTCCGGAAGAGACAGGATTCGAATACCAAATCAGCATTATCGGATTCGATGCAGGCTTTGCACTCACTTCCGGTGCTGAAACCATCGGACCCGGAGAACACTGTATATGCAAAATCTGCTTCTCCCCCGGCAAGCATTATCCCGCCCCAGGGTTTATTCTCCATATTGGCGCAGAACACAACAGAATCACCGGGCGAACCTTCAACCTGAAGATTTCCCAGGCATATCAAACTGCAATCCTCGTTGAAGCGGAGTACCGTACCGGGTTCAACAGAAAGCGTACTTCCCGCAGGAATCAGAATGTCACTGCTGATTACGTACGGCGAATGCCCTTTTGTCAAAAAGGTATTACCCGACAGGGTTCCGGAAAGTTCCGTATAGCCGGGGACAACCGTAAAAGGCATGTAATGGTTGAAAGCAACAGTGTATCTCGTGGTAGATACTGCCCGGACGTCCCAGGCATAGTTACCTGCAGGAAGGTTAGATATTGTAATACAGGTATCCGTGAGCCCCTCGTACTGAACCAATGTTGAATCGGGATATCCAGGTTTTGAAAATTTTCTGACCCTTACAGTGTAGGTAACGGGATCTCCGTCCGGATCAAAAGCATGTTCCCACGAAGCGAACAGATCAGGACTGGCGCAGGTCTGATTGCTGGTTGTTCTGAATGGCCTCGGGTTATCACTGTACTGACTTTGAAGGCTTGCCTGCCTCTTTTCGATAGGGAGATATTTAAGAGTTGCAATTGCTTCGTGGAATTCCGCAAGGTCAGCTACATCATCGTAAGTATCCTCAGAAACGGCGCTTTCCAGTTCAATTGCAAGAGAATCTATTACGGGGAAAAGTGAATCCGAATTGAATACCAGAGTGCATATTTCGTCAAGACGCTGAAATGCCAGCGCCAGCAGACTGTCATTCAGAAGCAGTTTATCCAGCAGCGGGTTATCCGGCCAGTTCTCGTGCGCTCCCCATGTGTAGTATCCGTAGGAATAGCTGTCGAAGGTTTTATCAACGTCCCATGGAAGCATCGTCCAGAGTCCCGTGTTCCGTATATCGTGGAAAAGACAATAATTGTGATAGTACGTACTGTAATTGGAGGTCAGCCAGTTCACCGCGATAATGGTCAGCAGATCGTTCATGTCAAATCGGCTCGAAGCGAATTCCAGGTAGTTTTCAGAAGAAAGAGTATCCAGATCCGCAATTAACCGGTAAAGGTCGTTCCAGCCTGTTGATAAATTTGTCTTTTTGGCCCATACTTCCTGAACGTTATCGTAAATACTCAGGCATGAACCATCTGTTGCCGCCTTGTAGAGATTGGCCTCGGGATCGAGTGAGTTATCTGCGAGAAAAAGGGAATCGTAGGGCTCTGTTCTTACGTACAATCCCCGGTAATCACCGTTTACATACAATCTGGCATAATCGATACTGAAACAGGTATAGTCAAGCTTGTTCATGATATAAGCAAACAGATAAGAATGCATATATGAATGATCAAGGTACTCGGCGTTGAAATTCCATTTTTCCCTGCCTTCCAGAGGTTGATTTTCGGAGAATGTTATTCTGAAGGATTTTTTCGGGTATCCAAGAGAGGAGCTTCCTCTGAGCCTTATTCTTACGTTCTGGTACAGAAAATCATCCATCTCGATATTACATTTAATTTCAATCTCATCGTCCCAGTTCGCAATCATGGTATCGAATTCGTACTGATTACAGATGATATGGTAGGAAGGGATTTCCGCAGCCGTGCCGGGAACCGAAACGAACATGAAACAAAGGAAGGCAATCGCGAAAAATCTCATTTTGAAGCAAACCTCTTCCTCTTACAGATATTAATGAAATACATAAGTATTTCTCGCGCCTGCTTTTGTTCAGCGGCTATACTCGCCACCATACCCACGGGGTAACCTTTCCGACTGTTAAACACATCAGGTTTTTCGGAAATTGCCCCTGTGACTACCGCCATCTATTACTGCGGACGAAGTCATGATGATCGATGCCCTCCTTATCGATCTTATCGGAAAATTCGTGTGCGCAGTCGATCACTTTTTCGTAATAGCATGTTAATGTTCAACAACTTCTATACGAATACAGGATATTATAAACTTGAAAGTGGATTTCCCGCAATACTGTTATCACCGAAGAAGCAATATCTGCGCGAATTCTCGCGAACAGATACGCTACTTTTCGAGTATTTCAGGCAAACCGGTTACAGTCCCTTTGCAAGAGACAGTATTTTATCAAGACCGGAATCCTCATCCGTACCAAGGAGATTCTTCACAAGATTTCCGATACCTTCCGACCGGGAAGTTTCTTCGTCTTCCTTCTCTATTGTACCAAGTGTTGCGGCGGCAACCATAGGCAGCATCTTCTTTATAGTATCGGTATTGATTCCGGTTTTGCCGGAGATGAAACCCGCTACTGCCCTGCTGACATCCTTGCTGCCGAAAATGTGACCGAGTATGCCGTTCCCATCGGCTACGGTTTCACTGCTGCCGATGGTTTCCGGACTATCAACGTAATCCCTGTGGTTACCGGACCGTATTACGTTAACAAGTGATTCCAGTCCGTTTTTGTCGGCGGCATTCCGGTTCATACCCATGGACAAAGCGGGAACTATCAGACTGAGCGCGCTTATCGCTCTGTCATCGCTGAGACCTACTTTCTTTGCCAGTTCCTTTACTACCAGGCCCTTTCCCGCGTTCAGCACAGTGCCGAGTAAACTCATTTTAATATTCCCCTCATTGCTTTGTTATTCCGCATACTTCAAATAGTACAGTTACGGCTCAGAGTCAATTCCCACAACTCTCCTGGCTGAAGAATACCTGCGGGAATAGTTAGGATGACTGAGCGGAGTAATAATCACGCCCCTGTCCAGGTACGATGAACACTGTATGAATTCTCCGTCCCCAAGGAATATCCCGGTGTGCTTCGGATTATCGAATATCAGCAGATCCCCGGGCCGAAGGTCATCGCGGTCAACAGCGACTCCAACGGTCTCCATGGCGCTGACGGTTCGCGGAAGCGAAATGCCGTTGTCATTGAATACTCTCCAGGCCAGACCACTGCAATCGAACCCTGTACTGTCAGTCCCTCCGTATACATAGGGTACTCCAAGGAATGAAAGGGCTTCAGTTAAAATACTGTCAACCAGCGACGATGAATCCTCTACGGATGATACCTGGATAAAAAGCAACATTGAAAACAGGAGATTGATCAAAACTAACCTCTACTTTTCTGTTCTTCGATTGAATGTTCAATCCAGCCGGTGAATACTGCCATTACCTTCTACAGAAACTTAATCGGATGAAAGTTCCAAAACAACTATCTGTTCTTCGCGGTACTCAGGGCGTATAGAAGTATTGAAGCGCTGACACCCGCGTTAAGAGATTCCACACCCGGAGCCATTGGTATCGCAACTTTTAACGAAAGATGGTTATTCACCTCTTCGGAAATTCCGTGTGCTTCCGAACCTATTACCAGACCGTGACACCCTGCTTCCGGGCGGATATTTTGAATGTCAGTACCTGAAGGGTCGGCTCCGAGAAAGTCCATTGTTTCCGAGTTGTCGCGCATGAAGGCCGCGAGATCCACGTCGAAAATAAGAGGAACAAACAAGTTCGTACCCGCAGCGGAACGTGTTACTTTCGGAATAAACGGGCAGCAGCTTCCCTTGCCTGTTAATACGGCTGTACACCCGAAGGCTGCTGCTGATCTTATAATTGTGCCCATGTTTCCGGGGTCAGCAATTCTGTCCAGAAGCAGAAAAATACCGCTTCGGGGAGTAACGTCAATATCTGCCGGTGGAACGGGGAATACGGCAACTATTCCCTGTGAATTTTCGGTGTCGGAAATACCCGCGAAAAGTTTCGCTGGAAGCTCAAGGATATCTACGTTGTTCTTTGAAGCTCTTTCAGCGACAAGCCGGGACGGAGAGCCAGCCGTTTCGGATAAAAAAACCCATTCTGGGTTTCCTCTTTCAAGGCAGTCTGAGATAAACCTTGGCCCTTCGATAAGGAAAAACCCCTGCTTAATTATTCCCGCTCTGGAAAAGAGGTTTCTTGCTGTTTTCAGCCGCGCGTTTGTGGAACTGACAATTTTTATGTTCATAATTCCTGCTCTGTTTCCACCGGGATTTTTCATGTATCGAGGATTTTATGAATGATCGTGTCGATTCCGGCTTCGGGTGCTTTTCCTGTCAGCTTTTGAAGAAGAGATACGTCGGGAACCCGCCTTCTCATATCCTCGAAATCCTTGGGGTAGGCTTCGGTGTATGGAATGAATACAATCCCGGAATCGGAACGGGATATTTTTTTAACGCGCTTCGCAAGGTTCTCTATTGAAACCTCCTGTGTTGAGCCGATATTAACAACTCTTCCGGCGGCTTCGGGATTTTCAACCAGTGAAACCACAGCATCGGTAATTTCGTCAACAAGAGAGAAACATCTGGTTTGCTTCCCGTCACCGAAGACAGTAATGGGCCTTCCGTTGCGTGCCTGTTCTATGAATCGGGGGAGAACCATGCCGTACCTGCCCGATTGGCGCGGACCTACCGTGTTGAAAAGCCGTCCTATTACAACCGGCAACCCCTTGGCCTTCATGTAAGCAAGCGCGAGGAATTCGTCGGTTGCCTTGGAGCATGCGTAACTCCACCTGCTTCTGCTGGTTGCTCCAAGAACGATATCCCCGTCTTCGCGAAAGGGTACTTTATCGCTTTTACCGTAGACTTCCGATGTTGAAGTAATGAAAACAGGTGTGCTGCACGATTCGGCGGACATAAGAACGTTCGCTGTTCCCATCACATTTGTTTCGATTGTCTCAACAGGTTCACGGATGATTTTTTCAACGCCTACGGCAGCGGCCAGGTGAATGACCTTTCTGCACTTTTGAACCATATCTTTAACCAGCGATTCGTCAATAACAGAGCCGTTCCTGAATCTGAAGTCAGGATTTTCCGAACAGAGGGCAATATTGGAAAGGCTTCCCGTGGAAAGGTTGTCCAGCACAAGAACACTTTTCCCCCTTGAAAGGAGCATCTCACAGAGATGTGACCCGATGAAACCAGCTCCACCTGTTACAAGGTAATCGTATTTTTTCTGCAACATGTCTCCCTGTCTAATGGGGAATAATGCTTAGAAGAACTCCCGCAGCTATGGCGCTTCCTATAACTCCGGCAACATTCGGTGCCATCGCGTGCATAAGAAGATGATTGTTTTTATCGTACTTCCTTCCCTCTACTTCAACCACCCTGGCAGAATCGGGAACCGCCGATACGCCCGCCGCGCCTATAAGCGGATTTATCTTGTTGTCTCCCTTCAGGAACAGGTTGATAAACTTCGCGAAAAGAACGCCCCCCGCCGTGGCTATCGCGAAACTGAGTGCTCCCAGCACAAATATTTTCAGTGAATTGAAGGTAAGGAAATAACTGGCCTGGGTACTGGTTCCGACGGCGAAACCGAGAAGAATAACGACTATGTTGTTAAGGGAGCCCTGTGCGCTTTTTGCAAGCCTGCCGGTTACACCGCTCTCTTTGAGAAGATTTCCGAAAAAGAGCATCCCGAGAAGAGTTATAGCTCCCGGAGCAATGAACGATGTTATAAGAAAGGCTATTATCGGAAACAGTATCTTCTCCGTCTGCGAAACCTGGCGGACAGGCTTCATTCTTCGAAGGCGCTCTTCCCTGGTCGTAAGAAGCCTCATGATAGGAGGTTGTATAACGGGCACGAGGCCCATATACGAATACGCCGCGATTGCTATCGCGCCAAGAAGAGTGGGGGCCATCTGACTGGCGACGAATATTGCTGTAGGTCCGTCGGCACCCCCGATAATTCCTATGGCCGCAGCCTCCTGGAGATTGAATCCGAGGAAAAGAGATCCCAGAAGGGTGATGAATATTCCAACCTGCGCTGCCGCCCCCAGAAGAAGAAGCTTGGGGTTCGAAAGAAGTGCGCTGAAATCGGTCATTGCACCGATACCAAGGAAGATAAGTGGAGGAAAGAGACCACTCTTCACTCCGTAATAAAACATGCTGAACACTGAATGCTGTCCTCCCAGAACATCCTGGTATCCTATAGGCATAAGTGCCGGGTTGTATGGAATGTTACCGGCGATGATACCGAATCCGATTGGAACAAGCAGAAGGGGTTCGTAATCCTTTTTAATAGCAAGGTAAATCATTAGAAGCCCCACGACAATCATAACGATGTTACCGGCTTCCAATTGACCGAACCCTGTATCGCTAAGATACGAAAGAAGATTCAGATGCTGACTGTTACCCTGAAGGCTTCCGGTAATCCGGATTACCAGTTCTGACGCAAAAGACATTTATCAATCTCCAACTTTCATAATAACCGCGTTTTCCAGAACGTTCTCTCCTTCACTTACAAGAACCCTGCTCACCTTCCCCGAAACGGGTGATTCAATCTCATTCTCCATTTTCATCGCTTCCATCACAGCCACTGGTTGTCCCTCACTTACGGAATCTCCTTCCTTCACAAGAATTTTCAGAATGAGTCCCGGAAGTGGCGCTACTACTTCGCCGGAGCCGGTCGCTACACCGGGTGGAGAAGTTCTGTCGGGTACCTCGGCGGCGTTGACTACCTGGCGGGATCTATTTATCACGGGTGTCTTCGATACCCTTTTCATGGGGGATTCAACTTCGACTTTGAAGGTTTTTCCGTTGAGAGTTACGTCCACCGAATCTTCCATAATGCGACCAATATTAACAGTGTAAGTTCTGTCGTTGATTTTGATTATGTATTCAGGCATTTTCAGCGACTCCTGACTCTGTTCTGCAGTGAACCCGATTCCCGGAGATGCTCGGTTCTTCCGGCAAGCCTCCATGGAGTATAGGGTCTTTCATACGTTTCCCATGTAAGTTTCATATTCTCCACCTGATCAAGGTAACAGAAGTGGACATGAATTGCAGCGGATACCGCGGCTATTTCCTCCGGGGTTAATGTTTCTTCCGTGCTTCGGAGGGTATCTGGATTCTCTCTGTCAAGGCCAAATCTGTCTTTAACCCAGCTTTTAAGAGCGGGGAGCGTAAACGACAGTACGACAAGCCCGACGAATACGGTCGTCATACCCACAAGGGCTATTCCAAGACCTCCACGGATGCTTTCGGGACTTGATTGAAGCAACACTGTGATTACCGTCATAATGGAATATTCCCATGCTTTTTAGGGGGAAGGGATTGCCTTTTACCG
>CAZOQQ010000013.1:0-24825 GCA_964582075.1 uncultured bacterium | reverse complement strand
ACGACACCAGCGTTTATTAACAACCTTTCACAGAGGATGAAAGATGGCTCGGAAACCATGGTTGCCTCATCCTGGATTTCGCAGGAAAAAGATGATATTCAGTTATCTTCCATATCCTATGACCCCCCCGGTCTCTCGGCTCAGATCGCGGCGGGGGACGCGCTGATTCTCGAACTGCTGCCGCCAAGAGGGGGCGATCTTTCACTTTTCTCCAAAAGAGCCGAAAAACTGGGAAAATTCGCTCCCATTACCATCAGTATTCCCGACTCTCCGATGGGAAAGGTAAGAATGTCCCCGGATATTTCAGGGCTTTATCTCAGGCACAAACTCGGTATTGAACCACTGGTTCATTTTGCCCTTCGCGACAGAAGCCTCACTCGAATTCAGTCGGACCTTCTTGCCCTTTCCGGCAGTGGTCTGCAGGGAATCTTTCTGATTTCAGGAGATCCTCCGTCCATGGGTGATTACCCGGAAGCAACAGCCGTGTACGATCTCACAACTGAACAGACCCTGGAATTACTGGAACACCTTGCCACGGGAAAAGACCTGTTCGGAAGAAAAATCGGGGCGGCTGCCGGTTTCTTTCCAGGAAGCGCGGTATCGCTGGGAGATCCGGATATAGCGGATAAAATCAGAAGAAGATGGGACATGGGCTGCAGATTTTTCGTGACGCAGCCTGTTTACTCTATGGAAACAATAGAGAACTCCGCCAGACTCTTTGAGGAATACCCTGTCCTGCCCGCTCTGATGCCATTCAACAGCAGGTACTCCGCCGAATACCTCGCTTCCGAGGTACCCGGTATCTCAATCCCGGATCGTATACTCCATGAAATCCAGCAGTACGAAGACTGCGATGTCCTGTCTTTTTCGATAGATTACCTCTCTGAATTAATGAGCGCTATGAGAAATATCATACCCGGTGTTTACCTTGCCGGGTCGAGAAAAGGTACCGTGAAACTTGCCGAACTGTGGCGGGAGTAGTTGTATGACACAGTCTGTGGAACTGAGAAATCTACTCGGTAAACGGGTAGTGTTCCTTGACGGGGGAACCGGAACGGAACTTCTGAAACGGGGAATGCCCCCGGGTGTTTCCACCGAGGAATGGGCGTCATCAAACATGGAAATTCTCCGTGAGATGCACTCCGATTACGTCAAGGCGGGAGCCGATATAATTCTGACCTGCACTTTCGGAGGTACGGAACCAAAACTGGGATCTTCCGAAAGAGTGATAACCATAAATCACCTTCTCGCGGATGCGGCAATAACAACCGCGGGAGACAAAGCGCTGATCGCGGCAAGTATCGGTCCTACCGGTAATCTGATACACCCTTCAGGAACAATGACCTGGAAGGATACATATCGTTATTTTGAAGTGCAGGTTAAATCGATAGCCGATACGGGTATTGATATTTTCTTCCTGGAAACTTTTTCTGACCCCAGGGAACTGAAAGCAGCTGTTCTTGCGGTACGTGACAATGTTCCCGACGCGTTTATCTCTGCGCAGATGACTTTCGGTTCGGGTGGACTCTCTCTTTCCGGCACCTCTCCCACCGCGCTGGTTATTCTTGCGAATCAGCTTCCTGTAGACGCCGTCGGCGCCAACTGCGGAAACGGCCCCGAAGAACTTTTGCCTGTACTGCAGGAAATGGCAAGATTTTCCGGCAGGCACATAACGGTAGAACCGAACGCCGGTCTTCCCGTTAACGGTATTTACGACATGTCTCCGGATAAATTCGCCGGATGGATCGAAGATTTTGCCATGAATGGCGCGGCAATAATCGGCGGCTGCTGCGGCAGCGGCCCCGAACATGTGCGTGAATACGTTGATCTGGTTGGAAATCGTCCCGCACCCAGACCGGAACCCGAGGAGCTTTACCTGCTTACTTCCGTCGACAGAATGGTTTCTCTCGGTGACAGGATGCTCACAGTTGGTGAATCCATCAACCCGACCGGTAAGAAGAACCTTAAGAATTCGCTGTCGAAAGGAGATTTTTTCTCTGTAATTTCGCTTGCCAGAGCCCAGGGAAGAGCCGATCTTATAGATGTAAACCTCGGGCTCGAAAAGCTGCTTCCGGCAGGTTTGATTCATGAGATATTCAGCAGACTTTCCATCGGTTCGCCCCTCTCCGTCGATATTGCTGACCCGGACAATATTGAAGCCGCTTTCTGCGAAATCGGAGGGATCAATATTCTGAATTCCCTGATTGCCACGGAAGGATTTATCGGTGATCGAATTGGTACCCTGCTCCGCCACGGTGGTTACACCGTACTTCTGCCGATTGATGAGAAAGGACTCGGACGAACACCCGAGGAAAGGATGAGCAAACTGGAAAAGGGAATTTCAATTCTTGCCGGTTACGGTTTCGCACGGAACAGAATTATCGCCGATCCAATAGTGAAACCACTTGGCACAGGTTCCGATACCCGTTTGATTCTTAAAACTCTTGAACTGTTCAAACGCAAGGGACTCTTAACTATAGCAGGTATCTCCAATGTTTCGCATGGTCTGCCGGAGAGAAGCGGACTTAACGCGGCCCTTCTTGCTTCAATGGGACCTCCGGGACTGGATCTGGCTATTGTGGATGTTCTGGACGCGAGGGTGTTCGAAACGCACAGATACTCGCAGATCCTCATGGGAAACGTCGATCCGGTTGAAAGAAGACTCCCGGAACTTGACCCCCAGGGAGTTTCCCCTGATTTCATGGGAATTCTGAGAAAGAGCATAATACTGGGAGATCGCCGACAAACCGAAGCCACCGGTAGGGAGTTACTGGAAAGCGGAACGACCGCCAGGGAAATACTGGAAAAGGGTCTCTCTACCGCCATGAAAGAAGTGGGAGATCTCTACAACCGGAAAAAACTCTTTCTGCCTCATCTGATAGCTTCCGCTGAAGCTTCCGAGGTTTTGACCAGGCTTCTGGAACCTTACCTTGAAAAGGAAGACGTTTCTTCATCCAGAGGAACCGTAGTCCTGGCATCGGTCAGGGGTGACATACATGACATCGGCAAGAATCTTGTAGGCCTTTTCCTTAAAAACGCCGGCTTTGAAGTCATAGATCTCGGGAAGGATGTACATTCCGACACTATCGTAAGTAAAGCCGTCGAAACAAACGCTGATATAGTTGCACTGTCGGCGCTTATGAGTACCACCGCCCCCGAAATGGAAAAGGTTATCTCTTTGCTGAACGCAAAGAAAATTACCACGAACGTACTTGTAGGCGGGGCAATAATTACAAAGGAATACGCGGATTCCATAGGAGCAAACGGCTACGCCGGCAACGCGTACGCTGCCGTAGAGGCAGCATCGAAACTTGTGCAGAAAGGTAAAAGCTGACCGCTGTGCAGGTATCCGGAGTACTGTCTGATCACGAATGCGTTTCGGATACGATTATTCGAGCCTGAGCCGACGAGTCATTCTGAAAATGGTGTCTCTCGTGAGGCCGTACAATTACTACATCTCCTTCACTTACAGCGTGCATGGCTCCATCACCATCCATAAACAGGAGCTTTCCCTGAATCACTGTAACCACTCTCTGAAAATCGTACTCCTTTCTTGGCAGACGACCGCCTGTCTTAATTGAAATCAAACGAACGGTAAGATCACCGCAGCCTTCAGCCTGACCCGCAAGAAGTCTCGAAACCACGTCACGATATCCCTGTCCGTACTCCCTGCTTGCCTTTATCGAACCGGCTTTTCTGATAAGTGCCAGTTTCTACCTCCCCGGTCCATACGTTAACGAGGAACCCACCGAAACGGTCCATATGTTGTGAAAAGCGGATGACCACCCCCAGCTGATAGATGCAGGCCCCATCGGCGTATCCAAACCCGCGGAAAGTCCCGTACCGTACGTCCACTCGCTCTTATTTATCTCGAGGGGAGATTCCCAGTCGCATACTGCGCCGGCTTGAATCTGCAGGAAAAAAGGACCGTTCAATTGTCTTCTGAACCCAGCAAGAAAAGCAAGTCTTTGTCTTGCCGGCAGTGATTTGCAGGGCATGCCGGGGATGGACCTTGAAGCAGACAATCGGCTTTCCTGCCAATCCCATGTAGTTCCGGCAAGAAGCTGTCCCCATGTATTAAGCACCAGAGTTCCTTTCTTCAGAAAAGGTACTGCCCCTTCGAAATCATACCCGAACCTCAGGTGCTTATGTATCGGAGCCCATGAAACGGTTGTCTCAAACCTTACACCCCTTCCGGGATCTATCGCGTTGTCTACGGTTTCGGTAAGGTGGCTGACGAATATGGAGGCAAAACCCTGGTACTCACCGGTGCCGTACCTGTGAACGGTTCCGGAAATACCGACTTCGTTAAGTCCGGACCATCCGGCGGAAAATCCACGGGTAACGTCACAGTCAGCCTCTGTTTCAACTCTGGAGGATGAGCTGCCGTCCCTATCAAAAAAGACCATCTTCATCTGATAACCCGAGAAAGAATAATCGGAGAACCATTTTCTCTTTCCCGATGAGAGGTCCAGCAACCGCACTTCCGCGTAAATATACTTATCTCCGCCTCCCGCATTCAGAATGAAGTGACTACCGGCATTAAGAAAATTCAGATGTCTGTAGGTAAGCCTTCCGTCCAGGCCGAACTGGTTGTTGTACGTCATTCCAATGCCGATGGACGAGGGCTCTCTTTCGATAAATGAGTAAATTACGTTAACGTATCCGGAATCCCCGGAAGGTTCCAGACGGTAATCCACCCTTTCAAACAACCCCGAAGCGTAGAGTTTTTCGGCCGCGTTACGAAGAGCCGGAGGGTTCGCAATGTCATTTTTCATCAGAATAAGCCAGTCGCGAACAACGTTCGCAGACAGTTCATTCAAACCTTCAAATTTCACTTCATTAACGGGTTCCGCAACGTATACGTAATCACCGTAGTTGCTTATCACGTTTTCCGATCTTGGTATTTCAGGGTGTTTCCGAAGGTACTCGAGCATTTGCGTGTATCCAAGCTCTATAAGACTATCGGCTGCCAGCGCAGAAAAATCGTAACTCCTGGCTCCGTGAAGATCGGGTCTGAAATAGAAATCCGGTTGAGCGCTGTACAGTTTGTTGACCCTCTCGGACAGGGCACTGAACGTCAGGCTGCCAACCTGAACCAGGGTCGGAATCTCGGGAATATCAGGAGGTTCGGAGGAAATATCCACGGCAAGTACAGGATAATTCCACGATTCCCGGGCTACATCGACGGGGATGTTATCTCCCACTCCTCCATCAACCAGCAGCATGTTCCCTGTTCTTACAGCGGGAAACACCGCTGGAACAGCCATGGAGCTAAGCTGTGACTTGGATAGATTCCCGGAAAAAAGCACTACTCTCTCGTGCTTTACAAGGTCAAACGCGACCAGCCGCAGGGGAACCGGCAAAGAGTCGAATTGCCGGCCTCTATGAACCTGAACGGGCGATGTAAGCGAAGACAGCAGCGAACCAACTCTCTGAGTTGAAACCGCGCTGCGGGGAAGCAGCGGAGAAAATCCTTTTACATTGAGCCTGAGGATATCATGAGAATTGGAAAGACGAAGCGGCAGCATCGTGAGCCTGTTGTCCGGTTTCGAGGAAAACAGCCAGGTCCAGTCAGTGTTTCTTGCAAGCGAATCTATGAAAGAAGGTGAATACCCGCAGCAGTAAAGTCCCCCGATCAGTGAACCCATGCTGGCTCCGGTTACGCTTTTAATGAAGATGTTCTCCTCCTCAAGAGCCAGAAGAACGCCAATATGAGCAAAACCGCGGGCTCCTCCCCCGGAGAGGACCAGCGAGATACCGTCACTGTTAATTTCTGTTTCTGTCGACAGCATTGCCAAAAGCATCAAAATAAAATTCTGAAATACCATAATATCTTACCCTATTTCGCATGAAACTCATGTCTGGTGATACTCTGACCAGCGATTGAATTTACCTTCAATAATATCATAAATTCGAACGGAAAAAGGAAAATGCATGAAATTCCCGCTTGGTAATACTGTACGATTAAGCTGCCATGTTTAACGAATTTGTAACAGGACAAGCTGAATCTTATTCCGTCCATATCTGTAGTTCGATGATGTTAGTTTGGTTCGCTGGACTTGTCTCTTCGTTAAAATTATTATAATGCTGGAAGGTAACTATTGGCTTTATCGAAATGGAAATGAATCATGAAACTTGCTTTTTTAGCTGTAGTTTTCCTGGTATTCAGCGTGATCGGCGGGAATTTTTTCGGCAGATGTGCAGTAGTACACGTCGATGCAAACTCTCTGCCAACGGTATACAATTATCTCTCGACCGTTCCGGCGCTCTATTTCCAGGAATCATCGGAATCTTACGGTTCTCTTCTTATTCCAGATAATCCGGATTCAAATGCTGTATTTTACACCCTTGAAGACTGGGCAACCTACCTTACCAACCAGGGAGAGAATGGAAGTATAGTTTACGTTGGTGATGTAAACAACGCTTTCAAGACCACTGTTGAGGGAATGGTTCCTCATTCCGAAATGCTTTCCTACAACGGCACGGTTGATAAAATCGCTGCTGATATTGCAACAACCGAATGGCCGTTGCTTACAAAAGCTGTTATCTGTATAAGATCGGACACGGACGAAGAATACCTTAACGGAGCCGCTGCCGCTGCCGGTTGGGCCGCTGTTAATAATTGTCCCGTCCTCTGGACCGATGGAACCGCTCTTGGAACCGAAACCTCGACTGCCCTTACATCCATGGGAGTAACGAATGTATATCTGTTTGATTATCCGAACGCCGTAACAAGCGGAGTTCTTGATGAACTGACTGCCCTGTCCATTACGGTAACCGAGTTTTCCGGTCCGACTGATCTTCTCCCAGCAACCCTCAGTTTAACGGGACAGGCGGTTGCATGTGTTTACAAGGAGGAAATGCAGGCACTGCCTGCCGCTCTTGCCGCCGCGCGGTATGGAGGATACGTTCTTCAGCTTCCGGCATCACTCGACAGATTGAATTTTCAGGCAATGAGCGATCTCAGATCCTCTATTCCCACGGGAAACACGAAGCTTGATTCACCTGTTTCCGCCACAAGATCATCGGGATCGGCTGCTCTCGCTGCCGAATTCTTTACTTTTCTTGACAGTCTTGGCGGTTCAGAGCCTTCCCACCTGGAATACGTGCTTACTTTCTCAAATCAGACTGTTTTCCCCGCTTCATTTGAACGATCCATCAGCGGAGACCCTTCAAATCCAACCAGGGACGGAGCCATACCCGGCCGGTTCCCTCTTGAATGGTCAGATAACATAGGAACCATAAACCGCGGCGCTCTGTACGATGCCGTCATCCACGCTAATCCCAGACCTGACCATATCACTATCTCCATGAATGCTTACGAGGTACAGTACTGGACGCAGTATACATTCAATGATAACTGGTACAACAATCTTGTAGTAAACGAAGTATTCGGCTGGCCGGTTGAAGGCTGGACCGCGGCCAACAACTACTTCCCCGGATGGCCCCCTTCACAACCCGATCTTGATCCCATGTGGCCGACATCGGCAGATGCGGGTGATACCGGACACTGTCCGGGTCAATACGCTACATTCCTTGGCGAAGGTTACGAATCCCATTTCCACAGTGGCGCCAATCCGGGAACAGGAACCCATCCTTCGCAACCCTCCGTCAATCTTTGCGGCTTCATCCAGGATGTAAAAGACGGGTCCACATTTCTTTATTTCTCCTGTCACGGCGGCGGAACGATGATCTCAGTACGGGATGTTGACAATGGAGTTGCGCAGGATGATTACAACATCGCGTTCACTGATCCCTACTGGCCTGACCCTGATGGAAGGGTTTACGACGGATCGGCAGGAGGGTACTACACGCAGGATAATCTGAATGCGGATTTTGATAACATGCATTCGATTATCATCGCTTACAACGCGTGTGAAATGGCCAACGGAATGATGAACGAAGTTGGTTTGAAGCACGGTGCTATAGGTTCTATCGGAAGCCTTGCTTCCGTTTCATTCACCGGTTCCGGATGGTGGTGGAATCTATGGGTTCATCTAATTACAGAGAATAATCTCACCATTGGAGAAGCTGCAACGTACAGCAACGCAAGAGTATCAATAGTATATACCCCACCATCGGCAACTCCCGGTGCCGACGAATCCCTGCAGTACGTCCTTTACGGAGACCCGATGGTAAAATTTGTCGATCCCGGAGCCACTTCCCCAACCCCTCTTGAAAGGCACGTTTCATACGGACTTCACTATCCGGATGGATACGGTACCGGAATCGAAGGCTATGAAAACGAAGGATTACCAGGCATCATTGCGGGTAATCCCGTCAGATCCACTGCTGTTATAGTTCTTACCGGAACCGGATTTGCGGAACTCAGTGTCTTCGATCTGGCGGGGCACCTTGTTTCAACTCCTTACTGCGGTGATCTTAACGGTTCACGCTCGATCGGCTGGAACACAAGTGACCTTGCGCCGGGTATGTACCTGCTCCACCTGCAGCAGGGAAGCGAAGTCTCAACGGCAAAGGTAATGGTTCTAAGGTAGATATTTCCTATCTGAAAAAGCGGGAGGATCCTGTCCTCCCGCTTTCGCAATTGACTTTACCATAACCTCTTTTCATTGTTTGTGCAGCTAAAACAAAGAGGATGATCATGAAATTCAGCTTCGCGAAGATGGCAGTAAAACTGACCGGTTACTCTGCTGCTCTGGTACTTACACTTCTTACCGCAACATGCACCGGCAGTGATGCCACCGGTCCTGGAGGTTCGGGTCAGGCGGGTTTCGCCGGACAGATCGATCATCTCTGCGCAAATCCGAACGAAATCCCCGCACAGTGGATCGACAGCGTTCAAGCAAATGTACGTTTGCATTATGCGCATACCTCTCACGGAGGGCAACTTACAACCGGACTCGATCTCCTGGAAAACGACAACCCCTCGTACGACGTGGCGATAGGAAGCTCCCTTCTTCCGGATGTTACAGGCGCTCTCCGTATCTTCGACGGACAGGAGAATGATACTTACATTACACCGGACATGTTCTGGGAGACCAGTGATGGAATGAACATGACCCGTGCCGTTCTCAATAACAACCCGACAATTAACGTCTGCATGTGGTGCTGGTGCACACAACTGGATTACTACAATCAGGAGCAGGTCCAGGCATATCTTGATTCCATGTCTGTTCTGGAGGATGAATTTACAGGGGTTACATTCGTATACATGACGGGTAATACTCAAAATACCGGAAGCGAAGGATACAACAGATATTTGTGTAATCAGCAGATAAGACAGTTCTGCGAAAACAACTCCAGAATTCTTTACGATTTCGCCGACCTTGACGCCTGGTGGTACAATCCTTCAACTGCCATCTGGGAGCAGAACACTTATTCATGGTCGGGGAAAACTATTCCGGTCGAGAACGAACAATTCAATGGAAACGAGGCAGGTCATACAACATTCGAAAGCTGCAGACAGAAAGGAATTGCTGGCTGGTGGCTGCTGGCCACGATCGATGGCTGGGATGCAAAATGAGCCGGATCTCCTTCCAATACTTCAGGAAAGGAAACACAATGAAAACATTTTTCATGACAGCCGCGGTACTGCTGGCTGCAACTGGTTCTGCAGGTGCTGAATGGCTTTACGCCATCGATGGTGACTATCTTTACAGTGTTGATCCGTCGGACGGTACCTGGACTTCCCTTTCGTCATCCTGGACCGGTACAGAGCTGTTGACTTCCTGTCACGGCCATCTGTTTGCCGTACAGGAGGACAACCTTTACATTGCCGACCCTGACGATGGAGAGTGGGAATCCCTGTCTTCAACATGGGACGGCACAACCGCACTTACCGCGAGTTCGGATGCCCTATACGCATACCAGGATGGTGTTATTTACAAAGTTGACCCTTCCGATGGCGGCTGGGATACCATTCCCGGAGATTACGACGGCACTCAGTTCATGGCATGGGCCGGCGGAGCCCTTATGATTATCCAGAACGATATTCTATACAGAACCAACCCTGATACCGGAGATTTCACTGAGCTTCCCTCATCCTATACCGGTACCACCGCAATTGCCGGAAATTCCAGCGAACTTTTCGTTGTACAGAACGGCACTCTCTATTCGGTCGACCCCTACACCGGCGACTACACCAATCTGGGGGGCGGGTACGACGGCGTAACGGAAATGGCTGTAGCAAATGGTGTTGTGTACACAATTTGGGAAGGCACCATCTGGGCGGTAGACGCGAAAACAGGCGATTACACTGCTCTCACTGACAGCTGGGAAGGTACTACCGCTTTCTGTTCTTTATAATCAAAGTTAAAAGAGCGGGAAGATCTTTTAATCTGCAAGAACCGGGAATACTATTCTCTCCCTCAGGAAAACCAGGTACCCGCGTGCCTCAGTGGCGTATATTTCTGATATATCCCGAATGTAATGCTTCTGCGTTTTCAGATAGCCTGCCGCGATATCGTCAGCCGAAGAACCTCCGAAGCTGTCCGTCTTGTAATCAACAACTGTAAGTTTCCCGTTTTCCCTCAGGAGAAGATCGATATAGCGTTTCTTCAATCCCCGTGATGTTTTGACAAAGTAAGGATATTCCCTTCCAAGAATCTCCGATTTTTCAAGGTTGAACGGCAGTTTCATCCGGAAGAACCTGAGCGACAGTTCTTTGATTTCCCGGTAATCATCGCCGTACAATCTTTTCAAATACTCCCTGTTACAGGTGAACCATTCCTCCGGTGATGAAAAATCTATCTTTTCCATAACCTCATGAACACAGTCACCGATTGCCGCTCCGTGGGATTGCCATCCCTCTGGTTCCGGATCAATTTCAAACAGGACACCCTCACCCGAAGTGGGAACCTCTTCAACGTCTTTTACTTCAAACTTCACTGAACTGGAAACCGATAATTGTTTCGTCGGTACCATCTCTTCCACCTGGCAGCATCCGGGATCGGTTTCAACGGCCGACTGCAGACTCTGCCAGAGGATGGCCCCGTCCGAATTAACGTGTCTTACTTCGGGTCTGGCAAAAATAACGAGCGAATCTCTCGGTCTTGTAACCGCTACATACAGCAGCCTTCTCAGCTCCGCCTTCTCCCTGGCCTCACTTATTTTGTTGATCTCAGGCCAGTAGGGCGACTTCATGGTGTTCCGTGAGGAGGCATCCATAGGTACGCCAAGATTGAACGCGGCCAGATTCCGATGATCGTACGATATTACTTTTCCCCTTCTACCATGTCTGTCTGTCGGCATCGATGCGATAACAACATGTTTCCATGCCAGACCCTTGGCTCCGTGAATCGTGGTAACCGTCACGGCACCTCCCTCGGAAGGGACGGATGAAGGTTCTTCCGTTCGCTCAGGGGCGAATTTTCCGTCAAGAGCATGCAGAAGTTCGAAAGGAGATTGAATCTTCCCCGAGAGAACCTGTTCCAGGATGTACTGAAGGTTTCCAAGCCTTCTGTTTTTCTGATATTTCACAGCCGCCAGAACAGGGATCATCTCCGTCTGAAAGAATAATTCAAAAAGGAAATCAGCAAGTGGAATCGCGGTAATTGACGATCTTAACCTTCTTAAATGATGGTTAACATCTGCAATTTCCTCCGGGCAATCCTCAGCCGTTTCGCAGTACCCTTTTGTTCCCGACCTTATCGCTAGATCGATCAGATTGTCCGGGGTTCCGAAAAATAGAGACCTGAGGGTGTGTACCCAGGCCAGGCTGTCGCCGGGATACAGAAGACATCGCAGCAACTCCCTGAGATCTGTAATTTCGGTACGCTTCAGGAAATCCCGGGAAGAACCCGCAAAATACGGTATACCTTCACTTTCAAGTACATCAATAAAATAATGAAGATGGGTTCGGGACCTGTAAAGCAGAGCGTAATCTTCGGGTACATTACCATCATTCAAACCGGTTTTCAGATAATCAGCGAACCACTTCGCCTGAAGAAGCGTTCCGTAAGCGTTCCTGTTGTACCGGCTCTTCAGTTCCTCGGGAATTTCGGGAACGGTCACAATTCTGACCCGGCATCCTTCCGGGGCCCCGGGTCGCGGTTCGATAGGTGAATATCGACAACCGAATGGCTCTTCTTCAGGTGTTTGATTTGAAAACAGCCGGGCTCCAAAGGCGTTTACGAACCTTACAATGCGTTTGCTGCTGCGGAAATTGGTAGTTATGGTTTCAGAAAGGGCTCCGGTTCTTTCAAGCTTCCTTCTGAAATCATTGTAAGTTTCAATATCTGCGTTACGCCATCCGTATATGGACTGCTTGTCATCGGCAACAATTGTAATAATGCCTTCCGGCAAACTTCCCTCCTGCCGCAGAAAAGCGTCAAACAGAGCTGTCTGCTCCAGGCTGGTATCCTGGAACTCATCTATCAGAACGTGTCGAAATCTTTCACTCAGACACCCGGCAAGCCGGCTGCTTCCGGCAACAGCTTTCCAGGCAACGTAAAGCAGATCGTTGTACGATAGCCTGCTTTTATCTCTGTCCCATTTATCGCGAAGTTCTTTCGCGAATCCGCCTGCAAAATAAAAAGTCTCCTCCGTAAGCTTCCCCGACAGAATAACAGGTGAGATTTTACGGAACTCCTCCCTTGCATCACCAAGTATCTCCTTTGCCCGTTCTTTGTCCTTCCAGCATTTCTTTTTTCCGGAATTGATTCTGATAAGAGAAATCATCGCCGTCACATCCGCGTTATCACAGTTCGACAGACCCTCTTTCAGCTTCCTCAAGCCTTTCAGAAAAGCCGCGCCCCCGCTGAACAGCTTGTCCGACCGATCGGTGCATTCGGAAAGAACCGAATCGATCAGTGGTTCATATCTGCTGAAATATTCCTCGAATATCCCGGTTGCCGCGGCTGTCCCTCCGACATTTTCAACTGAATCAAGCCAGCGTATCTTTTCAATACCCAGGGCTACTGTTTTCTGAAGTTCGGTTGTTGTCCTTACCAGGACATCAGTGCTTTTCAGCTCCGGATCGAGTTCAAGGAGCCAGCGGTCCCATTCACGATTGATCTCTACAGGGGTGAAGTGGGTTTCCGTAATGGAAAAAGACGGATCCACCCCTGTGAAATTGAAGTACTCCTTGAGAATTCTTGAAGCGAAACCGTGTATCGTTGAAATCCAGGCCGAGGAAAACATCTTAAGAGCTGAGGCGCACTCACTGCTGCCTTCGTCGCCCAGTATCCGCAGTTTGTTTCTTATGCGAAACCTCAGCTCCGCTGCCGCAGCATTGGTAAAAGTGACCACCGCGAGTTTATCAAGCGGAATACCTTTTCTTACAAGTTCAACAACCCTGTCGACAATTAAAGTTGTTTTACCTGTTCCCGCACTGGCCTGCACGAAAACGTTCTTCCCGGTTTCGTTTAGAATCGCGTCTCTTGATTGCTGATCCCCGGGCGCGGCTCTCTTTTTCATTTCTTCAGCATTATCTCCCTGAGCATACTAACCCGTACGTCTGATTGCGCTTTCCCTCGAATTCTCTCGTAAGGGCTTCTTCTGCATACCAGGGAGCAGTATTCACAATTAGAAGTTGGAACGGGCGGGAAAAGTCCCTCGCGGATCATGGAGACGGCTCTTTCTGCGTTCATACGAACCCCCTCGAGACGATCTTCCATTTCATTACCCGTCAGGCTGCTCAGTTTTCCCGGTGTTCGATCGGAGATGGAAGCGTAAGCGACGGATGCGATTTTTCTTCCAGGATAGTTCTCCCGGGCAAGGATATAGTAGAAAGGTAACTGGTAGAGTTTCCCTTTTTCCATGTCTCTGATATCGGGCAGTTTCCCCGTCTTAAGATCGAGAAGAACCAGATTCGAATCGCTATCCTCCATAATAAGGTCAATTCTGCCGTTTATCTTCAGTTCTCCGAAATGTCCGTTTAAATCCTTTTCTCTGTCAAGGAATTTCCAGCCGTTCGACGATAATTTTCCCAGACTGTTTACAATGGTTTCTGTCTGTTTTCTGAAGAATATTTCCAGCAGGTATTCAGTTGCAAACTTTCGGTCAATGTTATGTGAAACGGCAACCCTCTTCAGAACGCTTTCCACTTCCATACGGGTAGTATTAAAACCGCTCTTTTCGATTATTTCCTCCACCGTTTCATGCAGGATACTTCCCTTTGTCAGCGGATCGGGAGAACCGCTTATATCCGCTATTTCAGCCCTGTCAATTTTCCATATCTCTTCCAGCAGGAATGCGAACGGACACCGCATGTACTTTTCCAGAAATGTCGGGCTGATACTGTTTTTAAGAATACCGGACTGCAGGATGATTCCATCGTACTCGTCAAATCCGGAAAAATCCATCCGGGAGTTTTCCGCGTTGAACGCCCTTACGAACCCGGGCTTCAAGGAAAAATCACCTTTCAATACCGCTCTGGCCCTTCCCTGGCCGGGATGAGACCCTTCAAGAAGCTGCTCAAGAGGGGATGAAGACGTTCTTTTGAACCATGCCGGGTCGGGAGAATAGTTATCCTGAGGAAGAACAACAGCGGAGATAAAGGGTGAAGGTGAGATTTCAGATCCCGCGCTGTTCCTTTCCCTGTAAACGATATCCAGTGTACGTAACGCTGCCTCTCCCGCCTGTCTGAGGAGAAAACCATCTTCAGTTTCCCTCACGGATTTTGGAGTCATCTGAAGCATACCGCGGAGTTCATCACCAAGCCTGGGATCCTCTGTCGGGATACCGGGGTAAATTCCCTCCTCCATATCCATCAGCAGAACGCTGTCGAAAAGATTTCCCCGTACTTTCTCTATACTCATAACCCTGAAACCCTTCTGATCGGGTTTTCTCAGGATGATATCTTTCGAACGGTAATAAAACCCAAGAGCGTCACTGAACTGTAACAGTGATACTTTCCCCCTGAATCTGAACATACCGGGATCAAAAAGCACTTCCTTCACTGATTTTACTATCGACTTGGAAGTTGTTTTCCAAAAGAAATCTTCAAGCTGCCCGAGGTATTCCGCCGCGACAGCTTCATCCGGCAAATTGGAAAAAAACATGTCTGTTTTTCTTAAGAATGAAACCAGTCGGTTTTCGTTCTCCTGCGAGGAGTACCAATCCCTCCATTTGGCCAGCCCCATTCTTATACCGCTGCCTGTGACAATATCGGCTATTCCGCACGGGTCCGCGGCATAATCGTCTTTCAGAATACCTGATGCCAGAAGGGCTTCAAGAAATACATAATATAAATCCTGATTTGCAGCCCCCAGCAGATCGAGGACGAATCTGCCTTCGGGAATATCCGACAGTTTCACTTTCAGCGGAGCGTTTATCGGAATACCTTCATGATGCGCAAGACGGATAAGACTTTCACCTTCCTGTTTCCTTCTTATCACAGCTACATTTTCCGGGTTTATGTTCTCCTTCTCCTCAAGTTCCCTGATTCTGCCGAGAACTGTCCTGCAGGCTCCCAGTTCTCCCGAAACTGCGGTTATCCGGAAACCTTTCACCGGAACAGGTGGTCTTGGCTGTTTCGGAAGCGACTCGAAAAATTCCGCGAAACCATTCATCCGCTTCCCGCTTCCGGACATTACAAGGGAGTCTATTCCAATATCCTGAAGAAGCATACGCGTCCGCAAATAAATACTGTTCCACTGTGAGTTTTCCGAAACGGGACTGAACCAGTAAGTTTCCGGTGATGTTTTCATGAATCTTTTAAGAAATCGTCTCTGAGCGGGGTTCAAATCGTAGAATCCGTAAAAAATACTCGTTCCCCTGTCTCCGTCATGAAATTCACGTTCAAGAATCATGTCCCCGCAGGAAAAGTACAATCCGTTTCTGTCTTCCTCGTACCGGTTCAACATGTGTCCGATGATTTTTTCGGTAGTTGTCTGTTCCCTTGAAAGCGTCATGGATGTAATTTTGTAAAGCCCGGCGGTAATACCCCGTTCGAAAAGGTTTTCGAAGAAATTTCCCATAGAATGAGCTGTATCCGTATTGTTCCTGAGATCGAAAAGAGGATCTTCTCTTTCGAGATCCTTCATGGAGTGGAGAGCGCACAGGGTTCTGTCGGAATGACTGACTTTTTCCGTACGAACAGGAACAGAACTTACACTTCTGGCAAGATGTTCTATTCCAGGAAGAAATTTTACCCCCCCCAGAATGTTACTGCTGAATTGTTCCAGCAACAGTTTCCGCAACCTGTCAAGCTGGCCGGTTCCCGCCGATACGACTGTCAGATGTTTGTCCTCGGCCAGTACTCGCCCGGTAAGCTGAAGAAAATCCTCTTCGATTGACCTGTAGTGACCCTCGTAAAGAGTGTTTATTCGCATACGATCCATTCAAAGAAATACGAATTTACATAGACATGATCCTCTTGGGAATTACTGTGTCTGCATGACTGGGAATTTCAGCATCTGGCCGGGCAACCATGACTTCGTCAAGTCAAGTACTTTGAAAGTTGATATTTTCTTCTCTGCACTGCGTCGCCCGGCGGTTTATCTCAGGCGCTTCCAGCCGAAAACCGGATATGGTTATTCAGGAATTCTTATGACCTGTCCAGGGTAAATATGGTCAGGGTCTTTAATTACACCCTGGTTCTCCCTGACAATATCCATGTATTTCCCCGCGTCACCATAGAAGGTTTTTGCGATTTTCGAAAGGGTATCGCCGGCCTTAATGGTATAAAATCTGCTTTCGGAGTCTTTTCCCCCTTTGAGAGCTTTGCCGATTACTTCAAGTCCGTCGCTGAAAACCTTTGAAATCCCGTTGATATTTCCCGCGATCAGAACGGCTTTTTCTCTTGCTTTCTGAGATTTACATTTTCCGTATATTTTTACTTCACCGTTCTTTACAACAACCTTGAGATCCTTGACCTCATCATCCTTGTTTCCAAGCATCTTGTTGATGTAGATCCGCGCTTCCTCAGCCTGATTTTCCTTGGCTTTGATAACCATGGCACCAGCGTTTTTCAGGAATTCATGTACGCCCATTCTACTATCCCTTCATGTTAACCGAATAAAAATACTACAATTTTATCTTACATACTCCGTGGAAACAAGTCAACGAGCAGTATAAATGCATGTTATCTTTCCTTCTCCACCTGCGGCAGGGTATCCGAAATCACTAGATACTCCTCTTCCCGCGAACCTCAGGTTCAACCGGGCCGGGTGATTTATTTTGCAGGGAATAATGCGGAAAAGGAACAGGTCTGGCCGTTTCCGGCTTACAGCATTATAGTGAAAGCTGTTTCACGCTTTGTCGATCGAAGATCCTTATACTTCAGTGGAAGTATGATACGGTACTGTCTTTGCGAAAGAACATGTAACACCCTGTGTTCTTCTTTTACAGGAAGGCGGAATATGGAAGAAGTAAAAATATCGTATATACGATACAACGAAAACCTGTACGAAGAAAAGGAGGCTTCGACTCCGGAGGAGTGCGCCCGTCTTTGCGAATCTTCCGACATAGTCTGGATAAATCTTGACGGTATTCATGACGAGCGGGTCATAGCAGAAATCGGTGAGCGTTTCAACATTCATTCCCTTACCGTGGAAGATATTGTGAACACAGGACAAAGACCCAAGTTCGAGGATTTCGACAACTATCTTTTCATCGTGCTGAAGATGCTTGAATATTCCCGCGCAATCATGAAAACCGAACAGGTCTGTATGATTCTTGGCGCGAACTACGTTATTACACTTCAGGAAAAACCCGGTGATGTTTTCTCAACCGTCCGAGACCGGATCAGGGGATGCAAGGGAAGAATTCGCAGAGAAAAAGCTGATTACCTCGCGTATGCCCTTATTGACGCGGTAGTGGACAGTTATTTTCTGATTATTGAATCCATTGGAGATATGATCGAAACTGTCGAAGACCAGGTTACCCTTAATCCCGTACCAGAGATAATATCCAGGATACACAGATTCAAAAGAGCCCTGTTGTTCATGCGGCGAACCGTCTGGCCCCTCAGGGAGGAAATCGCCCTTCTGGAAAAGAGCGGATCGGAACTTGTTGGGGAATCCACATCGATTTTCTTCAGGAACCTGTACGATCATACAATTCAGGTCATTGATACCATAGAGACTTACAGGGATATCGTCTCCAGTATGCATGATACATACCTTTCGAGCGTCAGCAACAGAATGAACGAAGTAATGAAAGTGCTTACAATCATTGCAACGATATTTATTCCGCTTACTTTTATAACGGGCGTTTATGGGATGAATTTCAGAAACATGCCGGAACTTTACTGGAAGTACGGTTACTGGGTGGCACTCGGATTCATGCTGATAATAAGCACGGGAATGCTTATATTTTTCAGGAAGAAAAAATGGATTTGAGTTACAGAAAGGACATTTCCGTTGACTGTAGCTTCTGAAGGATTTCTTGGCAGACGTCTTCTATCGATAAGAAACAGCATCGATCTGGAGACCGACCCCTCCGAACTGAAAAAACTACGCAGGAAAGAAATCAAAATCCTCATTCAGCTTGGAAACCTTGCTGCAGCCCGGGAAATCAGCGGGGAATTGATTTCCGAAAATCCATCCTGGCCGCCCGGGTACTCCATCATGGCCGACCTGCTCTGCAGATCGGGAAGATGGGATGAAGCGGAGAAACAGTTTGAAAAAGCCGCGTCAGAACATGAAACAGACGGGAACCCGGAATCGGCTGAAAAACTTAGAACGGGACCGATCTACCGTCTTGCGGAAGCAAGGGGTGATTATAAAAAGTGCTTTTCACTCTGTTCCGGGACAGGAGAATTGAAGAGTGTTCTCAGAATTCGCTCCGAAAGGCTGATGGGCGGCAACAGCGTGAATCTGCCGACACTTCCGGATGGCCGCCTGGCAGCACGACTGTTGAACCTGGAAAAAGCGTGGAGGGGCATTCAAAAACAGGAACTACTAAGGACGGCTCTTGAATGGGATAGTACCGAACCGGAATGGCGATGGAGATTCATAGTGGAGAGCATAAACGTCGAGAAAGAACCGGATTTGGACAAATGGCGCAAACCGATAAGGGAGACTGTCTGTCCGGTTCTCGACCCGAGATTCAACAAGGAATGGAGGATGCTGTCACATGACAGATGATGCCTATCTGAAAGATCTGACAAAACTTGGTGGCGAAAGCCTGCCCTCGAAGAGGCTTGAAACTTTTCCTAATCGCAACGGTGACAGAGATTATCTTGTCACACTGTCAACCGATGAGTTTACCTGCCTTTGCCCGAAAACGGGTCAACCTGATTTTGCGGCTATAACAATAGAATACGTTCCAGACGAAAAAATCGTTGAATCGAAATCGCTGAAACTTTATTTCTGGTCTTTTCGGAATGAAAGTGTTTTCCATGAACATGTTGCAAACGTTATACTCGATGATCTTGTGAAAGCGTTGAAACCCCGGTGGTGCAGGGTTATCGCGGATTTCAAAGTCAGGGGAGGAATCTCGATTTCCGTTGATGCGGAATACACCGGAAACTCTACGGAAGAACAGTCTCCATAATCCAGATCGCTGAAATTCTCTCTATCTATATTTTTTCTAACTACCGAGTGATAATTACATTACATTGACCATCGATATTTCAGGTATTATCGTCACTTCAGTAAATAAATATTAAAGCAGAGAATCGTAAAGGTTATTCTCGAGATATTTCGGTATTAAGACGGTTGGATTAATAATGTAAAGGATATTATAATGATATATACCGGTCTCAGTCTGGACACTGATTCAAATACAGCCGGACGTGAAGCTGCCGGAACAGCTGCCGCAAAGTTCAACGCAGATGATTCTGCTTCCTGGGTTCTTGCCTTCTGCGGGGGAAGACACAAGCCGGAAGTCATCCTAGATGGAATCCGCAGTGAGCTTGGCGACATCCCGATCTATGGGGGGGCGGCAGTTGGACTTATTACTAACGATACACTCGGGAATACAGGTTACGAATGCGGTCTGGCTGCTTTCTCTTCGGAATTTCCCGTTCATGGAAGTGTCGTTGTCGACACCCTTCGATCGGGGGAGTTCCAGGCTGGAACTGATTTAGGTCGTAAACTCCGCGAAGCGGCAGTAGACGGCGACTCGGTGGTAATATTCTACGATAACCTTCGATCCACTCCCCCTCCCGTACTCTACTCCGGCAGCCAGCTGATGAATGGACTTTACGAAGGTCTTGAAGGAAGACAGCTGCATATTTTCGGGGCTGGTCTGGTTGGGGATTTCACATTTTCGCCATCATTTATCTTCGACGGATCGAATTCTGTCAGGCATTCCGCAATTGCACTTATTCTTCCCCGAGCCCTCTTACCTCATACGAAAATCATGCACGGATGTACCCCTATCAGCTCTTTTATGGAGATTACCAAAATAGAAGGCGCTGTTCTTCACGAGCTGGATGGCAAACGGGCAACGGATGTTTTCTCTGAAATGCTGGGACTTGACAAAGGGTCACTAAAGGAAGATGACATCCCCTTCCTCGTCACACTGGGGCAGAAGCAAGGTGATCCTTTCGCTCCCTTCAGCGAAGATATTTACGTCAATCGTCTTATTATTAATTCAGATCCGGAAACCGGAACCATTACCCTTTTTGAATCGGATTTTCAGCAGGGTTCAAAGGTTCAGATAATGTCACGCGACACTCATATCATGCTGGATTCTGTAAAGAAGCAGACGCAACACCTTATGAACAGCATAACCACTGATGATGCGGAGTTTGCCTTTTACATCGATTGCGCAGGCCGGGCTTCAAGATTTTGCGGGTCAGAAACAGAAGAAGCCTGGGCGGCAAGTAAGGGAATAGGGAACATGATGCCATTCCTGGGTTTCTACTCCGGTGTGGAGATCGCTCCGTTTTTCGGCAGAAGCAGACCTTTGGACTGGACCGGAGTGCTTACAATTTTCACCAGAAAGAGCCGGAAGCAATCCGGGTAACCCGCTTCCGGCCACAAGTTCTTCTCTGTCAATTGGTACATGTACTTTATAGCAACAAATTCAGTTCTGACAATCCTTTTGCTTTTTGAGCCATTCGAATCTGGCGTAGGCCGCATGATTATGAATGCTTTCCTGATTCTCCGCGGTAACCTGAAACCACTTTACCCTGTTATCCCGCATCAGTTTTACAGACGCGTTTCGAACCATGTCTTCTACGAATACAGGGTTGTCGTAAGCTTGTTCGGTAACGTACTTCTCGTCCGCTCTTTTCAATAAGGAATATACGGGCGAAGAAGCCGATGATTCCGCTATATCTATCAATTCCTCTATCCAGATTATCGTTGGTATTCCATTTTCATCGGGGAAACTGCGTACATCGATTGTTATATGCCCGCGTTGATTATGAGCACCGTAACTGCTTATTTCTTTACTGCAGGGACAGAGACTGCTTACAGGTACTTTTACGCTCAAAACAAAATCATCACCGGAGTGTCCGCTTTCTCCAAAGAAAGTGCATTGGTAGTTCATTTTAGCGACAATCCCCGTTACCGGGGCTGCTTTTTCGAGAAAGTATGGAAACCTGACAGTGATCCTGGCCGATTCCGCATCAAGCACCTGCTTAAGTTCGGCAAGAATTGCCGGTATAGTACTGCCGTCAAACTCACAGGTATGCCCGGTAAGGACTTCCACAAATCTGCTCATGTGTGTTCCTTTGAAGCTGTGGGGAAGTTCAACGGACATCGAAATGGTCGCCACCGTTGTCTGTTTCTCGTTCCGCCTGTCGAGAATTGTTACCGGATACTGAATATCCTTAATTCCGGCCTCGTTCAGCGTGATGTTTCTGAAGTCGGGACTGTTCTGAATATCGTTCATATTCAGTCCTGTCCCCTGTACACGCATCCCGTTGATTCCGTTTCCTTTATTTCCACCATGCTGAGTTCGGGAAGAACGGGTTCAAGCCTTTTCCATACCCACCTGGCTATATTCTCACTTGTGGGATTTTCAAGTCCCGGAACATCGTTCAGGAAGGTGTGATCAAGCTCATCGATCACCGGACCGCACAACTTCTTTATCTCTCCGAAATCACGTACCCATCCGCTTTCTTTTCCAACTCCAGCCTCAAGATGGACAACAACCTGAAACGTATGGCCGTGAAGCCTGCTGCACCTGTGTTCCGGTGGAAGATTCGGGAGCCTGTGAGCCGCGTCGAAACTGAACTCTCTGTAAACTTCCATTGCTTATCTCCTCTACGGTATTCCAACAATACGATGAATCTGAAGGCTCAATGACCATCGGGGATTATTCAGGCAGTATTCAACAGCGCTTTCGATATTTTCTTTCAAGTCAATACCGAAAATCGGCTGCAGGTAAAAGTGATCGAATTCAAGTGGCAGATATCTCTCGGGATCAATACCGGGCTGAGGAAACGCCAGTTTCAATTCGTTACCTTCCGTTACAATCATATTGCTGCCCTCTTTGGGGCTTACGCATACCCAATCGATTCCCGGGGGAAGTTTTACAGTCCCGTTTGTTTCAAGTAAAATCTCGAATCCTTTTTCATGAAAGGCTGCCGTAAGGCGATTGTCAAGCTGAAGAAGAGGTTCTCCTCCGGTACACAGTACCCGTGGAGAAAGTGTGTTTCCCTTCCAGCATTTTTCTATCGTTTCGGCCAGTTCGTCCGCGGAGTTAAACTCTCCTCCACCGGGGCCGTCGATTCCCTGAAAATCCGTATCGCAGAAACCGCAACTGAGATTGCAACCTTCAAATCGGCACAGGACAACAGCTTTACCCGAATTAAACCCCTCCCCCTGGAGAGTGTAAACCATTTCCTTTACCCGGTACATTAAAATCCTCTGAAGGAATACGAGGCTGGATCCTCCATACCGTTCTCCCTGAAACCTTTTAATCTTAACCTGCAGGCATCGCACCTGCCACAGGCTCTGCCGGAACCGTCAGGATTGTAACAACTGTGCGTTTTTGAATAATCCACGCCAAGCTTCAGTCCTTCCCTGATAATTTCGGCCTTGGTCATGTGCAGCAGAGGGGCATGGATCCTTGCAGGTTTTCCCTCAACGGCATCCCGGGTAGCCAGATTTGCAAGTTTTTGGAACGCATCGATATATTCGGGTCGACAATCCGGGTATCCGCTGTAATCCAGAGCGTTTACACCTATGAAAATATCATGGGATCCGATTACTTCAGCGTACGCGAGCGCCATCGCGAGAAAAACGGTATTCCTGGCCGGCACATAGGTCGCAGGAATTTTACCGGCCATCTCTTTAATAGTCCTGTTTTCGGGAACCTGCTCAGATCCCGTAAGTGCCGATCCTTCGAAAAGCCCCGGATCGAGTTGAACTGTAACATGATTCTCTATGCCCGCATCTCCGGCAACAAAAACAGCCGATTCAAGTTCATCTGAATGCTTCTGCCCGTACCGGAAAGATAGAGCGTGGATCCGGAAACCTTCATCCCTGGCCATGTACAAAGTCGTGGTTGAATCCAGTCCCCCGCTTAAAAGCACAACTGCCGTGTTTTTCAGGATAAATCCTCCCACCCATATAATCAATGGAATATATACTATATGGAAATTTATCACCCTTTCGCTACTTAACAGATGACACTTGCCATCGGCGACCACTTGATCTTTCAGCCTTCAAAGAACTCTGCAGATGTTCCCGGGCTTCTCTCCGGACGTAGTCCGCTTCTTGCACAGGCAGAACATTTGTGTGATATTTTTCCGGGCCAGGGAAGATTGGAACCCTGTGGCCGGGTTTTCTTATTTCGCTGACTGATATTTATCTTAAATTCCATAATCCGCGCCGCACAGCTTTCAATTACTTTTATCTGACTCGTTATACACAGGCAGGGAGGAAAATCTGTTTGAAAACCTGATACCTTTTGTTGGCAGACAAAACGAACTTGGTTTGCTGGACGAATATTTCGAAAATGCCCTTGATTACAACGGAGGATTCATTCTTGTCGAAGGCGAAATAGGTTCAGGGAAAACCCGGCTTCTGCAGCATTTCGAAGAAAGAACCAGAAACCATAATCTGCACGTGCTGCAGGGCAGGGCGATAAAGGCCGAAACCAGACCGTTTTCCCCCTTCACCTCGATGGTGAAGCATTTTCTATGTGACCTGGAACACGATCGCAGGTGGATGGTCAAGTATCTGGAACCTGAAATCTCCTCCTATTTCCTGAATCTGATCCCGGAACTTCGCAGATATTACCCACTTGACTCACCAAAACCCGCATCCTCTTCAACGAACCTTTCTTTTTTGTACTCGTTCCAGCGGTTTTTTGAGAATCTTGCCGGGTCCAAACCACTCCTCATCATTCTGGATGACATTCAGTGGATGAGCGACGATTCGCTGGAACTGCTGAATTACCTGGTGAGACGAATAGACAATCTGCCCGTTCTGTTGCTGGCAACGATGCGTTCACACGAAGACAA
Source organism: uncultured bacterium (assembly GCA_964582075.1). Taxonomy (GTDB): domain Bacteria; phylum Fermentibacterota; class Fermentibacteria; order Fermentibacterales; family JCC-6; genus Aegiribacteria. Next base: position 545 of record CAZOQQ010000013.1, on the reverse strand, counting down.
CACAAAACTCGAAGAGATTGTTGAAGGTTTCAAAACAGACAGGCTTATCCACAGTATAAGCCTGGGTAATTTATCTTCTGCCGATACAGAACAGCTGCTGGAGCAAAAGTTTGGTACGAGTTTCTCAAATCAGTTTTCTGAATGGCTTTTCTCCGTAACAGGAGGAAACCCCCTCTTCACGGGCGAAATACTGAAGGGTCTGATGCGCGGAAATATCCTTCATACCGTTTCAAATGAAGAGCGCTGGATACTTACGGAAGACTACAGAGATTTTCTAATATCGGGTACCGTTGAAAGCGTTGTAAACTATCATCTGAACAGTTTGTCGGGGGAGGAACTCGGTCTGCTTCAGCGGGCTTCCGTAATAGGCGAGCATTTCCCGACGAATCTTCTTCGAAAACTTTCCGATGAAACAGCTGACGAGCGGTTTCTGAGTTCCCTGAACATGCTTATGGCCACAGGGATTCTGGAAGAATCCGAGGATGGGATGAAGTGCTTTTCACATCCTCTGCTGCACACCATACTGTACCGGAAAACAGAATCAG
>CAZOQQ010000012.1:0-25000 GCA_964582075.1 uncultured bacterium | reverse complement strand
TGTCGGACTACTATGAAGATGAGATGGGGGGAGAACTGACAAGGCAGTGGTTCAGCTTTGAAGTACTAAGGGACGCATCCCTTCTTGCCGACTGGAAACTATTCTGTGCTGAAATCGAAGAGCGGTTCCTGGATAGCGGTAGCAACAGGAGAGTGAATATCGATCCGGGATACATGGATTTCGGAAAATTCGTGCTCGCGTCCTTCAAAAGCGCTCCCGATAAAATTTACATCGGCAGTGGTGTCTGGGCGCACACCTGCCTGCGGTACGGCTACGGCCGGTTTACCGCTCCCGATCACAGTTTTCCCGATTTCAAAGATGGAAGGTTCGATTCTTTCATGCTCGAAGTCAGAAGAAACTACCGCAGGATTCTCCGCCTGTCAGGGAAGTGATACTTCGGAAAGAAGCTTCATCGCTGGTTCCAGTTCTTCATCGGAAAGACATCCGAAACTGATGCGAAGGTGACCTTCTCCCGATTCTCCGAAGGCGGAACCCGGGATTGTTCCTATCCCGTATTCATTTAAGAGATACAGGGCCGCGTCCATGGATGACAGGTTACCTTCGCAGGCCGCCAGGGTGAAGAAGCCGCCTCCGGATTCTCTCCAGGAAAGAGAAGTGTTACTCCTGAGTGCCGCTTTGCAGAGTTCCAGTCGCGTTCTTATCCCGCGCGACATTTCCGAAATCCATTCCTGTTCCCGCAGGGTTCTCTCAAGAAGATACTGAGATGGTGAAGGTGGACAGATAACAACTGAATCCTGCACTTTGATCGTCTGTTCCAGCAGATCTGCAGCCCCGAAAAGATAACCGAGCCTCCATCCGGGCATTCCAAGACTCTTTGAAAAACTTCCCAGTGTAAGAACGTGCCTGCTGTGTTTACCCTGCCAGGGGTGCCATGAATCTTCTGTGAATACGAACCTTTCATAGGTTTCATCGATTATCAGAAAAGTGCCGGTGTCCGCGGTCATATCGGCTATACGTACCAGTACAGAATCCGGAATAACCGTGCCTGTGGGATTTCCCGGATTTACTATAACAAGCGCGGAAACTTCGGGAAGAACCCTGTTCAGATCGTCCAGCGGCAGTATCCATCCTCCGTTATCCTCCGCCATGGGTATCGAACGCAGACCGAGATCACAGAACTTTATAGCGAACGTATGGTCAAAATAGTAAGGCTCTATAACCGCCACGCTGTCACCGGGCGACGACGCGGTGAGAAGAGCGCTGAGGAAAGCCTGGCTTGCTCCGCATGTAAGCTGAATCTCATTTTCGGGGTCCAAGTCGATGTGTCTTCTGATCCTGAAATCCTCAGCCACGGCTTTCCTTGCCCATGGGAAACCCGGGTCGGGGCTGTATCCGTGAAGGGAAGGTTCCCTGATTTTCAGTGCGAAGTCATCGAGTACACCTGATGGCGGTGAATACCATGGAGTAGCCTGAGCCATGCTGTATATCCTTTTACCGGAAGACTTCAGTTGTGATACTCTTTTCATGATATTCGCTATAGGAGGCATTTTTATTGCCTTCATTCGCTCCGATGGGGAGAAGCTGTTCATGCGTACCCTTTCCTTTGATATATTGCGGTTATGGTTTTAGTACTATAAATTGGAAACCGGCAATAGAAAACCTTTGGAGTCGAACTGAGAATTCTTGTTACCATTAACTGTATCGGTCTGGATGCTTCCGCGGCGGGCGGGATAGCCCTGGCCAGGATGATGGCCCGAACCGGACATACCGTTATAGTGCAGGCGGCTCCCGACGGTCAGGTAAGCAGGGCCGCCGCGTCGGAGGGTCTGGAATGTGCGGGAATGAACCTTCAGAAGTCAGCATTTTTCAGTGGACTGTTACCTTTCCGCAGGCTTATTAAAGATTTTGCCCCCGATGTGATATGTACAACGAGGGCTGACGGTCAGACGGCTTCCGCGCTGGTCGCGCGAGATATTCCAATGGTAAGAATAAGATGTGATATCAGAAGACCCCGTTCGGGTAGATTATGGAAGATGGTGGACGGGAAGACTGACCTGGTGGTCTTCCCGTCGTCCTTCATGCTTGAAAAGGGTTATATTGGTGAGCGAAAAGGATACGTAGCGGTAATACCTCATCCGGTCGATACGGACTTTTTCACTCCCGACACGGAACCCGATCTTTCCGAACCGCTTCTGGTTTCCATTGGAAGACTAAGCCCCGTGAAGGGGCACAGAACATTGATAAAGGCCCTGAAACTTCTTCCGAAGCAAGTGAAAGCCGTGATAGTCGGTCCTCCAAGCCAGCAGTCGGCGGGCGAACTGAAGGCATTTGCCGAAAGTCTTGGAGTTGGGGGAAGGCTTACCCTTGCGGGCAAAGTAGAGGACGTGAGGGGTATCATAGCAAGGGGAGCAGCGGGGGTTGTTACCAGCCTTGGCAGCGAAGTTGTCTCTCGGGCAGGAATGGAAATGATGAGTTCGGGACTTCCTGTTCTGGCGGCGGCGACTAACGGGCTTCTGGATCTTGTGGATGACGGCAGAACCGGTCTTTTCCATTCTCCGGGAAACTTCAGGCAACTGGCTTCCCAGGCGGAGTTTCTTATGAGGAATCCGTCTCTTGTTCTCCGTATGGGCAGGAAAGCAAGGAAAATGTGCATTGATACTCTCAGTTACCGGGTGGTCGCGGAACAATGGAATACTGCTCTTGATAAATTGACGAAAGGGAACAGAATTCCTTCTGACAGGTATCTTCATTAGTAACGCAGAAAGCAGGTTGAAATGACAGCAGTTTTTATCGTAATAAGTTTACTGTGCGCCGATTCGCTGCAGATTGACACATCCTACGAGGAATACCTGCCGAGATACGTTGAAAACAACGCTTTCGGACCGGGAGAAAGACTGGAGTTCAGTGTAGAGTACGGCATTATCAAAGCCGGGACAGCGGTTCTTGCCGTTACCGGGCCAGAACAGTTCGAAGGTTTGATGGCGTACAGAATATCGGCTACAGCCACGTCCAATCCGGCGTTCAGTACCTTTTTCAAAGTTAACGATGTAAATGAAGCCCTTCTGGATATAGTGCAGTTCCATACCCTCAAATTTTCAAAGAACCTGCATGAGGGCGATTTTTCATACCAGGAGGAAGTGTTTTTTGATCAGGATGCCGGGATGGTTTACTACCCGGAAGAAACCGATTCTTCGCTTATGGAGATGGAGATTCCCCCACACGCTCTGGATGTTCTGAGTTGTCTCTACTATGCCAGGACGCTGCCACTGGAAGTCGGGAGTACATATTACATAGAAAGTCATATTGATAACAGGAATTACCCTCTTGAAATCACGGTACACGAAAAAGACCACATTAGGGTACCTGCCGGAGAGTTCGACTGTATCATGGTTCAGCCTTCTCTTCAGTCACAGGGTTTGTTCGATCAGCAGGGAGAAATCTGGGTATGGCTTACGGACGATGAACGCCATATGCCGGTTCTTATGCGCAGTGCTATTGTGATCGGCGAAATAGTATGCGTGCTTGAAAACTATACTGAAGGTGTGCCTGTCGAGGTTTCCAACCCCGGATTTGATACCTGCGTTGTTGAGCCACGGTGAATTTTCCCGGAAGCCTTGACAGCCGGGTTGATGCCGCGGTAGTAACCCTTGAAAAGAACGGGATTACAGCGGCGAACAGAAGAATACTTTCCAACGGTGTTAGAATTACGTTCAGCGATGGCAGCAGGAACTGCGGCATCAATTTTTACTATTCGAAGAAGAAGGGATTCTCTGTTGTTCCCGCAGGTGGTGACATTCATCTTTCAAAAATAATAAGGGAACTCCTGTTACCGGATGCTCCAGTAATGTCCTATGAAACGTGGATCGGTTCCGACGAAGCTGGAAAAGGTGACTACATGGGACCGCTTACCGTCGCCGCGGTTTTTGCTGATCGGAGGCTTGCGGAAGCATACAGCGGGATCGGCGTTACAGATTCAAAAATGCTGAGTAACGAATCCGTTAGGAATCTCGCGGAGAAAATCAGAAGCATTTCCCGTGGCCGTTTCTCAATAGTATCCGTTTCTCCAGAGGAATACAACGCCGGATTCAACGAGCTTTCAAAGAAAGGGATGAACAGTCTTGATCTGCTGGCAGAATGTCACGCCGGGGCTATTTCGGAACTCTTTAATAAAAAAATGATACCACAAAGTATCATTATTGATAAGTTCAGTAACGAGAAGCGTATTGCATACCTTCTTCCCGAAGGGGATTACAGGCTTGAACTCCGGGTCAGGGGAGAGTCTGACCCCGCAGTGGCCGCCGCGTCAATACTCGCGAGGGATGCGTACCTGGAAGGACTGGACAGTATTTTCCGAAAGTTCGGAACCAGGGCGGTTTCAGGTTCCGGAGCAAAAACCGATGAAGTTGTCAGAGGATTCGTAGAGAGGTTTGGAACGAATATCCTGAACGAGATAGCCAAAGTTCATTTCAGAAATACTTCGAAGGTACTTCAGCGACTGCTGTAGCGTAACCTGTCGATCGGTTAATTTGTCCGGAGCAGGCGAATCCGCAGCTGAAGTAATTCAAGTGTTTATCGTTCTTGACATTCATTTTCGATATCCTTATTTATCACCTCTGTATATAGCGATATGCTTTTCATTTATAGTAATGTAAATCAGAAAACTTGAAAGGGGTTCAAGTGAAGTATCTTATAACTGGAATAATTGCTGCTTTCCTTGTTGTGCTTGCCGTTGGTTGTGGAGGTCAGAATGCTGAAAACACCGCTGATCAGGCTGTAGAAGCAGCTGAAGCTGCTGCCGCGGAAGCTACCGAAGCCGCTGAAGCCACCGCAGTGGAAGCCGCTGAAGCAGCCGAAGAGGCTGCTGCGGAAGCTACCGAAGCCGCTGAAGCAGTTACCGAGGAAGCTCAGGAAGCCCTTGATTCAGCCGCCGCTGAAGCACAGGAAACTCTGGAAGCTCTTGATTCAGCCGCTGCTGAAGCACAGGAAACCCTTGATTCACTCACAAACGAAGTCGGTGAAACGGTCGATAGCGCAATGGTACAAGTTGAAGAAGTTACCGAAATGGTAGCACCTTCCGGGGAAACAACGGAATAAACGATTATCAACTGAATTCCAGTATCTTTCATGATAAAAGGGGTGGCACAAAGTGTCGCCCCTGTTTTCATTGCTGGAAGAAACCCGCCCCGCGGAAGGCGGAGCGGGTAACATTCGTTGAGAAGGTTATTTCAGAAGCACAACCCTTCGGACAGTTTCGGGTTCATCGGGTGTAACGAACTTCGCAATGTAGATTCCCGAAGGAGCGGGAGAACCGTTGCAAGTACCGTTCCACAGGAATTCGTGTGAACCTTCCGCAAGTTCACCCGAATACAGGGTTTCAACGACTCTTCCCGAAAGGTCGTAGATGGTCAGCTCGAAGGAAGCTGCAACCGAGGCCGTAACGGGGAAAACCATCGATTCCCCTGGGTTGGGGAAGGGTGTCCCGATACTGAACGACACGCCAGGTGATTCCCCGGCTATTCCCACGCCGTTTATGATTCCCAGTTTCGGAAGCGCGTTGTGGGCCGTAACCATCCAGTTCAGCTCGGTCGCGGAAACGAGCGAGTCAAACGTAAGCGTGACCGATCCGGTGGAGTCCGTATTACCGGTGGAGTAAATGCTTTCATCCTCTTTTATTAGGCAGACCAGAGCTCCTTCTATGGACCCAGCCGCCGATGATGATACCGTAAACGCTGCCTCGGTGGTTCCTGTCGCAAGAGTCGCCGGTGCACTGACATTAATTGAGAAGGGGACTTCCGTTCTCATATCCATGGTGGGATCTCCGAAGACCATGAACAGATCCCATTCTGTTTCCGCGTAACTTTCCCAGCTGCTCGAGTAAGGGTTGAATGGAGCGGCAGCCTGCATTTCCAGCTTGCCGTTCATCATCATCTGTCCCGCCAGGTAGCCGCCGGAAGGGTTGGTGTAGCTGAAAGGCGGTGAGACGTAATCATCGTTGAAGCTCATGTAGCATCCGAAAATCATGTAATCATTGAAATAACTGTAAGAATTTGAGCAGGCGGCTACAACTGCCGTGGCGCCGCCCTGCATTCTCTGAAGTGATTCGGCAAAACAGAGGTTCTGGTAGAATTGACCTGTGAGGCAGTTGAAACTGAATACTACGGGTGCTTTCAGGCCGTTCGTGAGGTTCGAAAGATCCGAGATGAGGAAAGGAGGATGAACCCATCCATTCACACCTCCGTGATCCCTGTGCTGGACAAGGAAAACACCGTCATTTATGGAATCTATGATATTCTGGGTAGTTCCATTGTAAGTGATCTCAGAAGGGATCTCTTCACCATGCGAGGGGAGACCGGGATTGTAGTAATAGGGGGGTGAGGCTGAAGCGTTGGTGACGTAAACCCTCGTGGCGGTTTTACCGTATATATCCTCGTAGGTATCATGTACGGTTTCACAGGTGTAAAGGAACCATCTGTTGGAAACCGTTCCCGTTACTTCCAGCATGCCGGCGGTCAGGATATTGTTCCAGAAATCGGAATCCATGACAGGATCGAACTGCCACTTCATCTGTTTCTCTTCGACATTCGGGAAAGAATCGGTGGATGTGGCGAACCTGCCGTGGTAGATGTCAGCCATGTAATCGTTTCCGTCCACGCAGACGAACCTGTTATCACTCCAGATTCCTCCCGGTGAGTTGTAAGCGGTAAGCTCCGGTCCGTCTCCCACCATAAGAACGAACGAGGGTGGAATTGTCCAGTTATCGTAGGCATCCTTTATGTAGTTCTTAATCTGCGTGTATGTCCAGGTTCCGGCGGCAACAACCGCGGGAAGGTAACCCTGTTTGTATTTCATATTCACGAATTCGTTCAACATCGCATTGGTAAAACCATCCCCCGCGATTATAAGAAGATGGGCCGCGTCAATATCCCTTGCTTCCCGCATGTTACGGGCGTAAACGGGTCCGGAAGCATGCGCGTTTGTTGTCCTTCGGGGTTCTCCGAGTACGTCGGCGTTGATAAGCATCTGATTGTATGTCGGCTCGAAAAAGCTGGAATACAGCCTTTCATCAACGCTTACGGTTCCGCCGAACTCGATCCTCAGTCTTATGTGGCTGCGGACTGAAAGTTCGTTTGTCGACGCGTTCCAGATAACCGGATTGATGGCGAAACGTCCTACCGTTACCCCGCGCAGAATACCGTCCACTTTGTATTGAGCCGTTTCCGGAGGATAGGCTTTATCCTGGTAAGCAGAGGGTTCGTATGTGAAGGGCGGGGGTTCGGTGGTATTATCCATTTGTATGGGCTGCATGGGGTAGGGAGTGACATGTCCCAGATCAACCGTTTCCATCGCTTCAACGGTGAAGGTGACGGAAGGGTCCGAAGGCATGGCGGCCAGAAATGAAATAATCGGAAGCTGGGGGTAACCGGGCTCCAGGGCGGACATTGTCGCGCCCGGAATGCTCAGAATACTGAAATCAAGGCCATTCTCCGAGGTTTCGGTAAGGTATATTCCAGGGATAACCACGTCGACAACCATGCCGGTTGGTGTGGACTCGATAACCGATATAGTCGCGTGATCGATATCCCGCGCCCCGAAATCAACCCAGTCCGCAAGCGCCAGTATCGAAAGGGAAAGAAGAGATAGAAATGCTAACTTCATGTTCAACCTTTCATGTTATGATTTCTCGCTGTTGGAAACAGCAGAAGTTTTAGAACTCATCATTTTATATATTCCAATTGCTTACATGTCCATAAGTGGTATTTTTATTGAAGTACTCATTACTGTACCGAAGGAAATCTGATTGGGGAAGTATGAAGCATGTAGTTGAGGGAATTTTCGCCGGGTTGATATTCGCGGTGGTACTGCCGGTTGGGGAGGGTTTCGCATCCGAAGGTTATCTGGAACCAGATCAGGCACTGATTGACATAGTTGATGTTCAATGGGCTCCCTGGACAAGTGTTTCTCCCGATTTTCGGAACTGGCTTCTGAAGGTTCCTCAGAGAAATCCTTCGATTGAGGAATTGGCCCGGGATGAAATGAAACTTGCTGGCATGCGGTTCAGTCCTCAGACTTTCTCTCCGACCCGCAGAACGAAAATTGTTGATCTGATGATACTTAGATACCCTGAGCTTGAAACGGTGGAAATACAGGGAATGCCCGAGAATCCTCAGATACTCGGTACGAACTGGTCACCTGACGGATCCGAAATATCCTTTACGAACGAAACCTCAGTGGGGGTTGAGCTCTGGATAATCGACACGGAAACGGCTGTTGCCAGAAAGCTGACCGGACCCGTGGTTAGTCTTACAGCCAACGAATGGCCCGAATGGCTTTCGGACGGTTCCGGTATTATCTGCTGCATGGTCCCCGAAAATACAGTAGGACCACCGGTTGAAAATCCTGTTCCTTCGGGTCCCGTCATCCAGGAGACGACCGGAGAAGAGGCACCGGCCAGAACTTACGAAGACCTTCTGGAAAATTCCTTTGATGAAGATCTTTTTGAATACTACCTGACTTCGCAGCTTTCGATTGTCCGGATGGATGGCAGCATCGATAAATTGGGAGATCCCGGAATTATCTGGTACTACTCTGCATCACCTGATGCTGAATACATCCTGGTTTCCCGACTTCTAAGACCGTTTTCCTACATGGTTACAGCGGGAAGGTTTTCGGAACTCGTTGAAGTATGGGATATTGAGGGTAATAAGGTATACGGGGTTGCTGAATTTCCAGTAAGGGACGCTGTTCCCATTACTACGGGAAGCACGTTCGAAGGTCCAAGGAATATCAAATGGAGGAGTGATACCGATGCCACACTCTGCTGGGTAGAAGCGCTTGACGGAGGAGATGCCGGAGTCGAAGCTGAATTCAGAGACAGGCTGTTTACACTTGATGCTCCTTTCGATTCCGATCCGCTGGAACTCTTCACTCTCGGGCAGAGATTCTCTGACATCGAATGGGGGAACGATTCGCTCGCGATTGTTTCCGAATGGTGGTGGCCGACAAGAAATCAGAGAGCATGGAGAATAAGACCGGGGCAGCCCGGTGTTGAAGCCGACCTGCTTGTTGACTGTTCATGGGAGGACAGGTACAACGATCCCGGATCTCCCGTAATCCGTCTTAACAGCAGGGGAAAATACTTGCTTGTAACTTCCCCGGACGGCGGTTCTATATACCTGTCGGGCAGAGGTGCTTCATCGGAAGGTGACAGGCCGTTTCTCGATAGACTGGATTTGAATACGATGTCAGTTGAAAGACTGTTTCATTCGCAGCCGCCCAGCTTCGAACGTCCTTACAGGTTTATTGACAATGAATGCACGCGGATTCTTTTCAGCCGTGAATCGGTAGATCGATACCCGAACTATTTTGTCTGGGATGTGCGTGACAGTTCCGAAACACAGGTAACTTTTTATTCCAATCCGTTAACTGTTTTCAGCGGTATGCACAAGGAGCTTATCAGGTACGAACGTGAGGACGGGGTTGACCTTTCAGCTACACTGTATCTGCCTCCGGGTTACGAAGTTGAAGATGGTCCGCTTCCGATGGTAATGTGGGCTTATCCGCAGGAGTATCGTTCAGCCTCCGCCGCGGGACAGGTTTCAGGTTCGCCGTTCAAGTTCGATTATATCGGATGGTGGTCTCCCGTAATCTGGCTTTCCCAGGGCTACGCGGTTCTGGACAACCCCTCCATGCCTATCGTGGGGGAAGGAGATGAACAGCCAAACGATACATTTATCGAGCAGCTTGTCATGAGCGCACGGGCGGCAGTTGACGAAGTTGTGAGGCTGGGAGTTGCCGATCCTGAGAGAATAGCCATCGGTGGACATTCGTATGGAGCTTTTATGACAGCCAATCTTCTTGCTCATACGGATCTGTTCGCCGCAGGGATGGCAAGGAGTGGAGCCTACAACAGAACTCTGACTCCATTCGGTTTTCAGTCTGAGGACAGGTCGTTATGGGAAGCCGGGGATATCTATATTGAGATGTCGCCATTCATGAGCGCTGACATGATAAACGAGCCGTTACTCCTTATTCACGGAGAGGCGGACAATAATTCCGGTACATTTCCGATGCAGAGTGAACGGCTGTTTGCGGCTTTGAAAGGGCTTGGAGGAACTGCGAAACTTGTCATGCTGCCGCTTGAAAGCCACAACTACAGAGCCCGGGAATCAATTCTTCATGTTCTACGGGAAACTCAGGACTGGCTTAGAACTTACGTGAAGGGTTAGAGTATTCCGAACGGAATAACGCCTGTGCCGATTGTAATCATGAAGTATTGGTTTCGCGGACTTTTCTTTTCAGCATGTTCAGGCGGGCGGACACCGAGGAGTAGGAACCCGCGGGAGAAGTTCCGGCAAAGATGGATTTCGAAGTACGGCAAATTAATCAGGTATTTCCTGTTCTTCATTCAGTAACCCAAGGATAAAAGCGTATTCTTTCGCGTAATCACGGATCCAGCTGAAACGTCCAGAAGCGCCGCCATGTCCCGTCCCCATATTAATACTTAGAAGAACTGGGTTACTGCCGGTATTGAGGTTCCGTATTCCAGCTATCCATTTAGTGGGTTCCCAGTAACCCACCTGTGCATCGTTGACACCTGTATAGGAATAGATTGCCGGGTAGTCAACCGCACTAAGATTGTCCACAGGCGAGTAGGAAAGAATGTACTCGTACGCCTCTTCACTCTCACCGGGATTTCCCCACTCCTCGTATTCGTTTGTTGTAAGCGGAATCGAAGGATCAAGCATCGTGGTAAGAACATCGACGAAGGGAACTCCCGCGACCACGCCACGCCAGAGGTCGGGTCGGAGGTTGATTACAGCCCCCATGAGGAGTCCGCCGGCACTTTCCCCCATGGCGACAATTTTAGCGGGATCACAGTAGTGCTCTGCTATTAGGTACGAAGTGCAATCGATGAAATCGGTGAAAGTGTTCTTCTTGTTCAGGACTCTTCCCTGGTTGTACCACCAGCGGCCCATTTCACTTCCACCTCTGACGTGAGCGATGGCATATACAAAACCCCTGTTAAGGAGGGAGAGTCTCGTGGAACTGAACATGGGGTCCATACTTGAGCCGTACGCTCCGTATCCGTAAATCAACAGAGGATTCTTTCCTTCATGGAAAAGGTCAGTCCGGTAAACAAGTGTTATGGGTATCATGGTTCCGTCTTCTGCCGGAGCGGTTATCCTGTGGGATTCGTACAGCGACCTGTCAAAATCGTTCCCGACATCTTCCGTTTTCAGAACCCGCATTGTGTCGGCTTCAATATCGTATGCCACGGTGGACCATGGTGTTGTCATTGAAGTGTAGAACAACCTTATGGAATCCGCGTAAGCGTCGTAATTCGCCGATGTATAAATAGTGGAAGCCTCATCGCCCAGATTTGCGTAGTATCCTTCTCCGGATTCCCTGTTAACGATGTAGAGCTTCATAAGTCCGTTCGTCCTTACCGAAACGGCAAGAATATCATCGAAGATATCAATTCCTTCTACAAGGACACTGTCCGAATACGGTACAACCGTTTTCCATTCGGACATTGAAAACGATTCAGCTGGAGCCTGCATGACTGAAAAATTCTCACCGTCAGCGTTTGTGCGGATATAGAATGTATCGCCGATGGGTTCGATGTAGTACTCGAGATTCCTGGTTCTCGGCTGGATTACTTTGAATGAATCCCTTGGCGACGCGGTGGAGAGAACCCTGCATTCAGATTCGAGTGTGCTTGATGTCGAAATTATTATCCACTTTCTGTCATTTGAATTCCAGACCCATGGCCAGAATGTGGAATCGTTCTCCCTGTAGATACAGATTTCATCGTCACAACCGACTGTCTTGCGCATTATCCTGTCGGTCCTTCCGGTAGAGTCATTCACTCCGAAGAAGATCATCCTTGAATCGGCGGCCCAGGCTATATCGCCGGATACGTTATGGATGATATCCAGTACTTCTCCCGTCCGGATATCCTGAAAAATAAAAGTATCCCAGTGTCCTCCAGTTGTATCGAATGCCCAGGCGAGTGTTGAATTATCGGGACTTATGCTTATCGCCTCAACTGCGAAGTACTGCTTTCCGGCGGCCTGAACGTTCTCGTCAAGCAGAACCTCCGGTACACCGTCAGGGTCGCTTTTTCTCATGTTAACAGGGTATTCATCACCTTCCCTGTACTCATGCCAGTACCAGTAGCCGTTTCTGTAGTACGGTACCGAAGCGTCTTCGTCGGAAATCCTGCTGCGCATTTCCGTTACAAGAGTGTCAATAAGGGAAGTGTATCCGCTCATCATCGTATCGGTGTAGGCGTTTTCAGCTTCGAGGTAATTCATTACCTCCGGATTATTTATATCATTCAGCCAGTAGTAGTTGTCTATGCGTGTGTGTCCGTGGGCCGTGATTTCATGCGGGATAATGTTTGCAACGGGTGGCTGCGTCGAGATAAGTAATAACGCCAGTAATTCAAAGATTGCCATAACTGCCTCCGGAAGGTTAAAATACTATTGTTACGGGTACTATAATATAAATCCTCAGCAGTTCCGTAAGTTCAGGTTAAGCGAACGTTATTCAAGGTCTTACGATAAGACCGGTAAATTCATATATTAACATGCAGGAGTTTGTCACGCATTTCAAAAATGGGATGTATTCCCGAAGAGGTTGATTTGAAAGAAAAGAAAAAAGGAAAAAGGGTTGTTATTTCCGCGTCCGAACGGGTAAGTATGCTTCCGCCTTATCTGTTCGCGCAGATAGACAGGCAGAAGGAAGCGGCTCTGAAAAAAGGTATGGAACTTATCGATTTCGGCATAGGAGATCCCGATATGCCCACTCCACCCGACATTGTTCACGAAGCTATGAAAGCCGTGGCTGAACCTTCCTACCACCGGTATCCTAAGGGAGCCGGAAGCGGATTTTTCCTTGAAGCCGTGAAAAAATGGATGAGGGAGCAGTTCGGCGTACTGATCGGTGATGGACTGGAAGTTGGTGCGGTCATCGGAACCAAGGAAGGTATCGCCCATGTTCCGATTTTCTTCTGCAATCCGGGAGATATAGTGCTTGTACCTAACCCGGGCTATCCTGTATACAGGGCTTCAGCCATTCTTGCGGACGCTGTTCCCGTTGATCTTCCTCTGCTGAGGGAGAACGAATTCGTTCCCGATCTTACTTCTTTTGCCAAGGAAGTTATCGACAGCGCAAGGTTGATTTTTCTCAACTATCCGAACAACCCTACGGGAGCAGTCCTGACGCTTGATCAGATGAAGATAATTGTTGAATGGGCAAGACGTGAAGATGTATTGATAGTCAGCGATAACTCATACAGCCATATAAGGTTTGATGGAAAGCCTCCCGCCTCGTTCCTTCAGATTCCCGGTGCCGGTGATGTATGCCTGGAATTTCACAGTCTTTCCAAAACATTCAACATGACCGGATGGAGAGTTGGATTCGTGGCGGGCGGCAGTAACCTTGTAAGAACTTTCCTGAGTGCCAAGGAGAACATCGATTCAGGGATATTCACCGCGATTCAGAAGGCTGCTGAAAAAGCCCTGCACTCGAACATTTCAGGTTATTTTGATTCTTACGGCAGGCGAAGACAGATACTGGTGGAAGGGCTCAGGAAGCTTGACTGGGATGTTTACGATTCTCCGGGTACGTTTTACGTATGGGTCAAGCTGCCCAGGGGTACGCAGTCCATGCGATTCGCGCGTAAGCTCATAGCTCAGACAGGTATTGTTGTTACTCCCGGAAGCGGGTTCGGAACGTATGGAGAAGGATATATCCGTTTTGCTCTTACCGTACCCGAGGAATCGATCCACCAGGCGATTGGAAGACTGGAGCAGAAGGAGCTTTTCAGGCATAAGATAAAAGCCTGGTTGAAAAAGGAAATCGAATGAAGGGCCGCCTTGATCTGAAGAACATGATAATCCGCTTGAAACTGGGCTCAGAAAACCATGAGAAGATTTCATCCAGGGATGTTCCCGTATCACTTGTATGGACGGGGGAGATTGCAGGCAGCCTGTCTGTTGATTACTCTGAAGTTTGCGATGTTCTGGCGGAATTTGAGGGGAAGGAATACGATTATATCGAAGAACTGGCTTTCGACATAAGGGACGTTCTGCGGAAAGCATTTCCCGAAGGTTCATGGAAGGTTACCGTTACAAAGCCTTTTCCGCAGGTACGTCTGAAACTTGAATCTGCTTCATTTACTGTCGAAGGAAGTTACAATGGCTGAATATGCCCTTGGGATGGGAAGTAACCTGAAAGACAGGATGAAAAATCTTATTGAGGGAATTCGTTTCATTCTTTCAAGAACGAGTATGGGAAACTTCAGGCTTTCAGGTGTTTATAAAACGCCTCCTCTCGAAGGTGTTGAAGGGGGCAGTTTTCTTAACTGTGTTCTCGCCGGAAGTTTCTATGGAACCGTTGAGGAATTACAGGAAGACTGCAGGGAAGCGGAAATTCTGATGGGTTCCACGGTCAGAAAGAACAACGCTTCCAGAACTCTTGATGTTGACCTGCTCTTTTTCGGGAATATTACCAGAAACGGTAAGGACCTGACGCTGCCGCACCCCGGGATACAGAGGAGAAAATTCGTGCTGAAACCTCTTTCCGATGTATGGCATGGAAAAATACCCGGACTGGAGTTCTCGCCCGGGGAACTTTTGAAGAAATGTTCCGATACCAGCGAAATCTTCACTCTGTACGATGTGCCGTTGAAAGGCTGTTTCTGGGAGGTGAACATCTGACTTTAAGGTACGTTGTTGTGGAAGGTCCGATTGGGGTGGGTAAGACAACCGTTTGTAACCTTCTTGCATCGAACTGGAAAGCCGGAACAATCCTGGAGGAAGTGGAAGAAAATCCTTTTCTTCCGAGGTTTTACAAGAACAGGAAGGCCTGGGCATTTCAAACGCAGCTTTTTTTCATGCTCAGCCGTTACAGGCAGCAGAAGAATCTGGCTCAGCTTGACCTTTTCAGAAAAAAGATCGTTGCTGATTACATGTTCGCCAAGGACAGAATATTCGCTTCCATTAACCTTCAGGATGATGAATTTGCTCTGTACGAAAAGCTTTGCACACTTCTGGCGGCTGACATCCCCCAGCCAGATCTGGTAATTTACCTCCAGGGTTCAACCGATTCACTGCTCAAAAGAATTTCAAGCCGTAGAAGATCCTTCGAAACGGACATCAGCAGATCCTACCTTGAGAAGCTTATAGATGCTTACAACGATTATTTTTTCAGGGCAAGAAAGCATCCTACACTTGTTGTAAATACGGATCATGCTGATTTCAGACAACAGGGAGAGGATTTCAGCCGTCTTGTGGAAGCGGTCGAAAACCATGCCGGAAGCATTGAGACTTTCGTTCCCAGGTTGGGGGTTCGCAGATGACGGGTATTCCAGTATTGAAAACATCGGATCTTGTAAAAACGCTTGTCGACAGCTGGCGCGGCGCGGGAATGAAAGTAGGATTTGTTCCCACGATGGGTGCCCTTCACCGGGGTCATCTCAGCCTTGTCGCGGCTGCCCTTGAAAGAACCGACAGGGTCATTGTATCGATATTCGTTAACCCTGCCCAATTCGGACCCGGAGAAGATCTTGATTCGTACCCCAGAACTTTTACCGAAGATTTGATCAAACTGGAAGAAGCCGGGGTTCACGGTGTGTTTTTCCCGTCAGGGGCAGAAATCTATCCGGATGGATTTTCAACCTCCGTTCATGTTTCCGGCCTTACAGAAAATTTGTGCGGAAAGTACAGACCGGATCATTTCAACGGAGTCGCAACGGTATGCGCGGTTCTATTTGGTATAGTACGCCCCGATATTGCCGTGTTCGGAAGAAAGGACGCGCAACAACTTGCGGTTATAAAAAGAATGGTAAAAGATCTCAGGCTGGATGTGGATATTCTTGCCGTGGATATATTCAGAGAGCCTGACGGCCTCGCAATGAGTTCAAGAAATTCATACCTCAATCCGGACGAACGAAAACAGGCGGCCGTGATATTCGAAGGATTATCTAAGGCTGTGGAAATGGTTTCCGGGGGGGAGAGGCGTACGGATCAGATTTGCAGTGGGGTCCGTGAGTTTATCGCCGGGGCTCCGCTCGCGAAGATTCAGTATCTTGAAATTGTTGACATCGACTCGCTGAGACCTGTTGATATGCTGACCACCCCCTGTCTTCTGGCTATTGCTGTATATTTCGGAAAGACGCGACTGATTGATAACGTGATTCTAAAACCCTGAGGTTTCGAAGGAGGAAATAATTTGCACAGGTGCTTTCTGAATGCCAAGTTGCACAGGATGTTAATAACCGAAGCCGATCTTGATTATGTGGGTTCAATAACCATTGACAGTGATCTTCTTGATATGTCCGGAATACTCCCCGGAGAGAGGGTGCTGGTCGCAGATCTTGAAAGCGGCACGAGATTTGAGACGTACGTTATGGAAGGTCAAAAAGGCAGCGGGGTAATATGTGTGAACGGTGCCGCAGCCCGGCTTGTCCATACCGGCGACAGGGTGATCATAATGCAGTACGTATGGGTGGATGATGATGAAAGTCCGCCGAAGGCGAAGGTAGTCGTTGCGGACAGCAGAAATCTCAATCCATCTTTGATTGATACATGACGTCCTGCATCATTCTTGCCGCTGGCCTGGGGAAAAGGATGAAGTCGCCTCTTCCGAAGGTTGTACACCCCGTGCTTGGTGTTCCGATGGTTTTAAGAGTGGTGGGGCAGGCGGTTAAAGCCGGGTACAAAAAACCGGTTGTTGTTGTCGGGTACGGCAGGGAGAATGTTATACCTCTCCTTGAGGAAGCGGGAGTTTCCTGGGCGGTTCAGGAGGAGCAGCTTGGAACCGCGCACGCGGTTATGTGCGGGCTTGAAAGTACACCCGCTGAAAGCATACTGATTCTTCTCGGCGATGTTCCCCTCCTGTCGAGCAGTACTATTCTGAAACTGGAGGAATCCCGCAGGGAAGCGGGAGCAGCCGTAGCCGTGCTTTCAACCTTCCCGGCTGATCCTTCGGGATACGGAAGAATCGTCAGGTCAGGTGATATGCTTTCCGCAATCGTTGAAGACAGGGACTGTACTCCTGAACAAATTGAAATATCTGAGATTAACACGGGTCTCATGTCTTTTGACGGCTCCGTGCTTTCCGAACTGCTTAGCGAGATCGGAACCGATAATGACCAGGGTGAGTACTATCTTACCGACGCTGTTTCCATTGCTGTACGCAGGGGTATGCCCTGCATCGCCGTAGTGGCGGAGGACGAAAGGGAAGTTTCCGGAGTTAACGACCGGATGCAGCTGGCCCGTGCGACGGATAACCTCAGAAGACAGGTTCTGGATGCTCATCTTTCGTGCGGTGTTGATATCCCCGATCCTGGAAGTGTCTGGATCGAAGAATCCGTTAAAATAGGAACCGGTGTTTCAATTGGAAGGCTGGTCAGGCTCTCGGGGAAGACGATCGTAGGTGACAGCTGCATCGTTGGAGATGGAAGTATTCTTATAGATACTGTCGTGCCTTCCGGTACGGTTATCGAACCCTATTCCGTTCCCGGGCCGGGAGGAAGCCGGTGAAACACCTTTCTGCTCCATGGAGAAGCGAATATGTGACTGATTCCAACCGGGAAGACGGATGTATTCTCTGCAGAATCGGCAGTGAGAGAAGCAAAGACAGAGAAAATCTGGTTCTTCACCGCGAAAGCGGTTTCTTTGTTGTTCTTAACAGGTATCCCTATATCAACGGTCACCTTATGATCGTACCTCTCAGGCATGTAGCTGATTTCTCCAGCATGAATGGCGGGGAGCTCGAAACCATGATAAGGCTTGTGGTCAAGTGTGAGAAAGCGTTACTGAAAGGTATGAACTGCATGGGAATGAACGGAGGGTGGAACCTTGGCAATTGCGCCGGCGCAGGAATTGAAGGTCATGTGCATCTGCATATGCTTCCCAGGTGGTCGGGCGACACCAATTTCATGACGACTACAGGTGAAACCAGAATAATCTCCGCTTCACTGGAGGATAGTTACAGCCGGCTCAAGCATCTATTCAACGGGAAGGTGGATTGATGGCGGCAGCCAGAGGTTTTCCCTGGAGATGGGTAATAGCCGGTCTTGCGATCGCAGTTATTATTGTAACCGTGCTCGTGCCGCCTCCCGGAGAAGGCAGTGATGAAGAGAGTACCGGCAGCACAACAGAAACCGATTCGGCAGAGGTAACTGAACGGATCGAAGAAATTAACAAGCCTGATACCATCAGTGTCCTTGTCCTTAACGGAACCGAGATTGAAGGACTTGCCGGCAGAACCCAGCGGGTACTGCTGCAATCCTCCTCTGATTCGACCGTAATACTTGCTCCTTTTGATCCCACGGATACCCGGGTGAAACCGTTTGAAGAGACTATTCTGATTTCCCACCTGGACGATATCTCGGCGGCAAGGATAATTTGCGGTATCCTCGATCGACCGGAAGACTGTATTGTCTGGGAAGTACCCGCTGGAGGCGTTCCTCCAAAGGTGGACGTTACCGTCTGCCTGGGTCGCGATATGGAGGAAGTGAACCTTTCCAGTGAATAGTTACCTTTGATAAATTTGGAGGTGTTTCTTGACCGATAAGATTCTCGATACTCTTGTTGAAGCCATCAGACAGCGTCACGGATACAGGATCGTTGCGCTGGATATGAGCGATGTCCCCCTGACGATGGAAGTATTTCTTATGGCAACTGCTGAGAACAGGATACAGGCGAGGGCGATTGCGGATCACGTTGAAGAAACTGCGAAGCAGATCGGCTTCACCAGACACCATATGGAGGGCTACGACGAAGGCAGCTGGATACTCATGGATTATGTCGATCTGGTTGTTCACATATTTCTTTCTGAAACCAGGAGCTATTACAATCTCGAAATGCTCTGGAGTGATGTTCCTGTTATCGAATACAATGATGTGGAGGAGCCGCTGGATGATAACTCCGGTAATGCTGAGGGCTGAACTGGAGCGGCTTCTGGATTTCGCCGTGCGCAGTATCTGGAAGGAATCCATTCCGAAGGAATTTCGAACCGGAGTATCGAAATCCGATAATCTTGAATTTGGAGATCTTTCGTGTGGGGACGCCATGAAGCTTGCGGGAATTGTCAGGGAAAATCCTCGATCGATTGCCGTGAAAATCGTTGAAGTCCTGTCCGGAAAAATCGAAGGGATATCAGCCGTCAGTGTTGACGGACCCGGATTTATCAACTTCACGTTTTCAGATGATTATCTCGCGTCTACCGCATTCGTACTCGCCTCTTCGGGACTTCGTTCGCTTGTACCCGATAACGGTCATGGAAGAGAAGCACTGGTTGAATTCGTCAGCTCGAATCCAACCGGTCCCCTTACCGTGGGTCATTGCAGGCAGGCTGTTCTTGGAGAGAGCATCAGCAACCTCCTGGAAGTCTCCGGTTGGAAGGTAAGCAGGGAATACTACTTCAATGACGCCGGAAGGCAGATGAACCTTCTGGGACAATCACTTGCCGCCCGATATACTTCTCCGGAAGATGCTGATATCCCCGAAGGAGGATATCATGGAAGTTACATTATCAAGTGGGCTTCGGATATGAGAGCTTCAGGCGGAACGGGACTGACATGGGAGAATGACAGGGATACTTTCGTAAGCTTTGCCGAAGAACGGGCTATGGAGATGATAAGAGCTGACCTTTCCCTGCTTGGTATTGAGTTTGACAGGTATTTCGCCGAAAGCGAATTGATACCCGATGCCGTGACCGATGCAATCGAAAGATTGTCCTTGATTAGAGTTGACGGTAAGAGCCTTGTATACAGCGAAACAGACGGTTCGGAGAAACTTTGGCTCAGGCTGACAGCGCTAGGCAGACCCATGGACAGAGTGATTGTCCGGGATGATGGGACGTACACGTACAGGATGCCGGATATAGCGTACCATCTGAACAAATTTGCAAGGAACCATGACCTTATAGTGGATGTGTTCGGAGCGGATCATATTGATACCAGCCGTGATGTTACAACAGCGCTGGAATGTCTGCTCGGTAAGGAAGAAGTCGCAAAGCGTCTGAAAGTAGTTATCCACCAGTTCGTGACTCTTGTTCGAAATGGCAGGAAAATCAAAATGTCAACCAGATCCGGTGAATTTGTTACTCTGAGGAAACTTGTAAACGATGTGGGCTCGGTTGATGTCACCAAGTACCTTTTTCTTACCAGAAGGGCGGAGGCTCACATGGATTTTGACATCGATCTCGCCAGGAAGCAATCCAACGAGAATCCGGTTTACTACGTTCAGTACGCTCATGCGAGAATAGCCGGAATACTTGAAAGGGCCGGTGAAGCGGGCATTGAACCGCCTGCTGTATTTTCCGCTGAACTTGCGGAATACCTTGGCGGGGAACACGAGCGTGAGCTGATGCGTCTTCTTGAAACCGTTCCGGTTGATGTAGCGGCAGCGGCGGAAGCGATGGAACCCCACCGGATCACGGAGATACTTGCGAATCTGGCTACCGGGTTTCACAGGTTTTATCAGCATGTAAGGGTTGTGGACAGTAAGAACGGGGATATTTCAGCGGCTCGTCTGATGCTGTGTGGTGCATGCGGGAGAAGTATCAGTGACTTGCTTGAAATACTGGGGATCGATGCTCCCGATAGAATGTAAACCGGTAGTATTAACTAATAAGGATTGGTTTTAAATGGCATTACTTGTAGTTGGTTCCGTAGCGCTTGATACAGTGACAACCCCGGCGGGGAAGGTAGAGGAAACCCTTGGAGGGTCAGCCATTTACTTTTCACTGGGGGCAGGATGCTTCGATGTCGTCAGGATAGTTGGGGTTGTAGGACCGGATTTCCCTGTATCGGAGAAAAGGTTCCTGGCGGAGCGCAGAATCGATGTCAGAGGTCTTACAACAGGCCAGGGCCCCACGTTCCGCTGGGAAGGAGCTTACGGTCCTGATTTCGGAGACGCCAGAACCGTGCGTACCGAACTGGGGGTATTCGCGAGTTTCGAGCCCAGGCTTCCGGACGATTACGTTAATACTCCCTGTATTTTTCTTGCGAACATTGATCCTGTTCTGCAGCTACAGGTGCTGAAGCAGGTTCACAATCCCCGCTGGATAGCCGTTGATACAATGAATCTCTGGATCGACCAGCAGAGGAGCAAGGTACTTGAGGTGTTCAGCAGGGTTGATATAGTATTTGTCAACTCTTCGGAATCCATACAGATATCGAATAAAAGGAATCTGTTCGAGGCTGCCGAGTTTATTATCAACTCCGGTCCGCGTTATGTCGTTATCAAGATGGGATCTGCGGGGGTGATGATCTTTGGTGGAGACGAACCTTTCGTACTTCCGGCTTATCCCCTCAGGGAGGTCGTGGATCCGACCGGAGCCGGAGACAGTTTTGCCTCGGGAATGCTGGGTTACCTTGCCGGTAGTGACAGCGATCTGAATTTCGAAAGCATGAAGATGGGCCTGGCATATGGATCGGTTAATGCCAGCTACGCCTGCAGCGGTTTCGGCGTTGAAGAACTCAGGGAATTGACCCGCGATGATATCGATACGAGAATGAAGTACTTCCTCTCCACGAATCAGCTCGGGGAATTCAGGATATGAAACCAGTCGATTACGGCAGCAGCGGTGTTGATATTCTTGAAGGAAACAGAGCCATCTCCCTTATGAAGACTGTGGTAAGAAGTACATTCACGGATAATGTTCTGTCCGATATAGGCCATTTCGGTGGCCTTTTCAGAGCCGATTTCAGCAGTATGAATGAGCCCGTCCTGGTGGCAAGTACGGATGGCGTAGGCACCAAGCTGAAGGTAGCGTCAGTAATGAGCAGATACGGAACCATCGGGATGGACCTTGTAAACCACTGCGTGAACGATATTCTTGTACAGGGAGCGTCACCCCTGTTCTTCATGGATTATATAGCCTGCGGAAAGCTTGAAGCGGAGACCGCAGCGGATATTGTTTCAGGACTTGCGGCGGCGTGCAGTGAAAACGGCTGTGCCCTGCTCGGAGGCGAAACAGCGGAAATGCCCGGTTTTTACAGCGAAGGCGATTACGACGTGGCGGGAACAATAATCGGTCTGGTTGAAAAAGATATGATAGTGGACGGTTCGGAAATACGCCCCGGGATGCTTATTATAGGTCTTCCATCCAACGGGTTGCATACGAACGGATATTCACTTGCAAGGAAGGTTATTTTTGAAAGCGCCGGTCTGTCTCCATTCGACACCCATTCCCTTCTGGGAGACAGAACGATCGGCGACGCTCTTCTTGAAGTGCACAGAAGCTATCTGAAGGCTCTTCGGTTACTGCTGGCGGAAAAAACGGTGAAAGGCATGGCCCATATCACCGGAGGCGGTATTTCAGGTAACCTTTCAAGAATCCTTCCCGCGGATTGCGGCGCCATTATCAGGCCTACCTGGAAAGTACCGGCGATATTTGAGCTTATCCGAGAGCTGGGGGATGTTGATATCCCGGAGATGCGGAAGGCGTTCAATATGGGAGCCGGTATGCTTATCGTCATGGATGAACGTGATCGGGACAAGGCCCTGGAGCTTCTGGGAGCATCCGGCGAAGAACCGTTTACAGCAGGTGAAATCATATCGGGTGAGGGGATAACATTCGGTGATTGACGTGACATGACCGGATGATCTGAGTCTGGAGACTTCTGCCGTTAAAATACTGCTTTTATACGTCCGAAAGTAGAATTTTCCAGAGACGATGGAACGAAGTCAAGCACAAGCCTCGGGCGATATGCCTGGTTACTGAATTCTCTGCTTCGTATATCTACACCGCCATTCCCGGGATTAACCCTGCCGAAAATAAAACCATTGTTGGTGAAACTGCCGTTCAGCCATGTTTCCACCAGTACTGTAACATCACAGGATATCCAGGAGTTGACATTCGGTTTGGGAAATGTGACAGACAGTGTGGAATCCGGGTCAGGAGCGTTGTTCCAGCACACATTTCCCTCGTTCCATCCGGAAGTGAGGCGGTATACGACATTGATCGTATCAGGAACAGTAAATGATGAATAACAGTACATCTCAAGATATGCGCTGTTAAGGGTTACTCCTGCGTATGGAGAAATATCGAACTGAATCAGAGATGGAGCCCAGCCTGATTCGTAGGCTGAAGAAATAAAAGAACTCCCGTAATTTGACCCGGGACTCGCTTCCCATATCATGGCATCCTGAGTAGCATCCAACTGCACCACATTACTGAAAGCCACGCAACTGATCAGGAATAAAACACAGTATGATTTCATAAATCCAGCTTCCTTAAAAGAGTGCAGATATACAGTATGCAGGTACATTGAAGCAGCTTAACGAATATAATTGCATCTGTCAATATCCAAATGCCGCCATTACCGGCGGAATACGGTGCAGATAACCCCTGCCACTTCAGATCGATCTTGCGCACACGAATTCCTCCGATGTCAGACGTGATGAGACCACCGCGAAAAATCAGCAACTGTTTCCTTTTTTAAGCCCTGGAAATTTGAATGAGAGATGATTATGATTTGTAACGGTCCGTGACATTCGGAGGCTCCTGTTTTGTAAACTTTGTGCTTCAGTCAGGAGCGTCCTCCCATGCTTATTTATGATGGATTCGGGTTAATGCATGATAGGGTATCAGTGCTGAATATCATTAAGAAGATAAGAATCGAATACCTGATCCTTTTCATCCTGTCCATAGTAATCCTCTTTCATCAAATTCGATTGCCTTTGTGGATGAACGATGAGGGTATTGTTGCCTATGGCGCTGAGAGAGTTCTTGCCGGTGATTTACCTTATCGTGATTTCTGGACTATGTACAGTCCGATGCAGTTCTATTTTGTTGCGTTTTTGTACACTGTTTTTGGAACAACCATTCTTACCATAAGATTGTATACACTTGCAATCGAAGTCTTCTCTGCAATGTTGATCTATCACTTTTGTCTGAAAACCGGTGCTTCCAGGATACTGGCTATTGTCGTATGGGCTTCCAGCCTGTTCTGGCTGAATTACGGTCATGTACCGGGATACAATGCCGGTATTGCTGTACTTCTGCAGCTTCTGGCGATATTTGCTCTTTTTCGGTTTGCAGATGGTATTCATCTGCAGAATAGTTCACGATCCGCTCGAAAATGGATCATTACTGCTGGAGTACTGCAGGGTATCTGCACGCTGTTTCGACATGATTTTGGTTTGTATATTGTTATATCATCAGTGATTGCATTGTCCATTACTGTATGGTTCAATCTTTCAGGACAATCAAATCCCGGAAACAGGCTGCATTCCGTCCTGAAGTATATCAGTTATCTGCTTCTGGGATTCTGCATTGTGGTGTTCCCCGTGATTATCTGGCTTTTTCTGAAAATCCCAATACAGGATCTCAGACACAGTTTCTACGAATTCCCTTTCAGGATTCATCCTTCAGTGAGGGGCATTCCATATCCCCTTATGATTCCAGGAGGAGTAAGAAGTTTTCTCTCACTCGATCGATCCGTTCTGCTTGAGACTATTCGCAACCTTCCCTATTATTTGCCTTTATTTGCTGCTGCATTTGGGATTTGTGCGACTGTTTTTATCAGGATCACAGGCAGAATAAAACTGTTGGGCAGAAATTTGTTCCTGGTTCTGTTGACTTCTCTGGTTACCCTTTTCCTTTTCATCCAGGCCTACTTCAGAGCCGATCCAATTCATCTTTTTCCGATGATAATCATGTCGCTTATTCTGATACCTTTGTTATACAGGTTATTCCCATTCAGCAAAAAAGTGAAAAAGAAGGTACTGGCAAAATCCATTCCGGTATTCATTATAGCGTTACTGTCAGTGACTCCTGTTATTAAATATATAGCTATAATGAGAATCATGTCGCATCAAAGCATTGATCCCAGTGACGCATCACGGATAAATCGTGCAAGATATCAGATAATCGATAACGATACTGTTGAAATGATTCATACAGTTATTCGTGAAGTTCCCGAGAATGAACATATTTACGTAGGAAACATTAATCACGACAGGGTTTTCACCAGTGATGTCATGATCTACTTTCTGGCTGAACGCCACTCATG